>JAFAZK010000191.1 GCA_019239825.1 Verrucomicrobiota bacterium | reverse complement strand
CATATCGTTAGGATGATTCGTGGACTGGCTCCAGACCAGGCCGGGACTTAGTAAAATCGCGATGCCGGCAAAGAGGTAGAGCTGACGGATCATGACCTACCTGGGTGAGGATCCGGGCTCCTGTTTTATTCCCAGTCACCGCGCCGGGGTAACTTCGGTCCACGGATACGTTAACGCAAGAAGGGGAGTAAGCAGTAATCAGCATGACAGTAATCAGTCCGGAGACCGGCAATAACCGGTCTGAGGCCCTCAAAACTGATTACTGATGACTGGCCTACTGATTACTGGTCACGCGGCCGCGGGCATCCATATCGTATCGCTCCGTGTAAAAGCGGAACTGCTCGTCGATTGTCTCGCGTTGTAGGCCAAAGTCAGCCAACGAGTACTTATGGCGTCCCCATTTTCCTTGGGGATTTTCCGCCAAGAACCGTTGCATTTTTGCCTCGGCTTGCGGAGACAACTGCTCGCCGAGTCTAGCGTAAATCTGGCGAACCATGCCCATCGGATCCCGTACCAAGTCGAGATAAGCAACGTCGGTATAAACGTTTGGCGAAAGGCGTTCCAGGCTGGGGAAAAACTTCCGCAGATTCCTGAGGCAATAATCGACGGCGCCAGGTCCAGATTCAATTGGGTTGATATTGTAGCTGAAGGCGCCTTTCAACGTCACGATCAGGCTGGACAGTGACGGAACAACTTGGGCCGGATGCCTATGGGTGTGAATGATATGTGCATCAGGATAGACGTCCAAGATCGCTTCAACCGAACGTAGATGAGCAGGCGCTTTCAACACGAAACGGCGCTCCGGAGCTCCCCGGCGCAGCTGTTGGAGAAACCGCTTGTGAAACGCGTAGGTTTCGCGTTGATCCTGCCCTTCCACCCAAGACTCGTACCCAGGCAGGTCAAACATGGTATCGAATTCCTCGCTCATGAAGCAGTGGCTCATGATCGCCACACACTCCTGTGGTAGCTCGGCTGCGACCGGGTGAATTGTCTTAAGTCCAGGCACCAGTAGCTCGAACCATTTCAATTGGCTCTCGGTCCGGCGAATGCGGAGACGGTCGTCACCTTGAGCGGCTGAAGGGTAAATCATCTCCCAGGTAAGTGGGGCGGCAAATATTTCCGCGTCCTGGGCGAGCAAGCTATGTAACAGGGTCGTGCCCGTTCGTGGTAATCCGGTGATAAATACCGGCTTCGGAATTCTCCGGAGGCTGATCGTCGGATCCAGTTTCCAGTCCAGTTCAAGGTAAAGCCGATTGCGTAAGAGCTGGACAACATGTTCAACGAAAACGAATCGCCCGAGAGCATTCAACTTGGCTTCGCGTTCGACTGATTCCACGAGAAAAGCCATCGCTTCCAAGAAGCGGTGATCGCCAAAGTCGTTCAGGCCGGTCTGCCGCTCGGCGATTGAAAGAAGGGTACTTACGTTTGGCCGCCGGCCGGCGGCGCGAGTGACCTGTTCAAATGCGGTCAAGAATCCATTACAGACCCGGCTAAAAACGCTTCGCGAAGCAAACGCCGATGCCCTCCGTTTGTTGGAAGACGCACAACTCAGATTCGCCACAGAATGCGGTTCCATCAAGAAGTTCCCTGAGAAGTTAGAGAACTGACCGCCCTAGATTGGCGGCCGTAAGAATCGAAGGCTCTGATGCCCTCAAGCCCAACGTTGAAATCATTTCTAAAACCCTATCACAAGGGCGGAGGAGTCACAACGGGTCGTTGATCGCGAGGTTCCCAGGGGCCATAGGTTGCGGATTAAAGCCAGGGTGCCCTGACGGATCCGAGGGCGAGAACGAAATGGGGTTCACGCTAAGAGCTTAACCAAGAGGTCGCTCAGGATCAGCTTGGGCTCCAGTTGGGTTGTCACCAGCCGGATATTCGCGGTCAAGCAATCTTTGAGCCCTTGCTGAAGTTCTTCGATAGAAAACCGATGAACCTCGCAAGCTGCCAATCCCAGGGCGTAGGCATTTATGCTCCCGTCTTTCTTCCTGGGGAGAAAAGAAACAGCTGACTCCGGCAGACGGTTGATCATGGGTCCGAACTGGAAAGGGGCTTGAGGGGGCCTTAGCCCGTTGGTAACGCACAGTTCTTTAACGGCGAGAAGATTGCGCACGGTCGGGATAATCGCGGCAAACAGAATGCCCATCGCGGTTTCCCCTTGGAATAAGAGCTGTTGCAGCAAGTCCAATGCTTCACTCAGGTTGCGGCGGGCGATGGCATTGCCTAATTCCCAGATCACACCGGTTGCAGTCTTCGCAACTAGCCGTCGAACGATTTCGAGGCTGATTTCCCTGCTATCTTGAGGTTGCAATGGCTCGGCAACATCACCGCCGAGAAACAGATCGATCTTCTCGATCTCGTTCTCGATCTGCCGCGAGTCAGCTCCTGCGAGTCTGGCAAACGCCTCTAACGCGTCCGGCTGGAACCTGAGCCTTCTCTGGCCCGCCATATGTTGGGCCATGCCCTCAACCGCTTCTTCCCATCCCGACTTACTCGTATCAATACGATCAAGCTGCTCGAATCGCCCCAGCTTCGAGATCGCCTTATAGAACGAGCGCCGCTTATCGACTTCGGTTGCACTCAAAAGAACCGTTACATCCGATGGTAACCCGTCTGACAGAATCTCTTTCAATTGTTCCAGAGCAGTTTGTACGTGCGTAGAACGACCCGCCGTCGAATCACCCAAAAAGTTGACGTCCTTCAGCCAGACCAGCTTTTCGGAACCAAAGAACGGCAAGGTCTGGATCGCCTGTACGGTTTCGTGGATTCGGGTTACGGCTTGATCCGTATTTTCCACTGCGCCATCCAGCAGGTCGACGCCAAAATCACCTGCATCCTTCGGAGCCAGCTCCGCAGCCAGTTCGTGGGCTCGCTTCTTAACGGCGCCCTCGTCTGAGCCGACGACGGCGAAAAACCGGGTATTTGCTCCGGCCTGGCTCTTTGGTTTCCGTTGCGTTGCCACTGAGCCCGGATATTGCACGTCGAGAGGCCGGATGCAATGGCGGAGGCGCTGGGGGAAACGGCGAATGGGCGAGCGGGCGCACCGGCGAATGGGCGAATGGGCGCGGGAACCGGTGAATGGTAGGGCGAAAAACTCGGCGCGCCGAAGATTTCGTTCCTTTGCGACGCCAATCCGCGCCGGTTTTGAGCCGCGGCGTGGGTTGTGATACCGCCCAGGAAAACGGAACGGTCTTCAGTTCTTAGCCGAAAGTCCGTGATCGCCACGCCGCGCCAAACCGCTCAAAACCGGCGCGCAACAGCGCGAACAGCAACCACACCAGCAGCGGCGCCGAGTTTATCGCCCTACCGCTCGCCGTTTCCACCACGCCCCATTCGCCGTTTCGCCCATTCGTCCCATCGCCGTTTCGGTTCCCCTCCCCTCACCTCAACAACGCGATGGATCCGTTTTGCAGTCGGATTTCGTGGATGGCGCGAGGACCTTCCCATTGGTTCACGCCGGTGAGAAGCATGTCAATGGCACGCTGCGCTTGTGATTTGAATCTTTGCAGCGAGGCGGCATCCAGCGGCCGGCCTTCTGCGTCGACGCCGTATATATTAAGGTCGACGTTTTCGCCGGTGATGATCGGGCGCAGGAACACGTCGGCGTTAATATATTTTGTGTAGAATGGGATGATTTTGACCGGCACACTCAGTTGTAATTGAATCCCATTTTCACGGGAGGTGACCGTTGCTCCACCAGCGAGGAAGCCCAGCTCGGGCGCTTTCGCCAGTAGCGAATTAGTCTCCGCGTCAGACAGGGTCAGGACCCGGATAGAACTGTCCCGATTGAAGTCGTCCCACTTTTTTCGAGCCGAAACGTAGACCTCTTGATTTACCGCCAACGCCGGCGACCGGGATGGACGATCGCTGCCGGCGGTTTGATACAAAAGGAAGACCAGGGCGGCTACCGCGAGCACCAGTACCAATACAACCGTACCTAAGCAGCCGAGGCAACCGCAGCAGCCACATCCGCTGCGTTGGGGCGGTTGAGACATTGAGTATCAATAGAGCATCCTGCCGCAATGCTCGCAGTAGACTATCTCGCGCGCCAGTTTTGCCCGATGAACATTCGTGGTGGTGTTCTTCATGTGGCACCCCATACAAACTTCGTGTTCGATTGGCACCACCGCACTTCCGCCTTTTGATTGAAAAATTCGTTCGTACCGCCCGAGCAGCTCCTGATCAGCAACGGCGGCGCCGGCCTTTTGCCGGGCAGCCTTAGTTTCTTCAAGCGTTTTGGTAAGAAGTTCACCCTTCTGTTTAAGCGCAACCAGTTGCTGTTGAAGCTGAGCTTGCTCGACTTTGAAATCCGATTCTGCCCGCTGGATTTCGCGGCCCGTATTCTCAGCCTGTTCCATGAGATCAATTTCGTGATCTTCTGTGTGGCTGATTTCTTTTTCTAATCGCGCGATCTCGTTACCGAGGGCCTGAAATTCGTCATTTTTGCGCGTCTGAAACTGTTGAGTCTTATACTTCGCGATTTGGTCGCGCCGAGTACTTGCATCCAATTCAAGCTTTTTCCGTTCGACCTCGATTTCTTTTGCTCGCTGCCGGATGCGTTCTAAAGCTCCGGTGCGATCCTGAATCGCTTTTTCCAATCGGTTTTGTTCGAATGGAAGCGTCTGGAGCTCGTTTTGAAGGGCTTTGATGTTTGTATCGTGATCCTGAACGACCAAGAGCTGTTCGATTTCAGCCAGCATTCCTTGCCATATAATAGGTGTTGATGGCAGCAGTTCAAACTAGAGTTCGCATTTTGGCGTTTTGGGCGGCAGCGGTCTAGCGAACATCGTCAGCGGAAGATCGGGCAACTAGGGGGCTACGACGGACGGGACCTATACGACCAATAGGACTTATATGAGCGGGGGGAACAACCGCCGAGCGCCAAACGTGGAACGCCGAACGCCAAACGCTAATACACCTCCACCGGGGAGCGTTTGCCGTCGTCAGGGCTGCGCTGGGCCGCTTTTTCTGCTCCGAGGGTTGCAACCCTTAGATCCCAGACCCGTTGGTCGAGCTCGCGAAACCGTGCTTCTGAGAAGGGAGTGGGACGCACGAGCCCGCGCTTGAAACCGGACACCGCCTCCAAGGCACGTTCGATCAAAGGGCGGTCGAGTTGGCCGAGAATGGTCATGGCTTCTTCGGCCATGGCAACCCGATGGCAGATCATGGCCATATCGTTTCCAGCCGCCATTGCCCGTGAAATAGTCTCTCCGAACCCGGATTCGTTGATGATGGCGCCCATGTCGAGATCATCCGTCATGGTTAGCCCCTCGAAATGCAGATCCTCTTTGAGAAGCTTAGTGACTACGTTAACTGAAAGTGAAGCCGGCAGTTTGTCAGCATCAAATGCGCTGTACCAAGCGTGCCCGATCATCATGCTGCTGACCTGGTTCCGGAACGCCCGGAAAATCCCTAGCTCGCAGGCTTCAAGCTCAGCCAGAGATCGGTCGATTCGCGGCAGATCGTGATGAGGATCAAGCCCGGCAGCCGCGTAACCAGGAAAATGCTTGCCACAAGTGAGAACACCCGTGGAAAGCAGTGCTTGGTTGAAGACACCGGCGAACCGGACAACCTGCTGAACGCTCGTTCCCCAACAACGGCCGCGCAGCGAGTTGTCAGCTTCATCGTCGAAGGAGATATCGAGCACCGGGCAAAGATCGAGATTGAAACCGAATAGTCGCAACAACTCTCCGGTGAGTTCACCGTGAGCCCGGATCAGAGATTCGTCGCCTTTTTCACGTAACTGTTGTGCATTCGGAGGCTCGTTCCCGATCATTTTGAGACGCGAAACCCGGCCGCCCTCCTGGTCGATTGCAACGATCGGCTCCTCCTGGCTTAAGTCTCGCAAATCGTCGACCAACTGTCGCAGCTGCTTGGCGGATTTTACATTCCGGCCGAATAAGACAAAGCCACCCGGCTGGATCCGCCGAAACAGTTTTGCGGTGTCTACATCCAGCTCGGGCGCGGGAACTCCCACTAGCAGCAGTTGACCCAAATGGTTTCGTTCCATAGGCTTGGGATGCAATGATACGGGAGGACGGAACATTGACCATCACAAAGTTAACGCCGGGAACGCCGACAGCGTCGGGAACAGTCTCCCCCGCTTCCAGCGGCAGCGCTCTCCGACTTTGTTTTAAGGCTCCACGATCGATCAGCTTTGTTGAGCAAGCCACCGTTCCCGGCGGTAGCGGCGCTCCCGGCGTTCACGGCGTTTCTATATGAGGATAGGGATCTACGGCGGCACATTCAATCCGGTTCACCACGGCCATTTGATCTTAGCCCGGCAAGCCTTGGAAGAGTTCAAGCTGGATCAGCTCGTTTTTGTCCCCGCCGCTGAATCGCCATTCAAGATTCAGAATCACTCTGCTCCGGCCGGCGACCGTTTGGCCATGCTCCGGTTGGCGATCGCGGGTGAAGACCGTTTTTCGGTGGATGCAATCGAGATCGAGCGCGGCGGAGTTTCCTACTCCATCGACACCGTCAAGATGTTCCGTAACCGGGATCCCGGAGCAGAGCTTTTCTTCCTGGTCGGAGAAGACAATGCTGATCGTTTGACCGAATGGCATCGATTCGAGGAGCTGAAGAAGCTAGTCTATTTTGTCGTTCTCAGTCGCTCCGAGGATTTCCAATCCCCGGAATATCCGGTTGTGCAGCGGAGGATAGAAATCTCGTCTACGGAGATCAGAAACCGAGTTGCGAATCAGGAATCGATCACTTATTTGGTTCCGGAGTCGGTTAAACATTATATTGAGCAGCACCAACTTTACCAAGGAGAGCGCGTATCGGCCCTGAGGAGTTAGCGCGCCAGTGCGCGGAGCTGGCGGGAGATAAGAAGGCGGAGGATATCGTTATTCTCGACCTCCGGGGAATTTCCAGTTTCACCGACTATTTCGTCATTTGCTCGGGGACCTCGGAGCCGCACCTAAAAGCGGTTAGCTCAGGTATTCGGGAAGGCCTTCACAAGGAACACGGTTTGTCCCCGCTGGCCTCAGAGGGATCACCAAACAGCCAGTGGATCGTGATCGATTACTCAGACGTTTTGGTGCATATTTTTCACAGTGATAAACGTGACTTTTACGCACTGGAGAACTTGTGGAGCGACGCGCCTCGGCTCGCGCTATAACGGCGCGAGCTGTGAGAAGTGAGAGGTGGTCATTGCATACCGTGAACTGGCAACTGCGCCCAAACCAGGACGACGAGGACAGCTTGCCCGACATAGCCTCCCAGAGTTTCAGACGACGGGGCGAAGTCGGGAGAACGAGAATACCGCGAAACGCCAACGGTGAACGGTAAAACGGTGAACCGCAAACGATGTTCCCCCTATGTTCCGCCAGCATAAGGCTATTGCTAAGCTGTTGTTGGATGATGATCCGGCAACGGTGGAATTGACGAAGCAGCAACTCCTCGCAGGAGGTGCCCAGAACGTTGCTGATCTGGTCGACCTCATGACCGGCTCGAGCGGAAAACTCGCTAAAATTATCCGCGAGTTGGTGACAGAGATCGAGGTCACCGATGCGCGCCAACAGTTCACGAAAACCTGTGGTTCGATTTCGTCCCTGAACGATCTCGAAGAAATTTGCTGGTTGCTCGCCAAAGTCTTTCTGCCGGCAATCAATTTGGCTCGTTACCGGGGAATTTTGGACGAATGGGCAGATGAAATGCGCCGCCGGAACGAGGCATACAATTCTGAAGCCGAGCAGCTAGGGTTCCTGACTGATTTCTTCGGCAATTACCTCGGTTTTCGTGGCAATTCCGACGATTATTACAGCATTCGAAACTCTTTGCTGCCTTGTGTGATCGATTCACGACGAGGAATCCCCACATCGCTAGCCCTGATTTATCTCTTTGTTGGCAGACGGGCCGGAATTGAGGTTACCGGGGTTGACCTACCCGGACATTTTTTGGTTCGCTACCAGGGACAGCTGTTCGACCCCTTTGAAGGAGGGCGTATTCTGCGGTATCAAGATTGTCTGAAAGCGCTTCATGATAAAAGAGACGAATCGATTGGTGCGATCTCGGCAGTGGTCTCGCCGAAGGTGATCCTCGCACATATCCTTTCCAACCTGCTTTACATCCTAGAACACGAAGAACTTCAGGAATATCGTGGGATGGTGTCGAATTGGCTGTCGCTCGTTAAAGACTCATGACATCGTCCATTGGGCCCGAAGACAACGCTGCTCCACATGGAAAAGCAGTCGAACTGATCAATACCGGCACCGAGCTACTTTTCGGTTCGGTCGTGAATACGCACTTGGCATTTCTTGGCCAACAACTGTTCTCGCTGGGGTTACGGATCACGCGCCAGACAACCGTTCCCGATGGCTATGCAATCCGCGATGCGATTCTTGATGCAGCGCAACGGTGCCGATTGATACTGATCACCGGAGGTCTCGGACCCACCACCGACGATGTTACCCGAGAAATTGTCGCTGAGCTAACCGGACGTCCTCTCGAGTACGATGAAACCATCTTCGCTAAAATCCGAGAGCGATTCGAAAAGCGCGGATTACGGCTGACAGATCCTATATCCCGGCAAGCTTACGTCCCGAAAGGCGCCCAGGTTTTGCCAAATGACCACGGTACAGCGCCGGGGCTTTACGTTCCGGCCACCGACAGACTGCCACACTTGATCCTTTTGCCCGGTCCACCCCGGGAGTTGCGCCCGATGTTTGAGCGGTATGTAACTCCTATCGTTCGGACGTTAGCTGGAACCATCGATCTGACGGCAGCGGTATTTCGGACGGTCGGTCTAGGTGAATCTTACACCCAAGAGTTGATCGGCGAAGACCTTGCCGCCATCGAAAATTTGGAGCTGGGTTACTGCGCCCGGGTCGGTGAATTGGATCTGCGGTTGGTCGGACCTCTGCGAACTGTGCTTCGAGGAACCGAGATCGTTCGTGCACGTCTTTCCGACCACATCGTGAGTGAAGACGGAACCGAGCTTGAATCGGTTGTCGTGCGGCTGCTAACGCAACGAGGAGCAACCGTCGCTGTGGCCGAATCATGTACGGGCGGCTTGTTGGCAAATCGGTTCACGAATGTTCCGGGATCGTCAGCGGTTTTTCTGGAGGGAAATGTAACCTACGCAAACGCAGCGAAGACCCGCACGTTGGGCGTCCCAGCGGAGCTCTTAGACCGGGTCGGCGCGGTGAGCACAGAGGTGGCGCAAGCGATGGCTGAGGGAGCTCGGCAACGGGCCGGGACGACCTATGCACTGTCAACGACGGGCATTGCCGGACCCGACGGAGGGACCTCGGAAAAACCGGTCGGCACGGTATTCGTGGGACTCGCAGCGGCAGATGCACCGTCTCAGGTGGAACACCTGTTCTTTCCGACGGATCGGTTAACGTTTAAGCAGATGGTGACGCAGTCGGCGCTGGATATGTTGAGGAAACATTTGCTGGGGCATTAGGAGATGATTGCTGAGATGTCGGAGGCGACCGATGCTCTCATTTGGTGGGGCGAGGCTCCCGAATGGCTTAACACGGCTAGCACGGAATGCCGGGCTGATCGGTCACAAAGTGCATGACGCCTAAGAGCTCGCCGAGCCGTTCCCTTCGTGTGGTAGCATCATCCCGGGTGGTAACGTCGCAACACTCGACCAACGGTTCGACATCGGTTCGGCGTAGCCCGGTCAGCTCAGATGAAGACGGCAGAGTCATTTGGCGATATTGGATCATTCGGCAGACTTCTTCCGCCACACTAACGGCTCGGCAGCGGTTTTGAATAGCACGGTCAGCGGTCAGATAAGATCGCAGCTCTGGTAAAGCTATTAAGCCATTCGGGAGCCTCGCCCGACCAAATCAGGCCATCCGCCGACGTCGCTACGCCATCAAATTCAGCACGCTTTCCTGCGCAAACTGTTCATATGGCAGCTCTCCGGTTACGAACCCTTCGCGCATCGCGATGATCCTCCCGCTGAGACTGAGCAGTTCGGGCAACTCTGAGGAGATCATCAGGATGGCTACCCCCTGGCAAGCAACTTCGTCCAAAAGCTGATAGATCTCCGCCTTCGCTCCCACATCAACCCCACGGGTTGGTTCATCAACAATCAGCAGATCGCAGCTACGTGCCAGCCATTTGGCTATGGCTACTTTTTGTTGATTACCGCCACTTAATCCGGCTGTCACCGAATCAAGGGACGGCGCTTTCACTCGTAGTCGCTTGGTTAGCTTTTCTACTTCGGCAATTTCGCGCCGTTCATCCACGAATCCGAACCGACTAAACGTGTGGAGGTGCGGTAACGAAACGTTGTCCGAGATATTCATCATCAGTACCAAGCCCTCTTTCTTTCGGTCCTCGGGCAGGTACCCGATTCGCTCTCTCATTGAGCGGTTCACATTACCTAAGATCAGGCGTTTTCCTTTGATATAAACATTCCCGGTCGTTCGTTTATCTAACCCGAAAATCGCTTTCGCTACCGCCGTTCGACCTGCGCCCACCAAGCCCGCCATGCCTACAATCTCATTGCGGCGAACTGAGAATGACACATTCTCGAATTGGCCCATGGATGAGAGGTTCTCTACGCGTAATACTTCTTCACCCGGCTTTAGATCGAGATGGTTTGGCCGCTGTATTAACACATCTCGACCCACCATTTGCCGGATCAATCGCTCACGGTTGGTTTCCGCGATTGCTTCGGTCGCCACATGCCGTCCATCTCGAAGCACCGTAACCGTGTCGGCGATCTGAAAGATTTCTTCCATACGATGGGACACGTAAATCATAGTGGTGCCCCGAGCCTTTAGGCGGCCGATAAGATCGAACAAATGCTTGGTCTCATTGACCGAAAGCGAACTCGTCGGCTCGTCAAAAATGATGATATTCGCGTTAATCCCCACGGCTGCCGCGATCTGCACCATCTGTTCCTGGCCGGTGGTTAACTGGGCTATCAGGGTATTCACATCAATGTCTACCCCGATCTCGCTCATGAGGGATTGAGCGCGTTCGCGCAACTTACCGCGTTCGACGAAACCGCGTTTCGCCGGCATAGTCCCAAGTTGAAGATTCTCCGCAATACTCAGGTTGGGACAGAACACTAATTCTTGATGGACGATGGCGACACCCAGCTTTTGCGCGGTTAGCGGATCGGTCGGTCGAACTTCTTGGCCATCGATGGTAATCGTCCCCTGATCCGGAGTGTAAATTCCGCCAATAATCTTTCCCAATGTGCTCTTGCCAGCACCGTTTTCACCCATCAAGGCATGAACCGATCCTTTTTCGAATTGGACCGAAACGTCGTCTAGAGCCCGCACGCCAGGGAAGAACTTGGTAATGTGTTCGACGGTCAGGAACGGCATAGCTGCAAAGTGAGCGGTGGACGTGGCGCGGAGAGTAATCAGTAATCAGTATGTCAGTAATCAGTAAAACGGCTGCTTGGTAAGCTGTCGTGTCTCGCTGAATAAAACTGATTACTGTTTTACTGATTACTGATTACTTTTTCGCGTTGCTCCCGGAGCCAAACGACTCCGGGAGCAACAAATTGGCTTGGGCCTTACTTCTTAGGCAGCCACTTGTCCCAGTTTTTCGCGAACTCGTCGACGTTGTCTTTGGTAACAGGAATCAAGTCGGCCTTAACGAAGCTGGCTGGCGGATTCTTGTTCTCAGCAGCCTTGGCATAGAGCAGGTCAACCGAAGTGGTTCCCCACTCGTAAACCTGTTGGGCCAACAAAACTTGAACGTGACCGTCGCGCAGATAACCCAGCTCGGCCGGCAGCGCGTCGACCGCAACTACCTTTACTGAACCTGGTGCAAACTTCAGCGCATTGTCGGTGAACAGCGGCCAGCCACCAACCATCGCCCATCCCGTGATTTCCGGATGTGCCTGCTGTACGGTCTCTACTTCGGCCGCGGCGTCCTGCGGGGTTTCCTTATGGTAGAAGGTATCAAGGATCTTGATATCAGGATAATCCTTCTTCGCTTCTTCTTTGACGCCTTGGACTCGCTTCTGGAGGTTCGGCGCGTTCTGGTTGCCGGCCAGGATGGCTACGACACCTTTACCGCCCATCTCTTTGCCCAGCTGCTCCATTACTTTGTGACCGCAGTCGATATCGTCGGTTCCGAAGTCCGCTAAACGTTTGCTCTTGGGAGCATCCGAATCAAAGCAGACCACCGGAACGCCTTTTTTGACTGCGCTATTAATCGCATCAGTCAATTTGTTTGCGTCGGAGCAGCTGACCGCAATACCAGAAGCACCTTCGTTAACTAACTGTTCGATAGCTTGCACCTGTTTCTGAGGATCTTCCTCGTTCGGTGTGCGCCAATCGATCTTAACGTTAACGCCGTGTTCCTGGCTTACTTTCTTGGCTTCGTCCTCAGCCCCAGTCTTCGCGGCTTGGAAGACCGGGTTATTATTCGACTTGGCGACAATGCCGAAGACGTATGTTTTCTCGGCAGCAAAGCTAGTTGCTGCCAACAAGCCGACAAGGCTTGTAACTGTTAGTGTTGCTTTTTTTATCATGTTTTTGGGGGTTGGGAGAACGTTTGGCTAACCTAAAATTATTTAACTGGCACGGCAGGAGTAGTCGTCTCGACGGCCTCTTTCTTGGCATGGGCCGTTTGAGCCAGCAGACGGCGGTTGCTGATCCAGCGATTGAATTGGTCAAGCAGCACCGCGGTAATAACAACGACACCGGTTACAATCTGACTATAGCTCTGCGGGATACCGATAATAACGATACCCGTCGCGATCATCTGCAGAATAACCGCTCCTAAAACAGCGCCGAGCGCACTACCTTTACCTCCGAATAGCGAAGCACCGCCGACGACTGCCCCCGCAATCACCGTCAACTCATAGCCTTGTCCATCGCCAGATGACGCTGCTCCGTAATATCCCAGCGCTAGCACCGCCGCGATACCGGCAGTAGCTCCTCCGATGATGTAGACAAGCAGCTTCACGCGAGCGACCCGAATCCCGCTATATCGGCTGGCTACCTCGTTTCCTCCGATGGCATAAACTTGCCGGCCGACTACCATCTTGGACAGGAAAATTCCGCCCACGATACAAACCAAAATCATTACTATCAGGGGCACCAGGCTGAGATCGCCAATCACTCCCTGCCGCACAAAATCACGAAAGCCTTCGGGAAACCCACCGATAGATTGTCCGTTGGTCAGAACAAAGGCGATACCGCGATAGATCGCCATTGTACCCAAGGTGATTATGAACGGGTGAAGATTGAACGCGACGATCATAACACCATTCAGCGCCCCGCAGATAAGGGAGACTGCGATCGTAACCAATACGCCCCCGACGGCGGCCCAAGGACCGGCATCGGCGAACTGATTCATGAACATCGCACCACAAACCGCCGCTAACGCATAGACCGATCCGACAGACAGATCGATTCCGGCCGTAATAATCACCGCGGTCACACCGACGGCCATTATGGCAAAGAAGCTGGTGTCCTTTGCGATTTGCGTGAGTGTTTCCGCATTAAAAAAATTGTTTACCTTAACGAATGCCGGCACTTCCTGCCCCGACGCGTCTTTCTCCATGGCGCGGGTCATTTGACCGTCGGGTCCCTGGATCATCTTCGGGCGTTGAACCTCGCCACCAAAAACCGAGAGCAGAATTCCTAAGACAACGATAACGATCAGCAGCCCGCCTTCGGGGAACTTAGAGAAGTTAAGCCTGAGGGGAGATGACATTAATGCAATCCTATCAGTTGGGGGAACAAATCTGTCAAGAGCCTGCGCCTCTGCCAAATGCATCAATCATTTGGCAGAAGCGCAGGCTATGGCTGGAGAATACTCCGGCTAAGCCGGACCATTCTCCAGCACTTGGTCAAAACTGCCCCATTTTTGTGTAAAAGCGCCATTCGACATCTGCGCTTAGTTGATCCGTGCATTTAACAACGCTTTCGTTGTAAGATGAATTACTGTGGTTGTAGCCTATTCGCAGAACTGCAAAAATGATCTCGCGACAGCGAGGTCATTTTTGCCATAGCCAGCGCCGCCGGTAAATGCCTGACGCATTTACCGGCGGCGCTGGCTTAGTCCACTACCTTTACGGGAGTGCCAACCTTAACTTTGGTGTATAACGCCTGTGCGACTTCGGCTGGTAGCCGGATACAACCGTGCGAGGCGGGATACCCTGGTAGTATTCCTACATGCATGCCAACACCTTCCCAGGTTAACCGCATAAACCATTTCATCGGTGCCCCTTCAAAGTGGCTGCCGCTGGGCGCCGCATCGATCAGTGCGCTAACCCCACCGCGCACAATCCGCCCGCTCGAATCGATAAAGTTGCCGTAGACGCTCGAACGATGATCGGGATCCTTTTGGAGGACGGTGAAATTGCCGCTCGGGGTCCGGCGAGCAGCTTTGCCGGAAGAGATCGGGCTATCAATAGCGACATCATTCCCCACCGTCGCGTACAACCGCTGGCGCGAAAGGGACACGAGAACGTTGATATTCTCAGGGTTCATCCGGTCATATACTTCGCGATTGAAGACGGCCGGCTGTTGCTTATTCAGCAGCTGGCTGGGAGCGGTCACCTGAGCCTTCTGTTGCTGCTTGAACCAAAGAAAATCCGCGTACGCTGGCACCCAACCAAGTACTAGAAGGGCTGAACAAAGACAAAAACGGCAAGTGCTCCGGCCGCGAAATATGTTTTTCATCTGGTGGTACTGGCTATCGATAAAGGATTTGCCCCTCCTTACGCAAGTCTGCATCGCGTACAAATGAGTGAGGGATTTGTACACGATCCAGGCTATGACAGGCAAATGATCCCCCGAGGGCGCGATTATTTGCCTTCGGGGTTTTGGTAGATTTACGACCAAAATGTATACTGACTGATCCAAACAACACGGACGACCTTTAATACCTCGTCTCGAAAAAAACCACGAATCTCCTCTCACAGACTTATCTCGCTGTCCATCCCAGATCGAGCATCTGTGCGCTTCCGGTGATAATCGCTCCGGGCTCCGAAGCGAGGTACACTACGAAATCAGCGATTTCCGAGGGTTCTATCAAGCGTTTTATAGCCGCCGGTTCCAGCATGACCTTTTGCACGACGTCCTCCGCGGTTAGTCCATGGGCGTGGGCTTGATCCGCAATCTGTTTCTCGACCAGCGGTGTCCGCACATAGGCGGGACAAAGGGCATTGACCGTGACTCCGAACGGCGCTGCCTCCAAAGCAACCGTACGAGTAAGCCCCAATAGACCGTGCTTGGCGCTGATGTAGGCGGACTTAAAGGGGCTGGCGACAACCGCGTGGATGCTGGCCACGTTGATAATTCGTCCCCAGCCGTTCTGTTTCATACCCGGCAAAACCGCCCGAATGAGCTGAAAGGGCGCTATCAGCATCACCTGAATCATGGTGGTAAAAGTTTCTTCGGGGAATTCCTCGATCTTGGCGATGTGTTGGAATCCGGCGTTGTTTACCAGGATATCGATTCTACCCTTGCCCTTTGCCAGTGCGGCCGCGGCAAGCTGGCGGACCGCGGCTGGGTCGCTAAGGTCTCCTGGGACAAACTCCGCGCCTATCTTACCGGCCAAATCCGAGGCAGCCGGATTGATATCATGAAGAAGCACCCGAGCCTTGAGGCGCGAAAAGCTCTCAGCGATGGCTCGACCGATTCCACTTCCGGCACCGGTAACGAGGACGGTTTTCGTACTGAAATCCATTTTTTGATTTTTTGGCGGTCTGAGGCCGGAGGCAAGTGGAAAGCTTGGGAACGCCGGGAACAGAGAACGTATAGGCGTAGTGACACCCGTTCTTCGTCCCCGGCGTTCCCGGCGTTGACTGCGCGGCTCCTCTTGGCGACGATGGCGGATGCTTCACCTGATTGATGCACTTCACTTAAATACCCCAAACGTGATTTGCGTCGCGGTACTCCAGGCGGGTGACGGCACCTTGATCATGATCGATTGCGGGCCGGAAACCGTCTTTGAAAATGTGGTCCGCGAACTGGATCAGCGCGGATTAGGCGCGAAGAATGTGAAACACTTACTGGCAACCCACATTCATCTCGATCATAACGGCGGCGCTTGGCGGTGGCAGCGGGAGTTCGGAACGACGGTCCACGTTCATCCAATCGGGGCGCCGCATATGATCGATCCGGGCAAATTGGTGGCGAGCGCAACTCGGATTTATGGTGAGAGAATGGGTTATCTTTGGGGTGAAATTCAGGGACTCCCAGCGAGCTCGGTTGCGGTCACAGCTGACAATCAAGAGATCAAGATTTCGGACTTAAGACTGAACGTCTTGGAAACACCCGGGCACGCGCAACATCACAACGCCTATTGGCTCGAATCTGATAAAATCTTATTTGCCGGAGACGTCGCCGGCGTCGTCATCGGGAAAGGACCGATATTTCCTCCTTGTCCCCCGCCGGACGTCAACATTAGTAAATGGAAAGAATCATTGAACCGGATTCGTGCACTTAGCCCGGTGCAGCTCTTCCTGACTCACTTCGGCTTGCAAACGAAACCGGAAGTCCATCTGGCAGAATTGGAGACTCGGCTTATGGATTGGGCGATTTGGATGAAGGAGCGGATGTTGGAAGGCAAATCTGACGAGGAGATAGTGCCCGAGTTCCAACGTTTTACTGAGGGGCAGTTGTTAGCAGCAGGGGCTTCTCCCTCAGACCTTCTGGCTTACGAACAGGCGGACCCGGCTGGCATGAGCGTTACTGGGTTGACCAGGTATTGGCGGAAACATCATCCGGACTTGGTAACCCAGCCCTAAAGGAAGGAAAACCCTGCGAACGACTGGAACGGCACGGGACGCGAACTGTCCCCGGTTCGGCGCGTGGCGGAATTTCGATTTGATCGTAAATGACAGATCTGTAATTGAAGAGGGCAGAAAGGGAATTTGTGATTGACCGACCGCTTGAGCCCTGTTAACAGAATGGCGTATTCATAACATGAATCGGGTAATGTTATTTATTGCCTGCGGACTGATAAGTGGATCGGCCCTGGCTGATCCCTGCGACGACTACGCCCACGCCGTCGACACCTACATCCAGGCAATCCGGCAATCCAGCCAGAAGCTCGACCAAGCGGCCAACGCGCATCAGTTCGCAGATGCGGTGACTGCTTTCACTGCAGCCACCGAAGAATTGACCGCCACGCTGCGAGACCTCGCCCCGCAAGTGACTACGCTATATCAAAGCCATGGTACCGCTTCTCTACCCACGTGCGACCGGGCCCAAGAGAAACTGGTTACCTTTGCACCCGAGTTGAATGCCATCGGCACAAAATTTGCCGAGCAAGCGCAGAAATACATTTCGGATCCGGAGGTAAAGCAAGCTTTCGATCGTTTACGAAAGTTGCGATTCAATGGATCGGACCTCCGTAACTGCAAGAATCGCGACGTTTCACGGTGGGCTGGTCGTTCGAGCCCACCCGTGGGTTAGCAGCCACTTACTCGGGTTAGGCGACACTGGCCAGCTCTTCGGCCTGGACATTAAATTGCAAATCGTAAAGCCGGCGATACAGCGTTGAGGTCTCCAGCAACTGCCGATGAGTTCCCGTCTCACGGATTTCGCCGCGATCCATCACGACGATTTGGTCAGCCTTTAACACCGTCGAAAGTCGATGAGCAATAGCGATCACGGTTCGGCCTTCGCTTAGCCGCTCCAATGCCGCCTGAATTTCGCGCTCGGCCTCAGAGTCCAACGCGGACATCGCTTCGTCGAGCAAGAGAATAGGGGCGTTCTTTAGCAAAGCGCGAGCGATGGAGACCCGCTGCTGCTGGCCGCCGGACAGAAGACAACCTTTATCCCCAATGACCGTGTGGTAACCATTGGGTTGTTGTGTGATGAAATTGTGCGCGAAGGCGCTTTTGGCCGCGGCGATCACTTCTTCCTCGGTAGCATTGAACCGGCCATAACGAATATTATTTAAGATGCTATTGTGGAAGAGGAACGTATCCTGAGTTACTATCCCGATCTGGTTGCGCAACGACTCTTGGGTGATAGTCCGAGTATCTCGGCCATCTAACAGAATGGCGCCAGAATCCGGTTCATAGAAGCGAAGCAATAGCGACAGGATGGTGCTTTTCCCTGCGCCACTGGCGCCGACTAAGGCAAAATATTTCCCCGGCTCAATGTGAAGATTGAGGTTACTGAGCGCCAAGGGCAACTCGGGACGGTAACGGAATGTCACGTTCTCGAAGCGGATATCTCCTTTGCTCTCAGAAATCGATACTGAGGCCGGCCGATCTTCTATAGCGGGTTTCATCCGCATGATTTCAAACACGTTCGTCGTGGCCACAAAACATTGCTGCATCACCAGATGAATTCGGCTTAGTTTTTTGGCTGGATCGTACAAAAAGAACATGGCCATCAATAAAGCGATCAGCCTGGCAGCGCTCAGATGAAAGTACCACACGTAGAACAGCGCAAGTCCAACACCAACCGCGCCGACCGCCTCTACCAGCGGGCTCACGATCTCTATCGCCTTGCGCACTTTGGTGGCATTGCGAAAATTCTCTTCGCTTATTTGACTGAACTGCTGCGACTCCCGATCCTCGCGCGCAAAAGCTTTGATCACGCGAATCCCGGAAAACGTTTCCTGAAGCGACGTCATCATAATCCCGACTTTTTGCTCCTCGAGCTTGCCCTGCTTTTTGACGCGCTTCCCGAACAACAGAATCGGAACTAGACAGGCCGGAAATAGTACCAAGCTGCCGATCGTAAATTTCCAATCGAGATAGAGCAGCGTGCACGCCGCAGTCACGATGGTGATCGGTTGCTTAATGAGATCACTGCTCACGCTCGTGAGCGCCGCTTGTGCCTTTTGCGTATCATTGATAACCCGTGACATCAGGTTACCCGCGCGCTCTCTATTAAAAAACTCCAGCGATTGGGAAAGGATGTGCTGGTACAGTTTGCAGCGGAGGTCAGTCAGCACGCGCAGCGAGACCCAGGCCATCAGGTAGCTGTTCAGGAAATCGAATGTGCTGCGCAGAATAAAAATAAACGGGATTACCGAACAATAAAGGATAGCGACATTGACGTCGGCCCCGGTGGTGGTGTCGGTTCCCGCCAAGATCGCTCCCCTGTCGTGACCCTGTGGAAATACGTACTTATTCACCTGGTTCATGACCAGAGGGAAAAGACCAGTGGCCGCGCCAAACAATGCTCCAAAGGCCAGGGCCAGGCCAAACTGAAGCCGGTACGGCTTGAGAAACGGATAAAGCTCCCGGTACGGGCCTATCCCGTTCCGGATGAATTCGCGAAGCGAAAATTTCGGTTTACTCATTCAATCAAACATTCACCACAGAGACGCAGAGGACACGGAGATCGATTTACAGGACAAGATCACAAAGGCACCGAAGACTGGATGTTCACAGCAAGATCGCCAAGGCCACAAAGAAGCATATTTTGGTTCCCATCTTAGCGGCCTTCGTGGCCTCGTTTTGAAGATCTCTGTCTTCTCTCCGTGTCCTCTGTGTCTCTGTGGTGAAATTCATTTAGCGGGCCGCAGCCCCCTCTCCCAGCACGCTTTCAATAGCATCGATCACGGTGCCGGTCGATAGCGCAGTCATGGGTTCGCCATTCTCCCGCGGATTGCGGGGCTCGTAATTCGGCCCAAATCCGGCTCGCACGACTCTGCTCCGTACATGAGTGGGATGCCAGTGGTAGGGATTGGTTGGCCCGAAGAGAACGACTTGTGGGCGTTCAAAAGCGGAGGCGACATGGGCGGCGGCGGTGTCGACCCCGATAAAAAAGGCAGCTTCACGAATCAACGCTGCTGTCAGGAGAAAGTCGAGGCGGCCGGCTACATTCGCTATCGAAGGCTCGGGACCGAGAAAGCTTTTGATTGCTTCGATATGCTTGAATTCTTCGGAATCCGCGCCGCCGGTGATGACAGCGGGAAGCTGTAACCGATCCTGAAGATAGCGAACAACCTCGGCCCAACGTTCCGGTAACCAGTACTTTTCTCGTCGAGCGGTTCCTGGATGCACAACAAAAAAAGGTCCGGGGAGGCCAAGCTTCGACTTCACTTTTTGAGCGGAGCTAACAGTCGCTGCCGGCAGAGACAGCTCCAACCCGGGCTTCGGCGTATCCGCCTCTCCCGCGGCCGCGGGACTACTGCGCGACAGGTCTTTTCCCGACCGAACCAGGCTTAAATAAAGATCGATGGTGTGGCAGTTGCGGACGGAAACATCGACCAATTCTGTGTAGACCCAAGAACGCAAACGGTGCCGGGCGACCGAGCGGGAAATCACGCGATGAGAGGCTTTCGATAAGAACGAGATCAGTGCCGATCGATCGGTCCCGGTGCAATCGATACAAAGATCGAAGTCTCGCCGAAGCAATTGAAACCAGATCGGAAACGAACGTTTCCGTTCATAGACTAAGACTTCATCGATGTGTTGCAGAGCTGGCGCCAAGTCCCGGCTGTAATGATCGATCAAAAGTGTGACCTGCGATCCCGGATGTTCTTTCCGCAAGGCCGCCAGCGCCGGCGTGGTGAGGATCAAGTCACCTAGCCGTTTGAGCTGTACGATAAGGATCGATTTCATCCGGATTGCACCACAGAGACACAGAGAGCACAGTGGAAAATTTCACTACAACACTAAGGACACGAGGGTTCATTTACACACAACAAGGTCGCGGAGACACTGAAGACTGCATGTTCACAGCAAGGCCGCAAAGGCCACAAAGACAGATTTTTGACACGAATCTTTGTGGCCTTTGCGGCCTTGTTGTGAAAATTCTGGTCTTTCTCTCCGTGCTCTCTGTGTCTCTGTGGTGAAATCATTTCGCGGCTGCGACCTCGTTGGATTTCAGTTTCAGAGCGGTCTGGTAGGCACCTTGAAGCCGCTCTCGGAAATGGTCCCAG
>JAFAZK010000327.1 GCA_019239825.1 Verrucomicrobiota bacterium | reverse complement strand
ATCCGCGGTTCGCCTTTATTTCTTCGCGTCCATTCATGTCCATTCGCGGTACCCCTTCGTGTCTATTCGCGGTTAGATTTCCCCGACACGAATACAGGCAGCGAATCGGCGCGCCTCTTTTTCAGCCAGTTCCGGAGCTTTGAGTCTGCATTCCTCGATCGCAAACGGACAGCGAGGATGGAAACTGCAACCGGCCGGCGGATTCAGCGGCGACGGCGGGTCGCCTTGCAAAACAATGCGTTGGCGTTGCCGCTCCAATTGTGGATTGGGAATCGGGACGGCGCTAACCAATGCCCGGGTGTACGGATGTAACGGGCGTTCGACCACTTCGGTAGCTGGCCCGATCTCAACCAGCTTCCCTAAATACATCACTGCGATCCGGTCAGAGATATATTTCACCACCGAAATGTCGTGAGAGATGAAAATCATGGTGAGCTCCATCTCGCGGCATAATTTCAAGATCAGATTCAAGATTTGGGATTGAATCGATACGTCGAGGGCTGACACGGGCTCGTCCGCGATCACGAGTTTTGGTTGCGGTGCTAATGCCCGCGCGATTGCGATGCGTTGGCGTTGGCCGCCAGAGAATTCGTGCGGATATCGCAGCATCTGATTCGCCGGTAAGCCCACCATCTCCATTAGCTCGCCGACCTTAGCTACCATCTCTTTGCGCCGGCATTTCTGCCGACTCCTGATCGCCTCCGACAAAGTATCGAACACGGTCATCCGCGGATTGAGAGATGCGTAAGGATCCTGGAAGATCATTTGAAAATCGACTCTGGCGGCGCGAACCGCGCGAGCACTTAGCTCTGAAAGCCCCTTACCCTGCAAAAACACTTCACCATCCGTGCTGCGGACAAGTTGCATAACCGTCCGCGCCAGAGTCGATTTGCCGCACCCAGACTCACCAACCAATCCAAGGATTTCGCCTTTTTGCAGGGAGATGGTTACACCGTCCACCGCTTTGACTGAACCGATCTGCCGAGGCGCTACCAGTCCCCGATAGATTGGAAAGTGGGTCTTGAGATCTCGGAGAGAAAGGAAAACCTTCATACAGCAGCGAGAGCAGGTCTTAATCTGAGATCGTTGACCTCACCGCGGAGCACGCGCAAACACGCGGTGCTGTGCTCAGCGATCGGCTCTTCGAGAGTGGTCGGGCTGTTCCGGCAAAGGTCAACGGCAAACGGACAGCGAGGGGCAAATGAACAACCGCTTATATTCCGGCTGAGGTCCGGAGGGGCGCCCGGTATAGTAAAAAGCGATTCCCCTTTGCGGTGCAGCGCCGGGATCGATTGTTGCAAGGCTGCGTTATAAGGATGTAACGGCGCCGCGAAGATATCCTCGGTAAGTCCCGATTCCACAACCCGCCCGGCGTACATCACATTTACTCGACGACAAAACGACGCCACCACGCCGAGATCATGAGTAATAAAGATGATCGCCGTTCCCAGGTCCTGCTGTCGCCGGCGAATCAGTTCCAGAATTTGAGCCTGAACCGTGACATCGAGCGCTGTAGTGGGTTCATCAGCAATTAAAATTTCGGGTCGATTTATCAGAGCCATTGCGATCATCACGCGTTGTCGCATGCCTCCGGAGAATTGATGAGGATAAAGATGGACTCTTCTGCCGGCATCCTGGATCCCCACCTCCTCCAGGCTGGCAATCGCTCTTTTCAACGCTTGCCTCCGGCTAACTCTCTCATGAACTAACAGCGGCTCTATCAGCTGGTCAGACACGCGAAGATACGGATTTAACGACGTCATCGGGTCCTGGAAAATCATCGAGATCCGTTTCCCGCGGAACCGGCGCAGCTGGCTATCCTTACAGGCTAGCAGATCAACGCCGTCAAATCTGGCACTGCCAGATTCGATGCGTCCCGGCGGCTGCGGAACCAACCCGAGAATAGAATAACAGGTGACCGATTTACCCGATCCGGATTCACCAACAATCCCTAATGTCTCACCGCCATCAACCGAGAACGACACTCCATCGACAGCCCTGACCACGCCCGCCCGGGTGTAAAACGAAGTCCGCAGATTCTCTACCTCAAGTAACGGCATGGATATTAACCGCGAATGGACACGAATGAACGCGAATAAAGACCTGAAAACGAACAGCAGATGGACGCAGATCTACGCAGATAAAATTGGCTTCGATTGCATTCATTCAAAAGGTTCCGCCATAGATTTTCTAGATGGTACTCATTTCTTTCGCAGGGGGAGCTTCAGAAGCAATCGTCGGGCAACGCCCAAAATCAGCCAAATTTTCCTGATTTGAACAGAGCAACTCGGTCCTATCTGCGTCGGTCTGCGGTTCGCTTTGGTTTTTTTCTCTATTCGCGTCCATTCGCGGTTAGTCTTTCGCTGACTTCGGATCAAGAGCATCTCGCAGGCCATCACCCAGGAAATTCAGAGAGAAGAGGGTCAGAGAAAAGAAAGAAGCCGGGATCCATAGCAACCAGGGACTGGTCTGGATCGCGCTCGCACCTTCATTGATCAGGACGCCCCAGGAGCTCAGCGGCGGTGGAACCCCTAGCCCCAGAAAGCTCAGCACGGCCTCAAGCAGCATCACATTTGGAACCGTCAATGTGGCATACACAATGATCGAACTCGCCACATTAGGAACCAGATGTCGGAAAAGAATGCGTGGGCCGCTGAGTCCCAGAGAAACCGCCGCGTCAACGAACTCTTGATGTTTCAGTGAGATGATCTGGCCACGAACAATTCGGGCCATGGTCAACCACTCTACCGCGCCAATGGCAACAAAAAGCAGGATGAAATTTCGCCCAAACATTACCATCAAGAGGATCACGATTACAGTGAAAGGCAGCGCGTAGAGGATATCCACGATCCGCATCATCACGTTATCGAGCTTGCCGCCAACAAAGCCCGCCGCTGCTCCCCAAGTCACCCCGATCAAAACGGAAACCAACGTCGCTGCAAAACCGACCGATAGCGAGATCCGGCCACCGATCAGGACTCGGGTTAGTAGATCGCGTCCCAGTGCATCAGTACCAAAAAAATGCCGCTGATTCGAGGGTTGGTAACGGACGTTACCGGCGGTGTACTGCTCACCGTTTGCCAGCTTTGCCGCGATGGCTTTGCGTTCCGGTCGGGGTAACTCCAAGAACTCGTCCTCGATATTACTCAGAGCCAGGTTTTTCTCCTTTACCTCACCGTTCTTTAGCGTCTCGACTCGCGAAATGATTTTATCTAGTGGCGGACTAGCCTTCAGCGGCAAATCGGTGTCTTCGTATCGGTAGCCGGTAACAAAAGGGCCAAGCACGCAGATGCAAATCATGAAGAGAAAAAAGCCCAATCCGAACAACGCGAGCTTATTTTTCTTCAAGCGGAACCAAGCATCACTCCACAGGGAAGAACCGTGTATAATCTCGGTTTCGGGCGCCGCCGTGGTGGTTAGTGCAGTGGACATTGCTTAGCGGCGGGTGCGCGGATCCATGCCCAATTGAAGCAGGTCCGAGACAAGATTGAAAAGCACGATCAAAGCGCCATAGAAAACGACGGTACCGAAGATCAACGGATAGTCTCGATTGAAGACGGATTTAATAAACTCCTGACCGAGACCAGGAACATTGAACACCTTTTCTACAACGAAAGAACCGGTTATCAATCCGGCGAAAGCAGGGCCCAGGAAAGAGACGACGGGAAGCAGCCCGCCGCGCATCGCATGTTTGAGAACGATCTGATGTCCCGGGACACCTTTGGCTTTAGCCGTGCGGATGAAATCTTGGTTAAGAACATCCAACATCCCTCCTCGTGTCAGCCTGGCGACATACGCAGAATAAAATAAGCCGAGAGTTACCGCGGGCATCACCATGGGAGGTAACGGAGTGTAATCGAGTCCATACCAACCGCTGACCGGGGCAAGATTAAGCTGCAGCCCGAATATCAAAGCCAGAATGGGGCCCATCACGAATGTAGGGATACAAATCCCGGCCATGGCCAATGCCATGGGCAAATAATCCCAAACGGTGTTCTTGTTAACGGCAGCAATCGTTCCCGCCGTTACGCCAATCGCGAGCGCCAAAACAAAGGCCAAGGTTCCGATCTGCAACGATATGGGGAAGGCTCTCAGAATAACTTCGTTAACACTCTCGGTCGGGTAACTGTAAGAAGGACCAAAATCCAAGCGAACAATCTTCTGCAGATAACCGACGTATTGTTGCCAGAGCGGTCTGTCGAGACCGTAATACGCGTTTAATTTTTGAATCACCTCAGGAGAGGCTTGTCGCTCCTGGCTGAACGGTCCGCCGGGAGTTTCTTTTGATAAGAAAAACGTCAGCGTGAGCAGGATCCACAGCACCGGAATCAACTGCAACAACCTGCCAACGATAATTTTAATCATGGGACTAGGTTACAACCGCGAACGGACACGAATAGACGCGAGGAAGACAAACCGCAGATTGACGCAGATTAACGCTCGTGGAGTACTGGAGTATTGGAGTAGCGGAGTGATCGGATCCATCAGCGAAGATCCGGCTTTCCAAACCAGGACAAATCATCGCGGACACTATGTCCTTCCAGCACTTCATTACTCCGGTACTCCAACGCTCCATTACTCCAAGGTCGTTTTTATCTGCATCCATCTACGGTTGAGGTTTCTGTTTTCAGTTAGTTCGCGCCAATTCGTGTCTATTCGCGGTTACTCATTTCGGGGCAGAACTTTCCTCAGGTGTTTCCAAATCGATATACTTGAAGTTGTGAAGATCCAGAGCCAGTGGATACCAGTTCTTGACACTTGGATCGAGCAGATAGACACGAGTGTACCAATAGATACAGACCACGGCAGGCTCACTGAGGAAAAGCCGTTCCGCATCGTGGAGAATATCGAAGCGCTTTGGCGGATCACCAGTATGCGCGGCTTGGTCGATCAGCCGGTCATACGTTGGATTGCTCCAGCCGGTATCATTGTTACCGTTCCCGGTTGTCCAAACGATTAGAAATGTGACCGGATCCATGAAATCGCCGATCCATCCGCCACGGATCATGTCGTAATTCATCGAATTCTGACTTTGGAGGTACACTTTCCATTCCTGATTCTCGATGCCGACGTCAATATTGAGTTCTTGCTTCCACATCTGTTGGATCGCTTCGGCGATCACCCGATGGGCTTCGTGCGTATTGATCAGGATATTGAACTTTGGGAACCCCTTACCGTTCGGATAACCCGCTTCGGCCAGCAATTGCCGGGCTCGCTCGGGGTCATAATGAATTGTGTCTAGCGGCTCATAACCAGCCATCCCCGGCGGTACAACACCGGTTTCGGGAGGCTGTTTAGCTCGACTGATGTTCGTAACGATTTCCTCCCTATTCACCGCCAGATTCAAGGCCAATCGTACCTTGGGATTATCCAATGGTTTCCGATTGGTGTTCAGACGGTAGAAATAGTCTGCCAGGTAGGGACTAATCCGAATCAGCTCCGGATGTTCCCGCCGGTAATAAGGGATCCGATCCAGGGGAACATCGAGCGTCTTATGTAGTTGCCCGGCTTCAAAGGCTCGCTCCGCAGCATCGGAGTTCTCGATCGAGTAGAAATTGATCCCATTGAGCTTCACGGTGGCGGCATCCCAATACAGCGGGTTACGCACTACTTCGATGACATCATTCTGGCGCCAGGTCTTGAGTATAAACGGACCTGTACCGACGTAATTGCCGGGAGTTGTCCACTTGGTATCGCGCTCATCCATTCGGCCGAACTTGAGGATTGTCGGCATATGAACCGGAAACCATGAGGTGTGCAGAATTGCCGATAAAAAATACGGCGTTGGCCCAATCAGTTCTATCTTGAGAGTGTTAGGATCCTCAGCATGAACGCCCACCTGATTAAAGTCGGTCAATTTCTGATCGTAGTAATCCCGGGCTCCTTTCATTATAAAAAGAGCATCGGAATACACCGCGCCTAAGCTGGGCGTTAGAATTCGCCGGTAAGAATCGATGAAGTCCTGCGCGGTTACGGAATCACCATTGGACCACTTGGCGTTCTCCCGAATGTGGAAAGTCCATACGGAATAATCGTCGTTGTGATCCCAATGATCGGCCAAACCAGGCACAACCTTGGCTTGGTCGTGCTCATCGTTCTCAACGAGGCCGTCCATCAGTGCGTCGATGATTTGATGCTCGGTATCGCCCTGGCCCAATTGCGGATCCAAGCTCTGAGGCTCTGATCCCACACAGAGCAGAAGGATCTTATGCCGGTTGGCTTCTTCCAGAGTCCGGCTTATTGCAAAAACAGCGGTAGCGGAGCTCAGAAACAGACAAAAAACCGCAATAGAACGAAGCCTCATTACATCGTCCCAGAGTCGATGCCGACCTTCTTCAGAAAGGGTTGGATCGATTGTTTTCGACCGAGAAAGTGCTCGACTGAGTCAGTCACGTCTCGCGAGTTCCCGACCGCGTAAATTTCATCCCGCAAACGACGTCCCACGGTTGGGTCCAGAAATCCGTCCGGCGCCTTTCGAAAGACCGAAGCCATATCGGCGGCGATCGCGTCTGCCCAGGCGTAACCATAGTAACCTGCGTCGTATCCATCGAAGAGATGTCCAAACGACGCGAGCATTGCGCTGCTCGGATCTGACGGGAGAAACACTTCGTTCAGAATAGAATTAACGTAGCCATTTAGATTTGCTTTCTGATCAGCAGTCAATGGCATGTGCAGCTTCAGATCCATGATGGCGAAGGAGAGCTGGCGGCGATACCAGGAAGCCTTGGTCGCAAGATCGGCTTCTTTCAGCTTTTCCAATATCTCACTCGGAATCTTCTTAGTTGGATCCCGGTAGTCGGCGGCAAAACTGTCCAAGACATTCTTATCCCAGGTGAAATACTCCAGCATCTGGGATGGTGCTTCGACGAAATCCTGAGGCACGTTCATCCCCGACAGGCTTGCGTAATTGACTGTCGTGAGGATCGCATGCATGGCGTGACCGAATTCGTGAAAGATGGTGGTCACTTCTTGATGATCCAACAGCGAAGGCGCATTTGCGGACGGCGCCGGGAAATTGCAGATCAATTCCGCAGTCGGTCTCTGATATTTGCCGTTCGCCAAAAGCTTGCCGTCAATCCCGGCGAACGTGGCAAAATGGTTGTACTTTCCGGGGCGAGGAAAAAGGTCCATGTAGAGCAGCCCCAAGGGTTGGTTGGTCGCGGAATCAATAATGGCGTAGAACTTAAGATCATCCACGTATTTTGTGGGTGGTTCTAACGGTTCAATTTTAATCCCAAAGATCCTTTCGTATACCGCGAACATTCCCTGCAGAACCCGATCCATGGGGAAATAGACTCTTAAGGCTTCTTCATCGACCGCGTATTTCTGCTTCTCGAGTTGATCAGAGACAAAGTAATAATCCCAAAGGTTCACGTCAGGAGTAGTCGAACCGGAGAATCCCGCCTTTATCTTCTTAAACTGCGCCAGTTCCTCGTCATACTTCGGCTGTAGCCCGACCTTGAGCTTTTCCAGAAAATCCAAGGCGTTGGCTCCGGATTTAGCCATCCTGGTTTCGGTCTGATAGTCGGCCCAAGACTGATAGCCAAGGAGCGCTGCGAGTTCTGCGCGCAAAGAAATTGCTTTCGCCGCGATAGGAAGGTTTTTGTCTTTGGCGCGGGTGTCCCTGGCCAACTGCAGCTTTTTGCGGGTCTCTTCTTTCACGCAATTCGAAGCAACGGTCAGGAACTGCGGAGCGACGTTTGCATCCACCGTATATTGGTCATCTCCGGTTTTAATCTGAGCAAGAAACGGGGCCGGCACACCTTCAAGATCGTCTTTCGAAAAGGTTAGCTTGGCGCTGGCGTTATTGCTATTAACTGCAAAGTGCGTTTCCCAGAAAGAGATCTGCTTGCGGATGCTTTCAACCTGACCCCGCTTCGCGTCATCGAGGGTTAACCCGGCTCGTTTGTAGTCCCGCAAAGTAAAATCCAAGAGACGCTGTTCTACCGGGCCGAGTTGTGGCTTGGTTTCAGCGTAAGCCCGAACCGAATGATACACGTCTTGTCGATAGTCAATGCCGACGTCGAAATCGTTCAGCTTTTGGATCGCGTCGACCGCTGCGCTCCGCATCTTAGGGTCGGGATGGGCCTGTTCGATGATGTCGAACCGGTGATGGACCGTCTCCAGCTCGAATGCAACATCATCCAGCGCCCGAATCGTATTCTCGAACGTGAGCTTGCTTTCACTAAGTTTACCGATCGTATCCAACTCCCGATTAGCGGCAGCGATTGCGGCATCGGTTTCGCTGGTGATTTGCTCCGGGGTAGTATCCCAATTGAGCGGCGTCAGAACCGTGTTGAACTTGGCTGCTTGTTCTTGAAGCTGACTCAGAGTGAGAGTGGACTTCGGGGCAGCGTGGTCAGACTGGGCAACGTGGTCAGACTGGGCAACGGCGATTAAAGGAAACAGCAGGGTCGCAAAAGTGCTAAGGCTGAATTTCATAAGGGATCCGATCGCGAACCTAGCGGCGTCGATGGAATCCCAAATATGGAAGGGGTACCGCGGGTTGTAAAGAGGGGCGTAGGAGAAGGCACCCAACCGAAAACTAACCGCAAATGGAGCCGAAAAGAAAAGCCCGAACCGCAAATGGATCCTCTTTTGGCGTCCATTCGCGGTTACTGCCTCGCGGCTACCCTTTGCCAGGTGACCTCGAGAGCTTTTGAATCGCATCGCGCAGCTCGGCTGCCCGTTCATAGGCCTCATCCGCGATGGCGCGTTCCAAATCTCTTTCCATCAATTCCAACGGACTCAACGGAAGGTTCGCTTTAACCTCTGACAACCATTCATTCAAAAAGGCGAGCTCGGAGCTCGTCTCAATCCATTCAGGCTGGCTGATCGATCGGTAGAAGCTTTCGATCTGATGGAGACCGCCTTCAATGGCGCGGATCGCTTGCCCGACTCGTCCGCCCTGAATCTCGATCGAAGCTTGAGCCCGAGTATTCATCATGACGATGTAGGGCCGGAACTGTTCGAATGCCCACCTCGCTTCTTCTTCGCGAACATGATTAGCGACAAAATCGCAGAGCTCGAGATTCCGAGCGGTGTCCCGAACCACGTTAGGATAATCCTGTAACTGAAAGAGACTTAAATAACGATGATAATACTGCACCGCTTCCTGCTGAAGAGCGACTAGATCGCTATCACCAAGTTCATACGTTGTACCACGAGTCTGAGCGGTACCCGCTCGTGATTGATGGTACTGGAGCAACGACTCATGCCCGAACGGTCGCTCGCCATCCGGCCGACCCTGCAATTCCATTTGGATGACTCCGAGGTCAATCCGAAGCTGCAGCTTTTCACGTCCATCGTTCCCCACGATCTTACGCGCTTTTACCTGTCCGGGCTCATGCGACCACCCGTCCAACAAGTTGTTCAAGTCCAGATTGCTCACTCCCGCGAAATATCGAAGGAGCTTGGGAAATGTCAAAACCAAGGAGCTGCTGCTCAGCGTAGAATGACGTTCACCCCTGGTAGCGGTTCCAGGTCATTCGGGAGGCTCATCCCACCAAAGTTTGACTCACGGCAGAGCCGCCACTTCCGGAAACAAAATGGCGGCTCCATGTTCACCGAACCGCTACTGCCTAAAACAGGGGCTGGGTTCCTTCAATCTTAACCGCCTGGAGCTCATTAGGGTTGAGGCCCAGCAGCTCCAGGATCGTCGGGGCGATTTGGGTGGTCTCCACCGGGGTGGTGACATTCAAGCCAGGCGTCGCTCCGGCCCAGGTGACCAGGATCGGAACGTTCCGATCCTCGAGGTGATCTCCGCCGTGCTCGGCGATCTTAGCCGTACCCCCGGTATAGACGACCCCGTATTGCGAAAGACCAATCACATCCGGCACTCGGGGATCACTCTGATCAATATCGATGAGTTGAGCTGCGGCTACGCCCGTGTAGATCTGCCAAAGGCCTGCCGACGTAACCTTTTTACCATCAACGCTTGCCGAAGAATCACTGTAGTTCGTAAGGAACTCCTTCGCATATTCTGTGGCCGTGCTGGAACGATCGTTTAACCAGAGCAGCATACCGTCATCATCGGTCCCAAGAGCCACCAATGGCGTTGCCTTGGGGTTTCCGTTTTGATGAGCCTTGTTCCAACCCGCGTTGAGAGCGGCAATAATCTTACCGTCGTCAATCCGATTAAGAGCAGCGAGGTTCATCGGCGACTGACCATGCTTGGCCGAGATGATGATCGCGGTGCTACTAAGGAGACCGCGGCTGCCGAGAGCGGCCACCATTTGACCCAGAGATTGGTCGACGAAGGTAAGCGCATTGGTTAAAACGACACCCGGGGTTGCGCCATCAGCAAGATAACCGCCTTTGGCCGTGCCTGACAGGTCGCCTTCGGTTCTTGAGGTCGGTAGCTTCTGCCCGGTCGAAACGGTCTGGAAGTTCATTCCAAAAATCGCCGGTGTTCCCGGATTTCCAGTACCGTTGTGATGATGGCCGTTGATCCAGTTGATGACTGCTTCGACTTTGTAACCGTCGTACTGCTGAGTTAAGAGGTTGTCCGTTGTCCAGTCAGGCTGGCCTTGGGCAGTCGGTTCGGCGGCGTTCGCGCTGCTGTTAATCTCCGGGCAGAAATAATCGTCGACACCTTTACCAGAAGGCCCAGACAAAATCTGGTAGGCCGGATGTTTATCAGACCACGCAGTGACCAATCTGTGCTGATGGGCAACCTCAAACACCGTGTTCACATGGAGGTATTGGTTCGGGAAGATCGGCGCGCAGGTGGTTGGATCGATCGGCAAGTGCGACGGACTCATCAACTGCTTCGCGTTCCCCTTTAGCTGGAGAATATCGGCCCAAGGATCAGAACCCGGAGCTGGCACAATGCCTTGACCGGCATCGAGCGCATTCAGATTAATATCATCGACTTCGGTATAAGCCGTCTCGCCGCCAGGTACCGGCCCGCTGCAATTCGTTGTCCCGACAGGAAATACCGCGTGGTTCCAGGTGTCGTCATAATAAATCCCCGTAGTTGCAGGGTTACCTCCAGTGAATTGCCCCACCATTCCCGGAAACGAGTCTGAAGGAAACGGAGTGCTGGCGTTGGAGTAATCGATACCCTGAGCCATGAGCGCCGCTAACGTGGATTTAGGAAAGTTCTGCGCGTACCAAGCCAAATCGGACTGATGCATTCCATCGACCGAGATTACGAGTACGTGTTCAACTTTCGAGGTGTTGTTGGTGTTGTTATTGTCGTTTCCGGCAATCGCCGGTAGCGCCGACAAAATACCGGCGGCCAAGCCGCCGAGAGTGAGGGTCCTGTTTTTCATCTGTATCTAGATCCTGTGAACGTTGTGTACTGTCTTTGCTCACCTCCTTGAGCATTCGTGTTAGCCGACCCGGAGGGGAGGCAAGCGTCTGCTGAAAAAAGCAAACTCAGCGCAGGAAGACAACGCGTTGAATGTGACGATATCTTCACGGAATAGGATCCAGGGGCTGGGAGTCTGAAAAATGGCCTTTCGTCGTACTCGTCCTCGAAAAGATTGGCGTGTTCACGTGGTCTGTTCTTATCCCAAAGCGCCTGGAGGGGAGCCGCTTTGGTAGGTTTTCCTACGGTCTCCCGTGTTCGTTCCACGTCGCGATCCGGCCAAAAAGTGTCGCAGCAGGCGGCTCCCGCGAATGTCCCAGCGTAATATTTTGAGCTAAGGCGTTTCGATTCGTTTGGATTTTACCCATAGGACTGCGACACGATGGGTAATTCGCGGGAGCCGCCTGTTGCCCTCATCGGTTCGCCTTTACCGTACGCCGAGACGAACTCGTGAGGTTTGGCCGGGGGCACACGCCAAAGCGGCTCCCCTCCAGGCGCTGGTCTTTTCGGCTAATTCTACCCGCTGAGCGACAATCGCGGGGTCAAGTACACTGAACCGCTCCCCGAAGCCGGTAAGCGTTGGGGCAACACGACATGCCTGGCGGAGCGCAGATTACCGAGGACTTGCCGCCAGTGCCAGGCGCCATGCCCTAAAAAGCGAAGTTGTGGCTCGGAGGCAAATGACGCCTTTATTCAAAGTCGTATATAACGACCTTGGCGAAGAGCGGCTTACACTGATTCACGAATTCCAGGTGTTGCGGATGCACCTGGTACTCGTCTTGCGCTTCCTTGCTCTGAAATTGGATGTTCAAGGCAGCTTGGTAGGTCTGGTCAACAATGTCGCGGTGACTGCTAGCCATCTTTCCGACATGGAAATGCACAATACCAGGAATTGATTCCAGGTATTTCTTGGCGGCCGCGATCAGCTCATCAGGAGCATCGGGCCTACTTGGATCGGTCCAAAAGATCACTACGTGAGAAAACATCCCGCGATATACGATGAGAACCTCGGCCAACGCAACCGGGCGAATCCGGGCTCTCAAAAAACGATATCGGTATCAGTCCGACACAGTAGCCCTTTCGAACCTTCCGCAATTTAGCTGGGAATAAAGCAAGGGCGCGTGGGGTAAATGACAATATGCGTTCTAGCCTTATAGAATGTATGCCCCCTCCCAAAGACACGCTTAGCGAGCTTAAGAGGATCCTCGCTCTTAACGATTATCCGGGCTGGGCGTATGCGTGTGACTGGTATGGATTAGTCGTCCAGGACAAAGACGGGAGCATCGATTTTCGGTTGTTAATATTTCACCCCATCCGCGGTACTTACACATTCCGATGGGATTTGGCCGGAGATGATTTCACAAAAGGTAGTTTGCGCAAAAACCAAGGGCCCAGAACTAAGGGTTATTCAACGTTAGATACGGAGTTAATACAGCGCTTGCTAAACCCCAAGTATCTTGCTGATCTTGCGAAGTCCTTTCAGCTAGACCCGCCTGCGATCCTAAAGAAGCTCTCCGACGCCGGCGTCGCGGTTTGTCTGCGGTGTCCGAACGGCACCCTAAAGCCTAAGTTCCGTCAATCCGGCGCACCGTAGGCTGCTTTCTTGAATTTGGCCCCAGATTTCGCTAGGTGATCTTCTCCCCAACGCTCGAGGGCTCGGATCACGGGCGTCAGCGTTTCACCTTTCTTCGAAAGGCTGTATTCGACCTTAGGTGGCACTTGGGCGTACACCTTTCTCACGATCAAGCCGGCTTCTTCCAGCTCGCGTAGCTGTCTGGTTAACATCCGCTGAGTGATTCCGCTTAGACGGCGACGAAGTTCGCTAAATCGGAGAGTCCCCGGCAATAGATGATAAAGGAGGACCCCTTTCCATTTACCGCCAATCAAATCCAGAGTTGCCTCAACCGGGCATCCCAAAGCGCAATCATAAGCTTTCTGTTTCATGATTCATGGTGGTTCCTGACCATCCCTCCAAGGTGACTTCGGGACATGCAGGGAGGGTACCAATCTTAGTATACTAAGTGATACTATATACAAAAATTGTGCGTACTTGTCACTATGGATTGTTATGTTAAGGGTCGTGTATGAGTACTTCCATGCCCGCGGTCGGTTATCGCGAACCATTACCGATTGATCGCCCAGATTCTTTACTCGACATTGTCGTTCCGGTTCCCGAACCCACCTCTCGAGATCTTCTCGTTCAAGTTAAAGCGGTGTCAGTTAATCCCGTCGACACCAAGGTTCGACGCAGATCCAAGCCGGAAGACGGCGCATACAAGATCCTAGGCTGGGATGCAGCCGGCGTCGTGGTTCGAGTCGGATCGGAGGTCACCTCGTTCCGCGAAGGCGACGAAGTCTATTACGCCGGATCCTTAGTGCGACCGGGAACCAACGCAGAGTTTCACCTGGTCGACGAACGCATTGTGGCAGCCAAGCCGAAGACTCTGGACTTCGTTTCCGCCGCCGCCCTTCCCCTAACCACCATCACCGCGTGGGAACTTCTTTTCGATAGATTTCGGGTGTTACCCGGAAAAGCTGGGGAGGCTGGTCATCTCTTAATCATCGGCGCTGCTGGCGGTGTGGGCTCAATGCTGATCCAGTTAGCCAGTCGTCTCACCACACTGACCGTTATCGCTACGGCGTCGCGAGAACAGACCCGACGTTGGTGCCTGGATCTCGGCGCTCATCAAGTGATCGATCATTCTCAACCGATAGTTCAACAGCTGCATGCCACCGGGATCCCGTCGGTAGAATACATTGCAGGTATCAACGCGACCGAGACCCACTATGCAGCGATCGTCGAAGCGCTATCCCCGCAAGGTCATTTCGGTTTGATTGATGACCCAAAAACGCTCGACGTTACACCTTTGAAACAGAAGAGCGCGACTTTGCACTGGGAGTTTATGTTTACGCGCAGTCTATACCAAACCGCAGATATCGGGGCGCAAGGTAAACTGTTGAGCGATACTGCTTCTCTGATCGATAGCGGACTAATAAAAACGACGGCTACAACTGCGCTCGGGAATATCAATGCTGAAAATCTAAAGAAAGCGCACGCGGGGATCGAAAGCGGACGGACACACGGTAAGTTGGTGCTAGCTGGGTTCTGAACTTGAGTTCGAGGAGTACAAAGAGAGGAGGCAGAATCCAGAAACTAGGTGGGCGTGACGGCGAATGGGGCCGCCAGGGCGTGGATCTCGGCGCGGGCGTCACGAGTCTAACATGTTTTACAGGATCGCGCCGGATCTGAGCCGTTGGCGATACCGCGTGGAAAGCAAACAAAGGGCGACAGGTTTGTGCGCGGTTTATCGGGCGGTAGCGGACGCTGAGACAATGATCATCTGAGCTGGCTGGTACTTCGAAACAGCCTAACGCAGAAGGCGCCTCGCTTCTTCCTCTGTAAGACGCTGGAAGGTTGTGCCGGGAACACCGATCTTCACAGTCTGGCCCGATCCGGCCGACTCTATAATCCCGAGCATCACCGCCAGCGCGTGTAACGCAAAGCGACCGGAGCACCGGTGGGGCCGGTCTTCGACTATGGCGTTTGCCATTTCCGCAAGGCCAAGCGAACGATAGTTCGCCACGACTGGATTTCCCAGGGGATAGTTGATCCCTCCAAATGGCTTTTCATCGGTCTTGTCTATGAGCCAGTCTAATTGGTCGCTTAGTAAGGCCACGCTGTTGGGATCGTGAATATTCAGCAGCCTGTTATTGGCGGAGGTCTCAACGTCGCCGCCAAATGTGTCTGGATCAGGGACGCGGATTGAGGCCAAGGTTCCATGCAGCTCGATTGGTCGAACCCCATGCCTCCAGACGTCCCAGCTCGCCAGGAAGCTAATAATCGCTCCCGCGGAGAATGTCAGGATAGCGTTCAGCGTGGTAAAGGTGCCGACCGAAAAGGTCTCACCTTTTTTAGGTCCTTCGCCGAAACGCCGTTCTACCGGGCTAATTCGCCCGACGGCTCGAAGCTCACTCACCGGACCGAGAAGGGCGGTCAACGCCGATATGTAATAGGGACCGAGATCTAACACGGGACCGGCACCCTCTTGATAAAATGGAGCCGGATTGGGATGCCAATGCTCCATGCCCTTGGTCATGACCGCTGCCAGACCGGTGATGATCGGACCGACACGCCCCTCATCAATCAGAGCTTTAGCGGTCTGCAGGCCGGCGCCGAGAATCGTATCCGGCGCACAACCTACCCGCAGACCCTTCGCCTCAGCATCCTCCATCAACCCAACACCGTCTCGAAAGGAGGTTGCTAGTGGCTTCTCACTATAGACGTGTTTTCCTGCGGCGATGGCCGTTCGGGAAACTTCCGCGTGGGTAGCAGGCAGCGTCAGATTGAGTATGATCTCGATATCGTCGGCGGCCAGAAGATCCCTGACATTGGTTGCTCGCAATGAATATTTGTTAGCTAATCGTTGCGTCGCAGCAGGGTTAACGTCGGCACAGGCGACGATTTCGATATCGCGAAAGAGTTTCGCGTTTCTGACATAGATGTCTGAAATATTCCCACAGCCGATGATACCGACACGCATTTAAAGAAATGTTTCGTTTCCGATCTCAAGTCCACCGTGAGACTCAGGCAATCTTTTCAGACAGAGAAATCTCACGCAAAGCCGCAAAGGCGCAAAGGGAAGACGAATTTGAACAGGAGTTAACAGAGGGGACGGAGATCGTGTTTCCTGTCTCAGCTGCTTTTTGGACTTTCTATGCCTAGTTTTCTCGGGCGCCGCAAAATCACCACAGAGTAGAAAACAGAGAGCTACGTTGCCTTGTTTGCCTCCTGATTAAATCCGTCTTCGTTTTACCCTTTGCGCCTTTGCGGCTTTGCGTGAGATTTCTCTGTCTTTGTGACCTTTGTGATCTTTCCGTATTGTGATTCAAGGGTTTTAGAGCGGGAAGAATTCGATCGCGGCTTTTTAGAGATAACCCGCGGGCGCAACGCTACGTACAAAGGCAAGCCTGTCCTTGGCTTCAGCCGGTTGCAGCGCGTGCAGAATGATCGTCCCATCGAAACCGGATTTTCTCAGCAATTCCAGGTAGTACGGATAATCCAGCCGGCCTCGTCCGGCGGCGAGATGCCCGGCCTCCCCATCCCTATCAAGATCTTTTGCGTGGGCCAGAACGATGTCGGAACCGAGCAGATCGAATGCTTCGTCGAGTACTTTCCGCATATTGGGCAACTGGCCACTCTGAAAAACATTGGCTCCGTCCATCACGATTTTCAGGCGCGGCGACTTCGCCTCGTCGAGAAGCCGTCGAGCTTTCTGCACTGAGTTTATCGTGTTACCGATCTCGGGTTCCACACCCAGCGTGACCCCGTATTCTTCGGCAACAGTTACCGCCCTCTCGATCTGTACGAGTAGATCTGACCACGCCTCAGATGAATCGTTGCCCGGGTGTTTTCGCCACATGCTCTCCGGGTCGCGCGACCCGGTGCATAAGGTGACGACCTCCGCGCCGAGACGAGGAGCCAACGCAATCACGCGGTCTAAGCCCTCTGCTCCCGCCGAACGCGCCTGCTGATCCTGGTCGATCATATTGTAGGTGCCGGAAAGGGCGGCAAGCGTGAGATGGCGTCGAGAGAAACCTTCAGTAATGAGCTCGATCGTATGTGCGGAAAGCTCAGCCGGAAAGGTGTGACCCACGGCAGAAACCAGATCGAATTGGACCCCGGTCGCACCGGTGGCCGCCATCGCGTCGAGGTTTGCGTCAAGGGAGACAACCGGAAATTCCGGAGAAAGCAATCCTAGCGTGGCCACTACTTCGTCTTACCTCCCTGCATGACCTTGAGGAAAAACGGGGCCTTATCCTTCTCGTAAAGCGTGCCAACGATAATATCGAACCCGGGAGGAATTCCAGATGCCGCCATCGATGCCACTGATAATGCCATATAGCTCGAGGCTAACGGGTCCTGCCACATGGCCGCATTCACGTAACCGTCTATTACTTCCTGAGCGGTGTCGATAGAATTGCCCCAGCCGACAACCGGTATCTCTCCTGGCTTAATCCCAACTTGATCAAACACCCGCTTAATGCTGCCGCTGGTTAAGTCACCGATGCAATAGATCGCCTTAATCTTTTTGCGATTGGCGACCAGATAGTCGGCCATTCGGCTAATGACCTCGGCCTGATCCAGCTTGGTCTCCGTAATTTCTGTCGTTATCCCAAGGGGCTTGAAAACCGAATCGAACCCCTGAGTTTGCAGCGTCTGATAGGTCGCTCCGGGCACCTCGACGGGCGTCCAAACAAAATCCCCCTGTTTTACAAAATTATGGTCGACTAGATATTGGGCCAGACGCCGGCCGGCAGCAACGTTGTCTCCCCCGACGTAGGCATCGCGACCGCTGGATTTATCGTCAGTGTTGAGGATGACGACTGGAATAGCGGCAGCATGTGCCTCCGCGATGACCTTGGTTAGGCTTCCCGGGTCCGGAGTGCTAGTGACGATCCCTTTAGCATGCGCGCTAATCGCCGCGCGGACCGCTTCCTGTTGTGATGGAACATCGCCACTATGAAACGAGGTCCGAACCTCGTTCCCGGTATCCTTCGCCCACTGCTTAGCTCCTTCGAGAAACAACGTCCATACCGGATCAGTTGGCGATCCGTGCGAAACCCAAAAGTATGTCGACTTTGTACTCTGGGCTGAACTGACCGATGGAAACAAACACGCCAGAAATGCTGTGGCGAAGGTGACGGTAGCGAAAGACAAATATCTACGCATTGGGGGATTGGGGATTTTCTGTTGTGGGGGGTTGCTCAACGATAATATCGTCGAAATTGCGTCACTGCTAGGGCGGACGCAAATTTAACTGGCCCATTCGACGCGCACCCGCCCTGAGCTCGTCGAATTGGTTATGATAGCCGCTTCTCGCGAGATTGGCTCACCTGCCTTAAACGCAGTGTGATTTTTGATCAGAGCTTTAGCTGATGTTTCTCACTGGACCGCCATTTCGGCCGGGGACGGACCCTCAAAATTATTTTGAGAGATTACTCCCAGTCTGAGCAGCTATCTCGGACGCGTTATCAAATGGAATTCCGCTTTGTTTAATTCCGATCTGACAAGGTCTCTGTGCTTCACCATGGTTACTTCCAAGTCCTTAAACGTTATCAAAAACGCCTCGGAATTCTCCGTCTCATGACCGTTGCGAGCCAATTTCTGGACTCGTTCTTCTTGCTCCCGTATCCGAGGCTTAGCGCCTTTTAGACTCCTGTCGGCCGCATCCAAATGCTCTTGAGCTCTTGCTTTGGTCACAAAATGCCTCCTCCTGAGTCTGCCTTCTTATCAGCCTGTTCGCAGTAGATCGCAGTTCACTTGTAGACTGGTCTCCTGGAACCGCCTTTTCTTTGGCATTTTTGAAATGTGTGCTTCGGCTTTCACCGCCCGCTGATCCAATCGCTGATGGGGCCGCGCGTCACGCCCCCAGTGCGGCGAGCCTTTTGGGAGATCGTGCCGAGCTGCCTGTCAAAACCGAACTAGAAGAATGACTACCGTAGTCGAGGTCGGATTCATCCAGGCCGCCGGGACGCTCGCTTGCTAATCAATAAGACCGAGGCGGTCTGTCTCGGTAGGGCTTTGAAAGGACTCCGTGCTTTTCTTCGGTCAGGTTGATCATTTGTCGGCCGACGACAATGGCTCAGCCTCGTCCAATGAACACTCTTCCACTACACTACGAACAACATTTCTCGGAACCATAGCCACGACATTTTGATCCTCTAAGAAGGCGTAGCTATCTCCTTGAGCTTCGACGGTTTCTGCGTGGATCCGTATAGGTTCGTGCTCCTTATTAAGGAATGAAACGACGAATGTGTTATCGGGCATAAAAGCCAGATAATTTACAGAAAACCTGAAAATTATAAAGAAGATTTAACCATATTCAGGCAGCAATCCCTTCCGCTCGTGTTCGGAGAAAAGCGGTTAGTCAACAAATGCTGACAAATTTTTCTTCCGCTGCTTCTGAACGCCGTAGGCTAAGTTATTCATATTGAAGCGAAGGTGAGCACGCGCCGACTAGGATCGGGCGCGTATCTCATACGGCAAATCGGGCCGACTTGTCTTTCTGCGATCCCATCCAATTGTTCCGACCAGGCCTGCCGCTGCTTGCTTTTACACCGGCATCTTTGATATCCTGGCCTACGGTGAGTGTCCTCGCGATGCTTATCGTCGCTCTCATTTTATCTGCTCCCGCATGTCGAGCGCAGGATGCGGTCACCTGTTTTAATCGAGCATTCGAGGAAAATCGAATGAAAGAGTATCAAGCGGCAATCCTTGATTACAATCAAGCCATCCGGCTTGAGCCTGACTATCAAGAAGCCTACGCCAGTCGAGGCGACGCTTACGAAAGCCTGGCAGCGCGCAGCAGCGATCTTCGACAACGCCTACGACAATACGGCAAGGCCATCAGCGACCATCTCGAAGCGATCCGACTCATGTATATTCGTACCGTTCAGCATGAGCACCTCGCCGAAGATCTGAGTCTCAGCAGGATTTACTACGAGCGCGGAATGACTTATTTCGAGTTGAAGCAATACGATCAAGCCGTCTCCGACTATTCACAGGCTATCAGACTCGATCCAAATCCTCTCACCGCTATCCGCCTATATCAGACTCGTGGGAATGCCTACCAGGCCATGGGGAACGCAAGCGCTGCCAACGCTGATTTCGATACGGCTACGCGAATGGCCGCAAAATGGCGAGAAACTGAGAAAGCCTTGCCATCGCCATCCGGCTCACCGATCCCTTCAAAGAAGTAAGTCTCCGGCAGGAAAATTTCCGATCCGGCTACCGCAGAGTCAAACGGTCCTTCATAGTAGACTAAGCGCCCACCCCCGTGATCACGGGTAAACTTGGCTCCTTTGGATCCACCGTGCTGGGCAAGCCTGCCGCGTAGGTCACTGGTGCTTCCGATATAAAGCGCGCCGTGCGAGCAAGCGAGGATGTAGATAAAGGTGAACCCGTTGACCGGCGGTGGCGGCTCAAGGGTTGGGAGGTATGTGAGGTTCTCCCGTTTCACGTTGTGGAGTCGTTCAAGCAGCTTAACACGGACGATAAACGCGAAAACCAGCCCATTCGACGCGCATGAGGCTTGCTGAGGGCATTCGACGCGCCTCTTTGGGAAAAAAAAGGCTATTCACAGTTTGCGTCGGATGGCCTGCCATGAGCAAGCCTCAGGCGCGTCGAATGGCTACCGCGCATGGATTCGAACCATGAATAACGCCTCCAAAGGGTTTAGGCTATACGAGATAAACACTCGAATTCCTCAAGCACTTTCAAGCTTTTCGGATAACGTTGGGCATATAACGTCCTTAATAGCGTCCTTTGAGGGCGCTATCATCCAGACTAGTTCTTCTGTTGTGGCTCACACCCATAAGCCACAACACTGGTGCCTTTTTGAAGATCCCTCCTATGACGAGTCATCTCGCTTTTGGCCCGAATTCTGCCTTGTAGATCTCACAGCAAATACCGTTATATTCCGGCATCTACCGGTACCTACCGGAATTTGCTTGATGCACAGATTGCACCTTTGTGGTACGATCCATCGCATGGAAAAGAAAGAAGCGCCCAAACGCTTCTTAGTGAAGAAGCCAGTAAAGATCGAGTATGCCTCAGAGGAAGCAGTTTATGAGGCAACTGAAGCATTTGCGAAGGAACGCGCCGAACTGATTTGGCGGCTTTCTAAAACCTAGGTGCTCGAAGAAATCGATCCTAAGTTCCTTTCTACCGAGTCGGTTATTTGGATTCATCATCGACTCGTAGGTCCAGAAAGGGATTTCGACCGTGACCGCTTAGACTCTGCTGTTCATGCTGTCGAGTCTTATGCTGGTTACGGATCAGTGCTGGATTTGTTCGACCTTGCGGGAGCCTATGCGTTTTACATCTCAGAGGCTCAGGCTTTTTTGATCGGCAACAAGAGAACAGCAATCGCGGCTTGTATAGAGTTCTTGCAGATAAATGGCGTGCCGGTCCAGATCTACAGCAACAACGAGCTTTTCGATTGGATACTCGCCCTGGCCAACAAACGTGTTACTCGGGAGGAGTTTGCAGCGGGATTGCGTTTTCCTTGGAGAACGGACTAGCTAAGTTCCTGATAATGTGTACTTTAGCCCGCAAACTAGCAAATTTTATGGGAATTGATGTATCGGGATTTGGTGTTGTTGCCAGCCGGGACGGAGTTTCTCTGGCGTTAACGGGAACAAGCTCTCAGAAATTCGGTGAAGGGATCGGTATCAAGGTAAAGCGTGCAGACCTGCGAGAAATTTTTGGGCTTGCTGACGCCTCCGAAGCACAATTGAAGGTGTGGCTTGAGCGAGCCGAAAACATGGAAGCGCTTGGTCGTATTGCAAGCAGGATGATGGGCGACGGACGTTCGACCGTCACGGCAGGCCTTCATATCATCGAGATTCCTTTGCACGAGCTGCGAGAAGCCAAGACTGAATTCAGAACAGAGCCGGTCGTAGTGGAAGCATTCTGCTCCAGGTAAGGTTAGGCTTCGTTCTATATTCCCTCCAGACCTGCCGGAAGAGACTAGGCGAGGTGATACGACCGGCCCGGTTAACACGTGTCAATCTGTGGCAGCAAGTCCGCGAAGCTGATTCTTCCGACGCTGTTTTTGCAACCACTCGCAAAAAGAAACGCTCGACGTTGCCCCAGGATCGCTTTTGATTCCTAGGCCGCTATCCTGACAGCCGGCAGATTAGGGTGATTGCGCCTCTGCCAACTCTGGCTCGCCCTGGCCGCTTTCCGCCTCGCTGCCAACCTCCGTCAACACATCCTCCCGCTCTTCGTTGTAGCTTTCGATCTCGCGTACAAGCCTCTTGAAATCCATTCCGAATAATGAATCAAGAATTGCGTTGGTTAATCTACGGGTATCATCACCGCATGAATCGTAAGCCAGTTTTGCGGTTCCGATACGATAAGCTCTTACCGCAATATGTAGCGGTTGCGGTGCTGATTGGCGATTGCGTGTTAGTCTAGCCATTTCTTTTACAGATTAGCCATTACCTTGCGCTTTGATGTTAGGTACACATTGCACAAACTTCAGCTCCGTTTTAGACCCATGGTTTCCACCTTTGATCGTAAATTGCACTTCAGATAGCGCCCAATTCTTTTGCTCACCATCGCCCGTCCACCTTTCCACGTTTGGCGAAAACCCTAGCAATTGCCCCACTGTGGCAGATTCAAAATTGAGCAATAGTCCACCGACCCGTATAGTCATCTCGCACGCTTTTCGTGCCTTTTGCTTAAGGATAGAAACCGCTTTTGTGTTAGCTAGCTGTTGTACTTGCGAGTTAGGAGCTACCACCTTAGGGACAGGCTGCTCGGGGGCCTGCATGTTGCTATCAGGTACGGTAAGATCGATGGCCATATAATTTTTTCTATTCTAAGTGTTTGCTGTTTATGCTGCGATTTCACACAAGCGCTTTACTGTTAATCTTGGCTTGATGGTTACTATCGTTTTCGAGGTGTTTTCGGATAGCTGCCGCATGTTCTTTCACGACCCGATGAACATCTTTCGCTTCGATCGTCGAAATATTGTAAGTCACATGCACGCTTGCACTAGCATTACCCGGCACATATTCATCTATATTCTGATCGTTTCCGCTCCCGCTTGTATCTGACCAGCGTTGCCATTTTCCATTTCTCGGATTCTTAAACCATTGTCCCGGCTTAAGGTGAAGCACACCCTCTGCATAATCTGCATGAATCGCAACGCTGCCAGGACCTAGATTATATCGCACCCCATGGATATGCCCGATTCCATGATACGAATCATAATCGTAATTGGCTTGCCCTGGTTGATCTCCAGCTACCCCTGGCCCGAAAACAGTATTTAACGAGCCAGAACCACCGCCACGAATACCACCCATAACACCGCCGTAGCCCGCTCCCACACCACCCCCAGGAGTGCCAGCCGGAAAAACATTCGTTAGAAAGCTGTTCAGATTGCTAATCGCCGTCGCGAGATCATCTAAAGTACTTGCTCCACTTAGCGGTAAAATCGCTTCCGGACCGCTCTCTCCGATCACACCTAATGTGGGGCTATTAACGATTCCGCCTGATGCAAAATAAGGAACATTTCTAGGCCAATAATCTTGCGATCGTGGAGCGTGTTGAGAATTAAAAAATGCGGTCGTTGCGCTTCCTACGTCCCTTGTCAATTTGCCTGTGTCAATTGCGCCTTTAGCAAAGTTACTGGTCAAGAAATCCCCAACAATCACCAGGATATCGGAAACTATAGTGAACATTCCTTTTAGTTTGTCCAGATTACCCGCTTGCGCAGTTAGTTGCGCGAGTTGAGCACTGAGCGATATGAGTTTGATAACCTCATCTGCGTTCGCGAATTCCCAGATCTGTTTGAATAGCAGCTTACTAAAGGTAAAAGTACTTTCGATCGCAGCGACTCCAGAAGCGTTAAGTACTATCGTTTGGCCTTGCGTCGGTATATCCGCGTAATCGAAGAAACTGCCTAGCCAGGTATTGAAGCTATGAAATACACCGGTAATAATATTGAAATACGGTTCCAGCGCACGAATCGTGTCTGATCGAGGCATGCTGGTAACAATCGATAATACTGCATGGTTAACACGCTTTAGATTAGCCATGTAATCGTTTACCTTGTTCCAGATGTCCGTACCACCTGCAAACTCGTAAACAATCTTTGTAATATCATTAAGGATGTCGCCAAAATCGGCCTCGAAATATTGAAACTCATCCTTGATAGCGGTCGATAGCCCTTGAAAAGTTTCAGCAAACTTTTTCATACTCTCAAAGAACATGCCGTTAGGCCCGGTCAATACTTCCACCATCTTTTGCACTATATCGGAAGTGATTTGATGCTTGCGGATCATCTTATCTAGCTGTTCCGGGGTGACATGCAGTATTTGTTCCAGCGTCTTTTGTACCGGTATTCCCAGTGCACCTAACTGAGTGTTCAGTTGCTTAGAGTTGGCGTAGCCTTTTGCATTTATTTCCTGAAACGCCAGGGTAGCCCGATCCATTTCTTCCGCTCCACCGCCGATACCGGCCATGAGATCACCTTGACGCTTTGCTAGCCATTCTGCTTGGGGTAAGCTCATGCCACTGGCTACGAAGCGTTGAATTGGGTGCACTAGATCTTTCGCTTGGAATGGCGACGCTTTCGCGATATTAAACATCTGCTTATGGACCAGGTCAGCTTGCGCTTGGTTGCCTAAAAGATTACCTAGCCCTTTGGTTAGCAACTCTCGTTCCGATGAAAGCTTGCTAGCCTCAGATGCAAATCGTGCGAACTTATCGCCTAGTTGTTCAGCTAGTCCCACTGCTGATTTTAACCCGCTGACAAGAATATCAGCCACGCCCAGTGCGGCGAGAACAACACCTACATTCTTGAGACTCGAAGCCAGTTTACTTGACTCAACGTTAGCCTTTTGCAGCTCTGGTGAGAATGTAGCGAACGATTTAACAACAACCTTGTTAGTAGAACCGATGCTGTTTAGCATCTGGTTCATTTTGGATAGTTGCTGGTTACTATAACCCATCGTCTTCGCCAGACTCGGATCTAATGCGCCTTCAACTATAATCTTAGTAACAAACTGTTGTTGGTTGGGCATAAGCCTTAAATCTTTAGTTCATCTCCCCCGCATCACACGACTAGGTAAAGTCCCAGCGTTCCATTGAGACACATAGTGCCACAAACGCTTGGCGAGCTGTTCTTTGATTCTAGCCTCGGTTGCGGGCATTACTTTGGCGCTGCCTGCCATTTGTGCGACAGATAAACCCATAACCCACCTAATCGGGAGCCGGGGGCCGTGCGGAGTTTCTCGTTGATAAACCGGACCTTTGCGCATTACCTGAAAAGCATGCCGAAGGTTGATAGGCATTTGGCCCTTAATCTCGTTAATATACACACCAGATTCGCCCGAATCCGTTGTGGGAAACTCAGCAAGCGGTATTCTGGGACCCTCGATATTCAAACTACCATTTAATCCGTTCCAACGCGGGCGACCAATCGCTTGAAGCATAGTCCTATA
>JAFAZK010000245.1 GCA_019239825.1 Verrucomicrobiota bacterium | reverse complement strand
CCCCCGGGTTCGAGGTAATTCGGATCTTGAGAACGTCCGAGAGAACCTTCGTTCCTCCGGTCACCGCGCTGCGGTCACCGCCGGCTTCACGAATCACCGGTGCAGATTCTCCTGTGATGGCCGATTCGTCTACCGTTGCCGCGCCTTCGATCACATCGCCGTCACCGGGAATCAATTCACCGGCTTTGACCAACACAAGGTCGTCTTTGCGCAGCCGTTCCGCCGGCACCTGCTCGGTCTTATCACTGCCGTTTGTCAACCGGTTGGCAAATGTCTGGGTTCGGGTCGCTCGCAAGGCTTTCGCTTGCGCTTTGCCCCGGCCTTCCGCCATCGCCTCGGCGAAGTTCGCGAATAGCACCGTAAACCAGAGCCAGAGAGCAATCTGGATCAGAAAAAGGAGGTCACCGTGACCTTCAAACAAGACGACCGTGGTGATCGCCGCGCCGACTTCCGTCACAAACATGACCGGATTCTTAGCCAACGTAACTGGGTTCAGTTTCTTAAACGATTCCCCGATGGCCGGAACGACGATCGACGGATCAAAAATGGAATGTTGCTTTGCAGCCATAGATAACTTTCAGGTCTGTTAATTCGTTCTGGTGATTAACAGCTCAGTAGGTTTTGCCTCCGTACATCAGGAAATGCTCAAGAATCGGGCCCAGCGACAAAGCCGGGAAAAAGGTGAGAGCACCCACCAACAGGATAGTACCGATCAGCAATATCACGAATATGGGTCCACTGACCGGGAACGTCCCCGCTCCGGTGGCCACGAGCTTTTTGCGCGCAAGTGAGCCAGCCAAGGCCATAACAGGAATGATCATCCCGAAACGGCCGATTAACATAGCGAAGCCCAGCGTAATGTCGTAGTGCGGGTCACCGCTAGTCGGCGCCGCCGTTAGCCCAGCAAAGGCACTTCCATTGTTGCCGGTGCAGGACGTGAAAGCATACAAGATCTCACTTAGACCATGCGGACCCATGTTATTCCGTCCGGCTTGGCCCCAATCACTAACACTGGCCCAACCCGAAAAGCCCAAGATCGAGAACGCCATCAACAAAACCCCGAAGGCGGCCATCTTGACGTCATAAGACTCAATTTTCTTTCCCAGATATTCGGGCGTTCGTCCTACCATGAGGCCCGCAATGAAGACTGCCAGTACTACAAAGAGAATCATCCCATACAGGCCGGCGCCTACACCCCCGAAGATAATTTCTCCGAGCTGGATGTTGAGCATGGGGATCAGTCCTCCAATCGGGGTGAAGGAATCGTGCATTCCGTTGACGGCGCCGCAGGAGGCGTCAGTGGTAACCGTGGCGAAAAGCGCGGAGTTCGTAATACCGAACCGTACCTCTTTGCCTTCCATGTTGCCGCTAGCCGCATTGACGCCTAGCGCAGTTACCTGTGGGTTACCCGCGGCCTCGGCGCCCCAGCAAATGACAAATCCCACTACAAACACGATTGCCATGGTTATCCAAACGGCCCAGCCATGTTTCTGGCTCTTGACCATCCTGCCCAGGTAGTAGGTCAAGGCGCTGGGAATGGCGAAGATAGATAACATCTGAATAAAATTAGATAGTGGTGTCGGGTTCTCGAAGGGATGGGCAGCATTGGCGTTAACAAAGCCGCCGCCATTAGTACCCAGCATCTTGATGGCCATCTGTGAGGCCATTGGTCCCTCGGTGATGGTCTGAGAATCGACCGTCTGTTCTTCCGTTACGGGATTACCCTTAGCATCGACAACTGGATTCCCATTGGCATCCTTTTTGGGCGCCTGAACCTTTTGCGCCTCGACCACTTTAGCGGTTTGATAGGGCTTGAAATTCTGTGGGACTCCCTGCCAGATCAAAAACAGGGCATAGAAAAAGCAAATCGGCAGCAGCAGGTAGTACGTGACCCTGACTAGATCCACCCAAAAGTTCCCGAGCGTTTTGGCGGTGTGACGAACGATACCTCGGACGATCGCAGCCGCCACGGCAATACCGGCGGCCGCCGACATAAAATTGTGTACCGCGAGACCGACCATCTGCGAGAAATAGGTCATGGTCGATTCCCCAGAATAACTCTGCCAGTTCGTGTTCGTGGAAAAGCTAATAGCCGTATTGAAGGCGAGGTGATCCGCCACCGCCTGAAATGTTTTCGGATCCTGATTGAGAGGCAGGAAACCTTGGAGACGTAGAATGGCGTAAGTAAACAGGACCGTGACCACAGCGAACACCAACAACGCGACGGTATACTGAAACCAGGAATGCTCTTTTTCCGGGTCGACACCGAGGAGCCGATAGGTGATTTTTTCTATGGGTTTAACCACTGGATCCATGAAGGTCTTGCCCCGCGTGTCCAAGACCTGAACCAGGTAGATACCGAGCGGTTTAGTGATTAATAACAGGACGATCAGAAAGATCGCTAATTCCAGCCAGCCTAGGATGTTCATTTTCTGTCTAGTTTAAAATTCCGGTTAAAATTTTTCCGGACGGATCATGCTGAAGATCAGATAGACGATCAGGCCTATCGAAACGATACCGACGAGTAGATTTTCCATAGAGAGTCAGACACTAAAACTAGACGTTTTTGCAGCCCCAAGTGAATAGCGTTAGAGCAACAAACGATACGATAGTGATTCCGATATAAATAATATCAGACATAATGTTAGGTTAGGTTTCGTTAGGTTTTGTTGAGGAACACACTACTCAACGTGGTTAGCTTGGTTACGACGAGTTTCGATTGATCGATCCGGCTCGCCCG
>JAFAZK010000171.1 GCA_019239825.1 Verrucomicrobiota bacterium | reverse complement strand
AATCCAACCTACGCGGACCTTCGCTATCCTATGTCGCTCCTACGGAGCTGCGCCCGGTTTTGGATTCGGCAGCTATAAAGATTTCGCTCCTACGGAGCTGTGCCCATCGTGCGACATGTTAGCTACATGCGGGAATGGTGCCAACGTGCGGCCGCAAATATGGTTGGCGCCCCGTAGGAGCAAAATCTCCAATCGAGCTCCGTAGGAGCGCAATATTTATAGCCCACGCCCCAAACATGTGGCCAGCTCCGTAGGAGCGACATATTTATAGCCCGCGGTCGCAAGAGAATGGGCCAGCTCCGTTAGGAGCGACATCTAATCGGGTGTAACGGGTTGGAAGGTGTATCGCTCATCGTGCGGCACATTAAATCTCTTCAAAAATTCCAGGTATTCTTCTTGGAACGTTGTACGGCGATGATGCTGTTGTTGGTTTTGAATGTATCGGACGACGGCATCTAGCTGCGAATGAGCATACGAAAACGCTCCAAACCCTTCCTGCCAAGAAAACCGTCCTAGCACCCAGCGCCGATCGTTGATGAAGCCGGATGAACCGGCTTTTATGCCGCGAACCAAATCGGAAAGCGCGACGTTCGGCGTTTGGCCTACAAGGATATGAAAATGATCTGGCATGTTATTGATTGCTATCAGCTTTTGGCCTTGCCCGGAGATGATGCCGGTCATGTATTTTTGAAGTTCATCGTTATGTTGTCGCTGAATCAGGCTTTGTCTTCCTTGCACAGCGAAAACAATCTGAACGTAGATCTGGGTGTACGTATTGGCCATTTGTATGCCGCTCCTACGGAGCTAACAACCACCTCCATCAAATCCCGCGGGCGTTCTCTGATCGCACGCGGGAAGTGACAGAAATGGTTCGTCGACGTGCGTAGGGGTCGGCGCTCGGGGATGAGCGGTTCGGTTCGGGCCAAATCTGGCTAATACATTCTTGGATCAAGGCCAACAGCAATTTTTCGATCGGTGGACCAAACGCATCAATCATTTTGAGACCCAAGAGAAGAAATCTGAGTCGTTTGGCAAGTCGATGCTTCTTCCTAGCCAGGCTATTAGAACGGCGCCAGCAACGGGGCTCTGGAGGAGCTAATTTCATCGCAGAATACAAATACCCTGCGGAACCTCAGCGGTCGGCCGCATCATTGGGAATAGTTGTCGATTCAGTTTCCCCGTCGAGGTCAATTCGCAGAGCCTGCTTTAACATATCGTTTACCATTTCCGCGACCGACCCGAACGAATGAACCGGGTCCAGCGTAGAGCGCGACAGGACCACATATTGTTTCGTTCCTAAATCGAACCCGAAGTACCAAAGATCCGAATCACCGATGAAAAGGTATTTTTTTGCAGTCTCTGGCAGAAGGGACCAGAGTGAAAGATTTTCAGCAACGAGCGTGGGGCCGTATGCCTGTTCATCGGGAAGATCTTGTTCAGCTCCGTACAGGCTCACTCCATTTTCTGAGAATCCGTCCACCTCAGCGAAGATCTCGCAAAGTTCGGTTGGCAACTCGATTCCTAGTTCATCCCTGGCAGCGTGTTCGGTTCGTTCGATGTCTTCAGGCAAGGCTCCGGGTAGAAGTGGGCGACTCCCCCGGGCGGCATCTCTAGCCAGGCGATGTTCGAGGTTGGCTCGTTCATCGGAAGATAATTGATTGTAATATTGAGAAGCTCGAAGATCGCCTACAAAAAGGTCGCTGAGCTCGCGCAAGAGGTCGGTGTCGAGGTTCATAACTAAACTTTCGCGGTAGTGCCGGCGTTTACCTTCGGCCCGGCTGGGATTTTATGATGGGTTCGTTTTCGATTCGATTTTGTTTTTTCCGGAAGCGGTGTTTCCGGAGCAGCGGCGAGGCATGAATCAGCCACGGGTAGCTTATGCTCAGGGATGTGGTCGGGGCCGAGTTGTCGTCCGTTAATATAGGCGTCACCTGGAAGCCATTCGGCAGACATCTTTTCGACCTTTTGAGCTAGGGCGTCTCGTGCCGCTGCCTGATCCGGTTCTTCCTTGTTCTTTTTGGTATAAAGTTCACCGAAAGCGCGGGTAATCTCATGGAATTCCTTCGGCACAGAGTAAGCGCGGTGTCCGGCGGCTTTGGAGAAGGCCAGTATACGCTTTTCCCAGACCTCCGGTAAGGGAGGAGCCCCGAGATTCTTGAGGTGTTCCCGAAGCGCTTCAGCGGTTTTGAATCCTTGGGAAATCGGCGGGTAGAACGGGAACAACGGCCGAACCACATAGATCGGGATCTCACCCTTCGGTGCGTTATGGGTCTGTGGATGGAGCAACAGACTATGCCAAAGGTGATGCGGGTTTTGAGATTGATCTCGGCCGCGGCGCGTCGTGTTAGCGATTACGAAATTGCGTGGATGATTGATGGCCGCTCTGCCATCGGCCACACCGACACTTTTCGGAATTACGTGATGACAATTGTAAGTGACCTGCCTGCCACGTACGGCGCGTTCGGACGGAGCAGCCGTGTCGACGAGCGTGGATGGACTTCGACCTGCTTCCATCAGTTTAACTCCGTCCGTCCCCACCGCGAGCAGGGCTAAAGTACGGCCGATAGGATGGCCGACTAGAGCCTGGAGATATTCGTGCCTGATATTTTCGTAGTCTTTAACGGTGGTCTTGTATTCTTCGCCTTTGCGATCTAGGCATCGGCCCATGATCCGGTCTAGAACGACACCGGGTAGCTCCGGACAAGCGGCCACCACTTCCGGGTCCGCTGCTAATTTTTCAAATTGGCGAATCGCCTCGGCCACCGCATCGATCATTTCCTGACGAGGTGGCGGAGGCGGTTGTTTTTTAGAAGAGCGCATATTTTGGGAGCGGACAGGGATGACAGAATCGTTGGGCGCAAACCGTATATCAAAACAGAAATAAGATATGTTGGTATCTATATGGCGGGGATCTGACCTGATGCAAGAACAAACATAAAGAATGTTGTTATTGGCAGCCTGCCAGGCATCACCCGACATGCCCAAACCATGGCACGACACAAGAATCTCACGCGCAGGCGCGAACACGCGAAGAGAGAGGGGAGCTGGTAAGCGAAATCCAGCTCGAACGTGGGGTAGCCGCTAAAGCGGAGGCGGAAGCGGCTAAGCTAAAGGCAAGCTGCGGGCGGTAGAGCGAAGGAATTCATTTTCGGCAAGCGATCGCTCCAGGGGACTCGTGTCCCAGATCAAAGATGCGTTCGGTCGGGTGGAAAGTTCGCAACGTGAGAATCGACCAATACTTACCGAGCATCGCGCTGCCCTGTCCGGCTCGCAATACCTGCCTTTTGGGCATAATTTTCGCGCTCGCTAAACCTCAGGAGTCACAACAACATAAAGGCCAGCCCCACAATCACGGTGGGGGTCAGCGCAGCCAGCAATAGGCCTAGCGGGGAGATACCGGCTTGGCCGAAGCGCGAAGCAAGGATGCTCTGACCAGCCGGATTGGGGGCATTGGCAATCACGGTTAGTCCCCCGCCGGTGAGAGCGCCAGCCATAACCGCGTAACGAGAAGCATCAGCGAATCCTGGAACCAAGGTAGCGAGGTAAGCAATCGCCGCGTTATCATTGAATGCAGTGAGAACCGTAGCGCAGATCATCAACGGCCATTGACTAAGGTCTTTGAGGACGGGACCAATCCACCAGGACTGGCAGCTGCCATGAATGACCAGGGAGGCCAAGAAGAACCCTACCAAGAGAGGAGGACGCAAAGCGATCCCCTGCTGATTGTAACGAGTGGCCGAAACAAATGCGAGGAAGAAAAGAAAACCGAGTACAACGAGCACGGGGTAGTGCGCATTAAGAACGGTCCAGGCCAGGAACAAAAGGTGAATCACCGTGATCGACCAAGGGACTCTCCTTCGATCTTCTTCATCTCTAAAGCCAGACTGTTCTTGGCGGAGCCGGTTGAACTCTTTGCGAAAGGCGAGCCAATAAAAAACGTTTGAGATAATAATGGCGATGACGGCTTTCCAGCCAAAGTTCGCCGCCATAAAAGGCATGTTCCATTTCCACGCGCTGGCCGCGAGTACTACCGGGGGAGCTGCGAAATGAGTTAGCGTACCGCCAACAGAAATATTGACAAAGAGCAAGCCGAGCGTGGCATACTTCAAACGGCCGCTCGGATGCAGATTATAGAAGCGGTGCCGGAGCAACAAAGCGCAAATAGTCATGGCGGCCGGCTCGGTAATAAACGAGCCCAATATTGGACCGATGGTTAGGATCGACATCCACAGGGCTGCGGGTGAACTTCGGCCGAGCTTGGCCACTTGCGAGATCGCAGTTTCAGCCAAGCGCAGGATAGGGAGCGATCCGGAGATCGCCATGATAACGACGACAAAGACGGCGTCGGCGACGTTAACATGTCCGACATAGTCGACCATGGCGCCCCAGCCTTTGAATAGGATGATGGCAAGGAAGAGCGGAATTAACCAGATACCGAAGACCGCTTCGATCTCGCCCATAAAATGGTAGAACTGAGCCCAGAAGATCAGATGATCCCGTTTCTCGTCCGGAAGCGCTCTGTTCGGGTCTGCCGCCTCCTCTTCAAGACGTAACAATCGGTCCTCAAAACTGCGCGAACGCTTCAGGAATTGGGCGGTGAGAAAGGTGTGGGTAATTGCTAATGCGAAAATGACGGTGGCGATCAGATTGAGCGGTTCGCTTTGAGCCCGGCCCCAGAGTTTCGCCGGTATGAAGGTCACATCGTCATCATGATAGCTCGCGGGATCTACTGGGTAAGCCAGGCCGGTGGCGCCGCCCGCGGCGTATGCGGAAGACGAGAGTAATAAGAGACAGATGAGCAGGAGTAGGAGTCGCGAAGTGAAACGTGAAAGGTTGTTCGTGGCTATCGCTCGGAGACAATTGGGGTCATTCGTGTTTAGGGTCGCGCAGGTCACAGCTGATGCGCTCGTTTCAGCGCGTCTGAAATGCTTTTCACCTTTCACATTTTACCTTTCACCAAGCGGCGCCCAGGGTTTCAGTCCCACTCTCACAGCCCTTTCTTTTCCATCTCGGCTAAGCATTTCTGGATCGCATCCAAGGCGTGGTCAGCGTCCGGACCTTCGGCAGTAACCAGGATTTCTGCACCGGACCGAATATCGGCGGTCATGATATCCATAATGCTGATCGCAGAACAAACCCGCCCGTTTGCCTCCAGCGTAATCGCACTCTTAAAACGCATCGCACAACGAACCAGCTCGCTGGTCGGGCGAGCATGCAGGCCAGTCGAATTGGTTACCTGCATCTTCCGGCTAAGCTTGATTGAGTTCGGCCGCGGTTTCCCTGACATGGTCCAATAGGTTTAGATAGCTTGAGAAGGCGTTGCCGTGAACTCGTCCTCACTGATTTCCTCGATCTTGAGAACATGTGGATTTTCGCAGCAAAGCTCCAAAAATCGATCACGATCTTCTTCCTCTTTCAGCTCGACCAGAACCAATTGGGTACTGGCGTTTCGTTTGCGTGCCCAACCAGAGACCCACGGAATGTGCACCACAGGCGGAAACACATGAAACTGATAAAACGCCGCGTCTTCGTTTTGGAAGGTGATTCGAAAACAGAATCGATTCATTATGGGTCTAAGTAATCGTGGGATTCGGGCGACGCAATGGGATCCTAGCTCCGCGCGAGCCTAAGGCGAGCGCCCTAGAACGGTTGCCTCAATTGCATGTCCGCTTCGTGCAGCCAACTCACTCCTTGGTCGTCGAGTTGGCCGGTTTCTTGAAGATGAAAAAGAATCTGGCTGCATTGCTCGAAGGCGGCACGTGCGTCCTTTGCTTCGCCTTGGTCCCGAAGGAGTTTGCCCAGGGCAAGCTCAGTACCGGCGAAAGCCTGATCAAGCTCGTGATTCTCGGGATGAAGTTGCCGAAGCTTGGTCATGATGGCGCTCGATTCTTTATACGAGTTTACGGCTTGTGTGCCCATTTGCTCAGCGGAAAACACGAATCCGACGGCTTCCAGATCGACCGCCAATGCCACACCCAATGTCGTGTCGGTTGGATTCGCCTGGTATGCGAGGGTCAATATCTTGCGAACTTCTTGATAAGCATTGAGCGCATCCGCGTAGCGGTGTTTAGTGACCAGGAGAGAACCAAATCGAGAGAGGATCCGGCATAGCGCTTGTTTGACGCCGTCGTCGGTATTAAACGCGTTGTTAGCTTTCTCCAGAACAGTTGCGCTCTGTTGAAAGTGTTCCAATGCCTCGTCAAATCGGTTCAACTTTTCTGCGGCTAGACCGTACTGCTCTAGTACATATCCGAGTGCGAGTTGCGCTTTGCCGCCATCGTCCCTGGCTGCGTTGATCTGGTTGAGGAGATCGACCGCTTCTTGACACACGGGCAAAGCCTCCAGCGGCTCACCCCGTCCAATGGAGAGGTAGGCGATCTTTTCTAAGCCAATCGCAAGATCTCTGATGAATTCGTCATTGCCACTATCGCGGTCTACCAATTGTCGACGCAGATCTCTGGACACCTCAAAGATCCGGAGCGCCTGCTGTGGCTTTCCCTTGATCACAATTAGCGCGGCCGCGTCATCTACATTAATCGCCAGCTCCGCCAACCAGGTCAGATCGGAGTTGGTGGCGTCTTGCAATGTTTTGACCGTCTCACCGACCAAAGCGTACGCGTCGGCAGCTTCATCGTAACTGTTAAGCAAAAGCAAAATTTCTCCGACCCAATCTTGATTTATCGCCTGTTCACTGGCCCAAACATAATTTTTAGGGTTATGTTTTACTAAACGTTCGCCGGCTACACATGCCTTTTGATAAAACTGAAGGCTATCAGATAGCTGTTGGTGTAAAATCGAAACTCTGCCCATCCGGGCCAAGCTTTGTACTAAGTCGTGCAACCGCTCCGCATCCTCGGAGTCTTGATTGGCCAACGATTGCCGGATTTCCAAACTCTTCTGATAGCTAACAAGTCCGCGGTCTAGGCGATTGTTACCTACCAACATGTCACCGAATTTTTCATAGCAAGCAGCTAGGCTCTGGCGACTCGCGACATCGCTGGGGCTTTCGGCGGCTAGTTTTTCGTAGAGGGCAATGGCTTGTTCGAAGGCAGCGCTAGCATCATCGACTTTCAGTTCAAGACCGAGCATCTCACCTTTTTTGGTTAGCTCGGACGCTTGTTCGGCAGGGGGGAGGGGAGGCTCGGCTCGGGCGGCGAAAGAGGCGAAAATGACCAGCAGGCAGGTAAAAGATAAGACGCGCCGATCGTGGGAAACCATAGAACAGCTGGGTCAATCGAGTGTTGGATCGCGGACTACTGGAACGTTGGGCAGGAGACGCAGTTCGGGGTGTCGGGACTACGTAACGGGTGATTATAATACAACCTCTGGGAAACTCACGCTTAAAGCGGACGGGCGGGGCAGGGCGGTATTGGCGACACCCATCGGCTTTCACCTCTCGGGCTTCCGCAGGTTGCGGTAGTTCTGCATCACTCCATTACTCCGTTTCTCTGCTCCTTACACGTTGAACCGAAACTCCATCACGTCCCCATCTTGAACGACGTACTCTTTTCCTTCGATTCGAAGCTTGCCTGCTTCTCGCGCTTTCGCGAATGAACCAAGCTGGATGAGGTCACTGAAACTCACTGTCTCAGCTGCAATAAAGCCGCGTTCGAAATCCGAATGAATGACCCCGGCCGCGGCTGGAGCTTTATCCCCAGCATGGATCGTCCAAGCTCGGGTTTCTTTCTCCCCTGTGGTCAAATAGGTCCGTAGTCCAAGCAAATGATAGACGGAACGAATCAAGTTTCCGACGCCGGTCTCCTTCAACCCAAGGCTGGCCAGGTATTCGGCGGCTTCCGCTGCGTCCAGATCGACGAGCTCGCTTTCGATCTGGGCGCTGATTACAACGGCTTCCGTGTTGAGATGGGTTTTGACGTACTCATTGACTTGAGCCACATAGCCCGACGGGGATGCCTTTTCTGAGAGCATCGCTGCCAAGTCGGCCTCTGCCACGTTGCAAGCGAATATCGTGGGCTTGGCGGTTAACAAGAAAAAGGAACGCAGAAGATCGGTCTCTTCCTGGGATAGAGCGACGGCCGAAGCAGGCGACCCGTTGTTGAGGTTCGGCAGTAACTTATCGATTAGAGCCGCCTCAGCCTTGGCTTGTTTGTCTCCGGCCCTAACTTGTTTCTGCAGGCGGTCAGCCCGCTTCTGCAGCGTGCTCAGATCGGCCAGGATCAATTCGGTGTTGATGACTTCGATGTCGCGAAGGGGGTCAACCGTACCGCTGACATGATGAATTTCGCTGCTTTCGAAGCAGCGAACCACCTGAACAATTGCATCAACCTCCCGGATATGGCTGAGAAATTGATTACCGAGGCCTTCACCCTGGCTGGCGCCTTTTACCAGACCGGCGATGTCCACAAATTCGACAACGGCAGGTATGGTTTTCTGCGACTTAGAAAGAGCCGTCAGCGCGGCCAATCGGTCGTCCGGAACGGTTACGACGCCCTGATTCGGTTCAATCGTGCAAAATGGATAGTTGGCTGCTTCCGCCTTTCGAGTCCGAGTCACAGCGTTAAACAGAGTCGACTTTCCGACGTTTGGCAGCCCAACAATACCGGCGCTTAACATAAGGCCGGGAAACTTATCGATGTGCGACAAATCAGCACGCGAAATCTTGACTTTCTACCGGGTCGCCCTACGATCCTCCGGCGAGCCTTTCTTCCACTAATTCCAACGTTATTTCCGATATGTCTGGTTCACCTACGTCAAATCCAAATAGCGATACCGGTCTTGCCTCCCATATTGCGTCAGTTCTTGCCGCCCTGATCCCGCCGATTACCGGGATTATATTTTATTTTATTGAAAAGAAAGACTCCTTGGCCCGGCATTGGGCCGTTGAGAGCATCTTTTTTGGATGCACTGCTTTCGTCGGTTCGGTGGCAATTAATATCCTCACCGTAATTCTTTCGGTGGTTCATCTTGGGATCTTAGGGTTGCTGCTCGGGTGGCTTTGGTCGGTGTTCTGCTTCGTGCTTTGGCTCCTTGGGATTTTCAATGCGTTCCAAGCCAGGAAATGGGAGTACCCGATCATTTCGCAACAGTGTAAGAGGCTCTTTCCTAAATTGGTTCCGTAGCCGGAGAAGAGTACCGCGGCGAGTGCGGCGTCGTTTAGTATCCGCTTTTGATCCGCTAAAGAAAGCTCCGCAAATAAACTTTTGACCCTATCCGAGTATGTCTTCTTCCCCTTCGTCAAACCCGAATAGCGATACCGGTCTTGCCTCTAATCTTGCCTCCGGTCTAGCCGCTTTAGTTCCTCCCTTTACCGGTATTATTTTCTATTTTATTGAAAAGAAAGACTCGCTGGCGCGGCACTGGGCCGTGCAAAGCATATTTTTCGGTTGTACCTGGTTTGTCCTCTGGATCGCGTATTCAATTTTAGGTGTGGTCTTCTTCCATATTCCGTTGGTCAACGCGCTCTATTTTCTGCTGGCCTGGGTTTTGGAACTCGCCGGCTTCATTCTCTGGCTCATCGGAATCATCAACGCGTTCCAAGGCAAGCGGTGGGAGTACCCGATTATTTCGGAACAGTGCAAGAGGCTGTTTCCGAAACTGGTTCCGTGACGATTCTAGGTTCTAAGCTCAAAGTTCTAGGTTTTAGGTTGAGCTCTGCTTCTTGCCCCGGCACCTCACTTACCAACAGAACTTTGAGCGGGCACCGCTATCACGTTGCTTTAACGACCGAATGGACCGCATCGGCAATCGGTGTGACGAAATCAAGGAGCTTCTGGGATAGACCGGGATCGTTGCCCAGTACTCCGATTTTGCGCACGATCGCGCTGCCAACTACGACGCCATCCGCCCAAGCAGCGACCTGAGCTGCCTGCCCAGGGCCTGAGATACCGAATCCGACTACGACCGGAAGAGCTGTGTGTTTTCGAATCTGCCCAAGGCGTTCAGAAATCGAGGCGGCCAGGTCATCTCGTTCGCCGGTCACACCCTCTCGAGAAACGTAGTAAACGAAGCCGCTGGCGCGCGCGGTGATGGACTGGATCCGTTCTTCCGGAGTTGTGGGTGCGATCAGGCGAATCCGATGAATCCGGTCAGCTTCGGTCGAGCCTAGCGCCTCTTCTGGGGGCAGATCCAACAACAGGAGACCATCAACGCCGGCCGCAAGTGCGTCTTCTTCAAATTGCGCGAACCCATATTGGAAGATTGGGTTGAGATAGCTGTACAAAACAATGGGCAATCTGACCTTGCTCCGGATTGCCGAAATCGTGTAGAGCAACTTGGGCAGCGTGGCTCCAGCTTGAAGAGCGCGTTGTGCCCCAAGTTGGTTGGCGATTCCGTCGGCCAGTGGGTCCGAGAAGGGAACGCCGATTTCCAGGATGTCAGTACCGGCTCGTTCCAGAGTGGCCGCGATCTCAATGGTCTTCTCGAGACTGGGATCACCGCCCGTAATGTATACAATAAAGGCGCTTCGATTTTCTCCCTTGAGAGCAGCGAATTTCTCGTCAATCCGGTTCATCATCTGAGCAGAGAATAGCAGATGAAAAGCGGTAGGGCGAAAAACTCGGACGGGCTGACGGTGTGGCTGACGGATTCGGCTCACCCGCGCCGAGTTTTTCGCCTACCGACCTCGGAATCATCTCTGTGAACTTCTCGATTTGCTATTTGCTATCCGCTGTTTGCTATTCTCACCGTGCCATCGACGCTTCTTCCCTTCTCAGCCGCTCTCTTGGCCGGGGGACGTTCCCGGCGAATGGGACGGGACAAAAGGCTTCTGCTTGTCGATTCGCGAGGAGGACAGGTGCCGCTCTGGAAACGGCAATTAGACGTCCTACGCGAGCTTGCGCCTGTCGAGTTACTGGTTTCAGGATTGCCCGATCTAGAATATCCGCCGGATGCAAGAATAGTGCCGGATAAGGTTGAAAATGGAGGCCCGCTTGCCGGTATTATGAGTTGTCTGGCGGTTGCTCAATCGAAGTTATTGCTGGTTTTGGCGATCGACTTGCCCAATATGAGTTCAACGTACTTGAGCTCATTGGTCCAGCGATCGGCGCTTGGATGTGGTGTTGTACCGGCCATCGAGCAGGACCTGGAACCGGTGGCTGCCGTATATCCGGTGGAAGCTGCTACGGTTGCCTTTACCCTTTTACGGCAAGGCCAACGCAGTCTGCAAAGGTTTGCGCGCCAACTCGAACAGGATGGTCTCGTCAGTATCCAAAAGGTGGCCCCGGACGAGGCGGCGCTGTTTCAGAACTGGAATTCCCCGGAGGATCTCGCTG
>JAFAZK010000100.1 GCA_019239825.1 Verrucomicrobiota bacterium | reverse complement strand
GTAATGCTGCCGGGTCTCTAGATCGGGTGCTAGAGCTAGCTGATAGCCTAGGAACTCGAGACGCTGCTCCTTGGAGCGGAGTTTAACGATGCGAGTTTTCTGACGATTGATCTTGAGTCCCAACCAGTTTTCGAGCTTTTCGGTAATATTGGACGACTTTGTGGGGACAGGTGTCAATCGGCGGACCCTATCGGGACGGAGTCTGACTTTGCCGCGACTTGTCCGACATAGCCATCGATCTCGAGGTCACACAGGCCAATGTCGGCCTCGCAAGGGAGGTAGCGCTCCACTGAATCCCACTTGGCGAAGGAGGAAGCGAGGTACCCCTACGGATTCGAGGACGGCTTGCCCTACGAAGCCTCTCGGAGTCCAAACGACGAGGCGAAGTCGAGAGGACGACGACGAGTACGAGAACGATTATGTCAGCGCTATTGCAGGCACCTCTCGATTTCCGCCATCTCGTTGTCTGTTAGCGGCGGAAATGAAAGGCCGGCATACAGTTCTTCAACTTGGGCGGGACGACTGGCGCCGATCAGAACCGAGGTAATTTGCGGTTGGCGCAGGATCCAGGTTACAGCCAATTGAGCCAAACTTTGGCCGCGTTGCCGGGCAATCGCAGCCAACTTCCGGGCGCGATCGACCACCTGTTGGCTAACATTTTCCGGCTTTAGGAAGCGGCCCGCTTTTCCCGCCCTTGAATCGCCTGGGATGCCTTCCAAATAACGCTCAGTAAGAAGCCCCTGGGCCAACGGGGAGAAAACAACACAACCGATTCCTTCCTCTTTCAGGACCTTAAGCAGACCTGCCTCAATGTGGCGGTCAAACATGTTGTATCGCGGTTGGTGGAGTAGACAGGGCGTACCTAAAGCGCGTAAAATCTTTGACGATTCGCGAGTTTGTTCGGGAGAATAGTTGGAGATTCCGACATAAAGCGCTCTACCGCTGCGGACGACGTGGTCCAAAGCTCCCATGGTTTCTTCCAGGGGTGTCTCCGGGTCAGGGCGATGTGAATAGAAGACATCCACGTAATCGAGTCCCATCCGCTTTAAGCTTTGGTCCAGACTGGCGATTAGATATTTCCGGGAGCCCCACTCCCCGTACGGGCCAGGCCACATATCGTAACCGGCCTTAGTGGAGATCACCATTTCGTCGCGATAAGCCTTGAAATCCGCTGCAAAGATTTGACCAAAGGTGCGTTCAGCAGCGCCTTGAGGAGGTCCATAGTTGTTGGCCAGATCGAAATGGGTGACACCGAGGTCGAAGGAACGCCGCAAAATAGCTTGGCTAGTAGCGATCGGATCGGCCTCGCCGAAATTCTGCCAAAGCCCAAGAGATATAGAGGGCAACAGCAATCCGCTACGGCCTGCTCGCCGGAACGGCATCTGATCGTAGCGCGCAGTCGACGCTAGATAAGTGGTGGGTAGCTGCGAGGCGGTGGGCGATAAAAAGCGCTGGGGTGTCATGAGGAAGGCAAATCTCACGCAAAGCCGCCAAGGCGCAAAGGAGAAGATAGCCAAATGGGCCTTTAAAACAGGGAGGGCTCGCGTACCCGCGATCCGTCAGTACAAACGGCACAACCGCAACGAGGCTGAATTAGCGGTATTCTCCTCCCGACGCAGACCGAACGATCAGCTGTCTAGGGCCTTAGCGGGCTTTTATTCTTGAGGAGTGTTCGCAGAGGAATAAAAAGCAAATCTGGCCCTAGGGTTGCGGTTTTGAGTTTTGGATCAAAACAAATCGTGAATGGCGAAACCTTATCTCTGCGATCAAAAGCGATAACGCGTTCTTTAATTTCTTTGCTTGGCCGATAGGTTTTTGCGCATACCTCGATCGTAGCAAGCCAGCCTTTATTGACTCGCGGAAAGCTCTTTGGCATGTGGCGCTTGAGTGCCCGGGCGATCATACAATTTTCGCGATCGCCTCGTTCGCCGTTCTCGATATCATCTTGAGTGACCTGAATGAGACGTAATGTTTTCATACCTTGGACTAAGTGAACTACCCAAGTTCGCAGCACGTGGCTCAGATGATTGCATAGGATGAACGCGGGCAACGCGTTAATCGCCGACACGTAGCCGTCAACGATAGTCAGGGAAGGCGTCTGGCTTGGGTTGACACACCTTTTCTATAAACAACCATGTTCGAGCACGAGCACGAGCACGAGCACGAAACGCCAAACGCGTAACGCTCAAGCGTTGGGAAAGATTTTTCGCAGAATCAGATAGATGACGAAGGCAAGCCCGAAGCCGACGAACCACGCATAATTGTATAAGTCGACCAAAGGACCCGGAATAGCCCCCGCGGGAATCACTTTTATCGTCACAAAAAAGCCGGGCAAACTTGGCAGAACGGCCAGGACGAACGCCACCACTGCCACCACGCTGATTCCGTTCGTGAAACGATATTCTCCCTCGACATCATACAGCGCTCCTACGTCGAGCTGCCGGCGACGAACGACGAAATAGTCCGCGATCATGATGCCGCCGATCGGCCCAAGTAAAGCGCTGTAGCCGATCAGCCAGGTGAAAATGTAGCCACTCGGGTCGGCCACTAGTTTCCAGGGCATAATCATCACCCCGATAATCCCGGTGATAAGCCCTCCGGTGCGGAATGAAATCTTTCTCGGCGCCAGCTGCGAAAAATCGTTCGCGGGACTCACCACGTTGGCGGCGATATTAGTCGCCAGCGTGGCGATACATAATGCCAACATCGCCACGATTAGTAATATCGGGTTAGTGAACCGCGCGAGGACATCGGTCGGATCCCAGATCGTTTTTCCGTAGATGATGGTGGTGGCCGATGTGACGGCAACGCCGATAAACGCATAGAGCGCCATAGTCAGCGGTAACCCGAGGGTTTGACCGAGGATCTGATCGCGTTGCGACTTCGCGTACCTGGAGAAATCAGGAATGTTTAGCGATAACGTTGCCCAGAACCCAATCATTCCGGTCAACGCTGGAAAGAAAAAGGAAAAGAATTGCCCGGCTTTCGGTTGGCCGGGATCAAACGCAGACGGCTGCGAAAGTATCGGTCCGAATCCGCCGGCCGTCTGATACGCCCAAGCCAGCAAAAGTAAACCAAGTGCAATCAACAAAGGCGCTTTGATATTCAATAGGAACCGGATCGAATCGATTCCCAGGTAGACAACCCACATGTTGATTGCCCAGAAGAACAAAAAACAAGCGAATTGAGGCAGCGTAATTCCGAATAGAGTGGCGATACCGGGATCGGCCATACTGGGAAAAAATATGGCCAGGATCTTGTAGATGGCGCTACCGCCGATCCACGTCTGAATGCCGAACCAGCCACAAGCTACCAGCGCGCGGAGTAACGCGGGCAGATTGGCGCCCACCGTGCCAAACGACGCACGACATAAAACCGGAAAAGGGATTCCGTAGCGGGTGCCGGCATGAGCATTCAGCACCATTGGGACCAAAACGATCAAGTTGCCCAGAAAAACCGTGAGAATGGCTTCCCACCAATTCATACCGCCGCCAATCAACGACGAGGCCAGCATGTAAGTCGGGATACAGGCCGACATGGAGATCCACAAGGCTGCGAAACTGGCCAGCCCCCATTTTCTATGATCCCAGGAAACGGGCGCAAGATCTTCGTTGAACAGCGAACCGGCACGCGCTGCATCTAGCGTGGTTGGGTCTAAGGCAGAGGCCATGGGATTTGGGGTTAGAGGTTATAAGTTTTAGGTTATAAGTTATAAGTTCTAGGTTGTGAAGCCACTAACACGCAGCCTTTCTAACCAACCCGGAACCTAAAACTTATAACTTCGAACTTAGAACCGCTTAGTGATGTTGGGGTTCTCGTTTCAGAAAATTGCCGCGGCCGATTGTGCCGGTGAACTGTCCATCGCGAGCTGCGATCTCCCCGCGAACCGTTACCACACTTGGACGCCCCTGAATCTCCCATCCCTCAAAGGCGCTGTAATCCACATTCATCAACTGCGTTTTAGCGGAAATCGTACCGCGATAGTTGGGATCGAAAACTACCAGGTCGGCATCAGCACCCGGTTGGATCGTTCCTTTGCGAGGGAACAGCGAAAATAGCTTTGCTACCTGAGTACTCGCGACGTTGACAAAGGTGTGCAGGTCGATACGGCCGGCCTTAACCCCATAGGTATAGAGAAGCTTGATCCTTTCTTCCAAAGACGGAATCCCATTCGGGATCTTCGTGAAATCATTTTTGCCCATCACTTTCTGATCAGCAAAATCAAAGGGAGCGTGATCGGTGGCGACAGTGT
>JAFAZK010000024.1 GCA_019239825.1 Verrucomicrobiota bacterium | reverse complement strand
CCGGTAAAATCTCAAGGTCGTTCGGGAGCCTCGCCCTACCAACGATCCCCGACCGGTCGGCCTCGCAAGCGAGGGAGCGCTCCACGCTTCCGACCGGTTCAGCTCAAGGCGTTCCCGGCGATCACGGCGCTCCCGGCGTTTCTTTTGCAACTTTCCCCTGCAACGCGGTGTACTGCCGATGAAACCAACGCTTTTAAAAGGAGTAAATATGCAAACCAAAATCATCGATTTTCCGCCGAGTACATCAACGGCTTCGCGATTAGCTCTGCGCACGGCAGTGTTGCACACTGCGGACCGGACCGACTGGCTATTGGCTCTTTGGTTAGGGGTCTGGGTCGCCTTCGCCACCGTCGAATGCATTGGCCAACTTGGCTTTCTTAAGGTCTACTAACTTCAACCGGCCTCCTTTAGGCCGCATGCAGTTCAATGGTAAACGCCGCGCCCTTGCCGCTCATCGGGATCGATGACCAGGATGCCAGCGGTCTCGATGCTAGAATGGCTGAAGCCCAGGAGTTCGAGACGTTCGTCCGTAACTACCAGAACATGGTTTTCTCGGTAGCAGCCAGAATTGTCGGCAACCCGATCGATGCCCAGGATATCGCCCAAGAAGTCTTTATTAAAGCGTATGAACGGTTCGATGAATTGAAAGAGAGCGGCACAGTCGGCGGATGGCTAAAGACCGTCGCGACTAACCTATCAATCAATCATCTAAATCGTTACCGGGCCAGATGGCGGTTTTTCTCTGAAGAAGAGACCGAGTTCGAAATACCGACTTTCACTCCCCCGACCGACGATCGCCGCGAGTTGCTTGACCTGGCAATTCAGAAGCTACCGGATGCGCAAAGAGTCCCTTTAGTGCTCTTCCATTTTCAGGACCTGTCCTATGACGAGATCGCCGAAAAGCTCGGGATCTCGCTAGCGAAGGTCAAGACCGACATTCATCGAGGCAGAGAGAGCCTCCGCAAGATTCTAGTTAAAACGTCATGAAGGAACCGAACGAAGATTGGTTAGATCAAGAGCTAAAGGGGCTCCCCGATTTGGAAGCGCCGCCCGAGCTTTTGCCGAAAGTGATGCGTTCGGTTAAGAGACGTTCTGCTCAACTCTGGCTATTGTCGATTTTCCGCCAGCACCTGCCTCTAATAAAGAACTCCTGTTTGGGCTTCGCTTTGGCTGTGGTGGTGCTAGTACCACTTTTTAACCCGGTGGCAACACTGGTCGATCTGTTAGCCCGCTCACCGATCCTCCATTTTCTCGGGGCCATGTTGGACGTCGGGCGCACGATTCTTGGCAACCTGCGTATCTTTCAATTGCCGCTGGGATGGCTGGTCGCTCTGGTGGCCGGCTTTAGTTATTTAACCTGCATTCTCGCCGCGTCGACGGTTCGGCATTTGGCGACTGCTAAACGATCATGAATACCAAATTCCCTTTCCGAGGCAGAGCACTTTGGCTTAGCCTTATGTTAGCGACTGTGCTTGGCGCTCAATCGCTAGTCGCTTCTGCGCCGGGATCTCCGGCAGAGCCCAAGCCGGACACTATCCTGTCTAACTTTACCACTAACACGCTCGAACAAATCGTTAATCTGTGCCCGGTCTCGCACCGCTCAGCTGCCTTTACCAAAATCCGGCAGCATGATCGTTCCGGCGATCAGGTTATCACCGGACGTAACTACACGTTGCGAGCCGGTGAGTCCTCCGAGGGAGATGTCGTCGTGATTCATGGGCATGCCCGCATCGATGGAGTTGTAAATGGCGATTTGGCTTTGATCGGCAGCGATGCCGTAATCAGAGGTACGATAAACGGCGACATGATAGCCGTCGCATCGCAGGCCCGTTTCGAAGATGGGGCCGTGGTGAACGGAGATTTCAGTTCCGTGGTTTCGGCAGTCGAACGCGATAAAGATCTTCAGGTCAACGGCAGCCGCTATAATCTCGATTTCTTGCCTGCCGCTACGGCCACTAATCTCGGTCAATGGCTTACCGGCACTATCTTTTTTCTGCGACCTATGTCCCCTGATTCATTCATTAGTTGGTTCTGGGCCCTGCTGGTCTTGGGGCTCTGTCTGGCGATCGGCCATTTCTTTCCCAAACCTGTTGCCGACACCGGCGCCATCCTCCGAGGGCGAGCGCCCGCTTCAGTCCTGTGCGGCTTAGCCATTGTGCCCGCTGCAACGCTTCTTTGTTTCCTATTGTTAATGACTGTCATCGGCGCGGTGGCCATACCCTTGGTGATCGCAGCGGTTTTCGCGCTGGCCGTGGTAGGAAATGCGGTGGTCTTTCAAATGATTGGCCAGCGTCTCGCTCCTCAAATGAGCAACCAGAAATATCCGGCTCTGATCTGGATCGCGCTGGGAGCAGTCATATGCTGGGTGGTCTATTGTATTCCAGTGATCGGGTTCCTGGCCGGCAGCATTGTGCTTCTGGCTGGCCTTGGGTCGTTCAGCTTGTACTTGATTGACCGGAGCAGAAACCGAGTCCCGGTGGCTCAGTTGCCAGCAGGCACTCCTGCGGCGGTTGAATCACCCAGACCCTCGGCTCCGCCTGCCCGATTGGCTGCTCCTTTGGCGGTGGCTCGAACAATGCCATCCACCACTTTCTGGCCACGGCTCGGCGCTAACGCGATCGATTTGGTCATCATCCTTGCGTTGATTTCCGTATTCCACGTGCATCGCGTGTTTCTACCGGCCTGGGTCTTGTATCGGTTCGCGATGTATGTTTGGCGCAGTGCTACTATCGGTGAACTCGCTCTGAATCTACGCGTACAACGCTTCGACGGCACTTTAATCACCGGAGACTACGGCACCGCTGTGGTTCGCGCGCTGAGTAGCCTGTTATCGTTGCTACCTTTAGGTCTAGGATTTTTCTGGACTCTCTTCGATCCGGCCCGCGAGACCTGGCACGATAAGATCACCAACACGCAAGTCGTTTCCACTCGTCCAACGGCGCCGCCGCCGCCTGCACCACCCGCGCCGCCAGCTCACGGCACCGAGCCCGGGCCAACCCAGCCCGTACCGCCAGCACCTACACCCGGTCCCGGTCCTAGCGAACCGCCCGCGGGACACAAGCCCGAGTCCGGTCCTACCGAGCCGCCGCCGGCGACGCCAAAACCAGACTTCACTCCAGTTGAGCCGCCGCTAACGGAGCATAAGCCTGAGGGGTCGGGTGAGCCGCGCGCAGAGGACGCAAAGGACGCAACGCACAAGGAGGGATAAAAACCTGGAGGGGAGCCGCTTTAGCGCTTGGCCTAAGACCTGGCAACTTTCTCTATAAATCGGTTGCCGCCAAAAGAGGTTTTAAACAGGCGGCTCCCGAAAACTACCCAGCGTAATGTTTTCTCCCAGCGCCTCTGCCCTTGGACTCTTACTTACTCGCAACAAGAATAGACCTGCAACCCTCTGTGACGTTCGCGGGAGCCGCCTGTTTAATACATTCGGGGGCCGCACGAACGCCGGGACGAATCTCGCGGGTCTTTAGGGTCACAGGCCAAAGCGGCTCCCCTCCAGGACTTTGTCCCCACCCTTTCCCCGTTGCGTTCTTTGCGCCCTCTGCGCGAGGCTCATCTCTTTTCTCTACTGCG
>JAFAZK010000022.1 GCA_019239825.1 Verrucomicrobiota bacterium | reverse complement strand
CCGTGGCAACGCCAAGGTAATAGATCCATTCTTGGTGTGAAGAAGTCCGTCGCCGGCTAAGTCAGTACAGTCAGCGTTGATAGAACCATTAGTGGTGGAGAGCGAAAACGGACCCCTGAGGCTGTTCGCGGTGATCGCGCCGTTCTCCGACTTCATCGATACACTGCCGCTCACATTTTGCGCGGAAATGCTTCCGTTCGCGGTGTTGGCTTCGAGATTACTAAGGTCTTTCGGCAAGACGACTTGATAAGAAACCTCGCCGGTATGAGGCCCTTGGGAAGGATAAATGGTGTGGACTTCGATCGTGCCGTTTCCCTGCTTTATATCGATGCGAATCGCGTCTAAGTCAGCTTGAGCGTTGCCGTGTTTTCTCGCGGTTATTTCGACCTCGTTCCGGTCCGAGCAACGAATGGCGATCGTCCCATTGGCGTCATCGATCGTAAATCTGCCGCCGCCGGCAACCGGATAGCTGAATCTCTGGGTCTGGACAACTTCTTGAGCTAGTAGCGCCACCGGGAAACCGAGGAGGGTCATGATGAGCAGCGCAAAAACGGGTCGGTTCGGCATAATCATTCCTTGTTTCTTCAACTACACGGGAGACACGGCAAAAGTTGGCAAGAAATTTCAAGGTGCCGTATTTTGCGGAGTGATCAGTAATCAGTCCAGAAGCCAGAAGCGACACCTCAGTACTGATTACTGTTTTACTGATAACTGATTACTTTGCCTTAATGCTGCTGCTATGCCTGCTGACGAAGAACCGATCCGGATAAGCCTAAAACAAGAGGTGATCTGCCCTGAAGACAGTCAGCACCGGTTCCCACTGCGGGAAGGCTTGGCCGAATCCACGATTCATCGAATGCAACACGACTGGCTCGAAGAACGTGAACGCGAGCTGGCTAGAGCGCGGGATCAGATTGGGCGGGAATTTTCGGAGCGAGAAAAAGCGCTTGAACAGCAAATTCAGCGGTCGGCCGAGGAGATTGCCAGTTGGCGGAACCGGGAAGCAACGCTGTTGGCCGAGCGCGCCAAGTTCGAGAAGGAGAAGGCGGAACAGGCGATCAACCTGGCCAAACAGATCGAGGCCGAGCGAGAAACCATCAGCCAAGCAGCTCGCGCAGAAGAAATGCAGCGGGCAAGAGTCCGGGAACAAATCCTCAAAGACCAGATAGACGGCCAGACCCAACTGGTTCAGGAGATTCGGAACCAGTTAACCGAGAAAAACGCTTCCGAGATTAATCTGAAGCAGAGTATCGAAGAACTAAAACTGAGCCATCACGAAGCCTTGCTTAAGACTGCGAATGATGCTCGCCAGGCTGCCGCGGCGGAAGCTCTGCAAAAAGCCGAACGGGAGATGAAACAACGGTTCGATGAAGAACTGGAATCGTTGCGGCTGAAACAGCGCGAACTGGAGAAGCAACGAGATGACGCCAAGCAAGTTGCCGAAGAGCTACGCCGGAGAATGACTCAAGGTTCGCAGCAAACTCAAGGCGAAGTACTGGAGTTGATCCTGGAACGTGAGCTGGCTAACCGATTCGGGTCAGACCGGATCGAACCGATCTCTAAAGGCGTGTTCGGTGCGGACGCGGTTCAACACGTTTTGTCGCCCGATGGCCGGCTCTGCGGCTCGATAACCTGGGAGACCAAGAACGCGCAGAATTGGAACCCGCGCTGGTTGGAGAAACTGCGGACCGACATGATCGCCAACAAATCGGAATTTGGAGTTTTGGTTTCGACAGTGTTGCCGGCCGGGGTGAATCATTTTGGCTTGGTCGATGGACTGTGGGTTTGCGATCTCACGGTTTGGCCGATTCTCGCGTCCACCCTACGGCAGCAATTAATGGCCCTAACTTTTGCCAGGCTATCTGCTCAAGGCCGGGATACAAAGATGGAGATTCTGTACCGCTATCTAACCGGTCCGGAATTCCGAGAAAGGGTAAACGCGATATTGCGGACCTTTGTAGGGATGAAAGAACAGCTAGAAAAGGAGAAACGCGCGCTAATCAAACAGTGGGGTGCACGAGAGAAGCAGATCGAGACCGTCATTGACGGCCTTTCTGGCATGTATGGTGATTTACAGGGGATTATCGGCAGCGCATCGCTCCCCGAAATCTCCGACCTGAAACTCGAAGATGAGGATCAGGAACCAAGATTGTTGTAACGCCGTGAACGCCGGGAACACCGGGAACGGGACTACGGCACCACGTAACGTTGGCGGTGAGGGGCACACTGGGTCCGCTGCATTGGATGAGACCTATGGGACTAAAGGGACGTATGTGTTCGTACACCTCCCGCTCGTTCCGGGCGCTCGCTCGTTCGCGCTCGTTACGAGATCTGTCATTTGTCATCTGTCATTTGTCATTCATCTTCCCGTCGTGACAAGAACACGGATAGGCTTGGCCTGCTTCTTATGCTTAGTACTGGCGGGTCCGGCTATGGCTCAGGAGAAATCGTTGCCGGATCATTACGATAATCCCCTCGGAACCTGTTTTGAGGACATGAAATATCCTTACCCAACTGCCTTTCTGAACCTTCATGTGGAAGGGCAAGATGTGCGGATGTGTTTCATGGATGTGCAGCCACCTAAAAACCCGAATGGACGAACGGTTCTGCTACTGCATGGAAAGAATTTTTGGGGGGCTTACTGGAACGATACCATCAAGTTTCTGACCGATCGTGGCTATCGAGTTGTCATTCCGGACCAAATCGGATTCGGAAAATCATCGAAACCAGACATTCATTATAGTTTCGATTTTATGGCAGAGAACACGGCTGGTCTCCTTGACCTGTTGCAGGTACCGAAAGCCATAGTTGTCGGCCATTCCATGGGCGGGATGCTCGGAATCCGGTTTGCTCGCCTCTACCCGGGGCGAACCGAGGCGCTGGTCCTGGAAGATCCGATCGGGCTGGAAGACTATCGATTGGTCGTCCCACCGGATCCTTTGGAAGCTCTTTATCAACAGGAGCTCAACACCACTTTGCCGGATTATCGCCGGTACGTGCAGGGCTACTTTGTGCATTACCCGCCCGAAAAGGCGGAGGTCTACGTCGAACCACGGCTGCGGGTGACCTTGAGCGGTGATTTCCCGCGTTGGGCTCGAGTGGCCGCATTGACGGATCTCATGATCTACGAACAACCCGTCTGCTACGAATTCGCTGAGGTAAAAGTCCCTACCCTCTTAATTGTCGGTCAAGAGGATCACACTGCGGTCGGAAAGGACCGGGCGCCGATCGACCTGCGGCGTAACCTGGGAAATGTGGCCGAACTGGCGAAGAAGGCCGCAACTCAGATCCCAGGTGCGAAACTGGTAGAAATTCCAGGGGTCGGCCATATCCCGCATCTGGAGGCGCCGGACCGATTTCATCAAGCGCTTGAGGATTTTCTGCACAAATAAGTATTTCGCGACGATACGCGCTACTAATATATAACGGGGAGTGGTGAAGCCGGCACCGAGTGTGAGGGCTCGAACCTCAAAATCGGCAGAGTATGGTCTTTCTTTGTTGCGCGACAGAAGATGCGGCGGCTGCAGAAGCCGTTCGGGCCAGCTTGGAAGGCAACGGCCTGAAATGTTTTTTACAGAATCCTAGGTTAGCCCCGGTTGAATCCTCCGGGAACCGAATTAGCGAGGGTATCCGAGAGGCCGAGCTGTTTTTGTTGATCTTGAGCCAGCAATCGAATGGTTCCCCAGACGTTCGTCAACAGCTCGAAACCGCCGCTCATTTTAAGCTTCCGGTCGTCACTTTTCGAATCGAGCCGGTCGAACCGGCCGATGATCTCTCCTATTTTCTCTGGGAGAAGCATTCTGTTGATGGATTCGAAGGCCGCTTAGACACGCACATTCCCACTTTGCTCCAGCAGCTCCGGGCGCTCTTGAAGTCTGAAGAGGAAGACGGAGTGTCCTCGCTCGAGGCGGTCAGTTCGGGACAGGCCCACTCGCCCGGCGCACGGCAATCTGAGAGCTTCGCCAATTTTCGCATCCAGCGCCGCCCCGATGGCTCTCTCCATCGGTTAGGCCAAGGCGGCATGGGCGTCACGTACAAGGCGATCGATACCAGCCTTGATCGGGCCGTTGCCTTGAAACTGATTGCCGCTGATTTACTAAAAAGCGGCAAAGCCAAGCAGCGATTTCTTCGCGAGGCTAAAGCGGCGGCCAAAATCGTGCATCCAAACGTGGCCACGGTTTTTCAGTTTGGGGAAGAGGGAGATGCTTATTTTTACGCGATGGAATTTATCGAAGGCGAAGATCTCGAGCGCTACGTCCACAATCGCGGACCTCTGAGTCCTAGAGAGGGGTTGCTGGTAATCCATCAGGTCGCACAGGCCTTGGAGGCGGCTCAATCTCACCAATTGATTCACCGCGATATCAAGCCGGGGAACATCATGACCCGAGCCAATCGTTTAGGTGACCTCGAGGTCAAATTGATAGATTTTGGTCTGGCCAGGTTAATGGATCCGTCTGACTCTGATGCGGGCCAGATTACACATTCTCAAGACTTCGTGGGCAGTCCGGCCTTCGCTAGTCCTGAACAATGCGAGATGGATGGGATGCTGGATACTCGATCGGACATCTATTCACTCGGGATAACACTCTGGTACCTGCTTATGGCGAAGCTGCCGTTTACGGGAACGGTCGGCCAATTGTTGGTAGCGCATGCCGTGAAGCCGCCGCCGTGGAGTGAACTGCAAAGTCTACCTGTTGCCGTTGTAGACCTCCTGCGGCGAATGCTGGCGAAGGATCCAATGGAGCGTCCGCAGACGCCGGCCGAGTTGCAAGAAGCCGTAGAGAAGGTGATCGCCGGTCTCACCGGTCAGCCAGTCACGACGAGAATCGGGCGATCCCTTTCCACAAGCTCGCCGATACAATCCGGATCAGAACTGACTTTCATCCCGGACCGTTCGGCAGGCTCAGGTCAAGCCCGTTCGCCAGGCTCAGGGCCAGGAGGGTCGCCACTGATTCATTCCCCAGGAGATGTGGTGCGCCCGAGGCAATCCGACAGCTATTGGCAGGTTGGTGTCGGCGCGATCTTGGCGGAGCGCTACCGGATTATAACTGAAATTCGCGAAGGAATCGGTGGGCGGCTTTATCTAGCCAAGGATGAGAGAGCGACCGGTCGTCAGCCAGCCGCCGTAGCGCTGAAACTGTTGCATCCAACCATCACGTCGGACTTCGCGCTACTGAACCGCCTCGAGAATGAGATCGGTATAATTCGCAGTGCGGTCGACCCGCACGTTCTCCGCTACTTGAGCTTTGAACGCGAGGTTGCCGCACCATTCCTAGTGAGAGAATGGGTCCATGGATTTCTTCTGTACGATCTACTCCGCTGGAGACGAGCGTGCCGAATCACGGAGGTGATGAAGCTGTTGCAGCCAATCGCGCCCACCTTAGACTTCATCGCCGATCACGGTCTCGGTCTCGTAGATGTGAGCGCCCGAAAGATATTTGTCTGCTGCTCGGGAGATGTAGATCCCGCCACCTTTGGTACCCTCGGTCAAAACAGCATCGAGGATTGGGATCGATGCGAAGTGAAATTAAACCCGCTTAGCCTCGGGCCCTTGATTCAGCATAACCGGCAGCTGCGCGGCAATCAGACACTCATCCCATCGAGCAGAATCTTATCGTTAAGTCAGGCGGAGACCGGGATTCGCGGGGTGAAGGCGGTCCGCTTATTTGCTCGCCTCGTCTACGAATTGCTTAGCGGCCATCCCCCGGCTGACATCGAAGGGACAAAATATACGCCGCTCTCCGCATTGAATGAGGCGGGTAATCGTGTCCTGCAGCGAGGTTGTGCAAGTTCCGGCCAGCCGTTCAAAGACTGTGAAGATTTCTGGATAGCGCTCCGCGAGAGCCTCGAGCCTACCAGCGGCGCGGCGCGAACGCCGTATGCGGAGCCGCAACGAGTCGTGACGCCCATAGGGCGCATACCGCCGATAGTGCCCGAGATAGGTCTGAAAACACCGCCACCGGTCAGCATACCGCTCGCTCCCAGCGGGCCGCCTGCTCCTAGCCGGCCGGTGGTCGTTGAGCAACCGTCGGTTGCACCGATTGCGGTCTCGCCGGTAGAACCGCCACGAGTGGATCGTCATCCGATCCAAACCGCAACGAAAGAAAAGCCGTGGGAAAACAGCCTCGGTATGAAATTCGTGCCTGTGGCCAGAGTTTTTTTCTGCATCTGGGATACGCGGCTACAAGACTACGAGCAGTTTGTTCAGCACAGCAATTACCCGGCTTCCGATAAATGGAAAGAGCCTGGTTTCAAGCAGGGTCCGGATCACCCTGTGGTGAACGTGAGTTGGGACGATGCCATCGCTTTCTGTAAATGGCTAACGACGCGCGAGCAAGGCTTAGGACTTTTGCCAACCCGGATGAGCTATCGATTGCCAACCGATTTAGATTGGAGCAGTGCTGTGGGATTGGGGACAGAGGTTGGAAACACGCCGGAACAGAGGAAGGGAAAAATCAAGGTGTACCCCTGGGGCTTCGGTTGGCCGCCGCCGCCACGGTCAGGGAATTATTGCGGAGAAGAGACTAAGGGTGGCCGTTCCAGTTGGCCGGTGATTTCGGGCTATAATGATGGTTACGCCAGAACCAGTCCGGTTGGGGCTTTCCCGCCTAATCGGTACGGCCTTCATGATATGGGAGGGAATGTGTGGCAATGGTGTGAAGATTGGTCCAATGCGAGCCGATACCGCCGGGTGCTGCGGGGTGCTTCCTGGCTCAACGAACATCCGGACGACCTGTTACTGTCGCATCGCCGCGACGATACGCCTACCAGTCGCCGGGATAATTACGGGTTCCGCATAGTTATCAGTTAACGGCGGTAGGGACGAGCTCCTGCTCGTCCGCCATCCGTTCCGGCGGGTTCCCGTCTAGAGACCATCTCGAACGAGCACAGAAGCTCGTCCCTACCGGGTTGTTGACGGGAAGCGGCCTCAGAGCCAAGCTTAGGGCCGTTATGGCCCGGCTTAGCTTAATCTTGTTGGTCGTTTGTGTTTCAGCCTCCGTCGCGCTCGCGCAGAACTACGACGAGCACATCGTCGTGACCGGCGGACCCTCAATCATGGAATGGGAAAAGTATAAGATCGAACCCCACGACAATTGGTGGATGAACTTTGTCCGAGCCAGCCGAATCCGGATCGGTCAACTCCGTGAACAGTATGGTCCCTCTGCTTACATCACTTGGATGGTCTACGGCCCAGGGTACAAACGGCGCCAAGCTCAGGAGAAAGAGAACCTGTTTAGTATCATCGATTCCGTTCGGACGACCTATAATCTGAAGCTGATCTATTTTAAGACCGCGGACGAAATGTGCGATTATCTGAACCGGGGCGAAGATCGAGCCCAATACAAGATCGCCTCCTTCGATTATTTCGGTCATTCCAACCGCGCCTGCTTCATGTTCGACTACAGCAACGAAATTGGCAGCGCGTCCAAGTGTTGGTTACACGAAACCGAGCTCAAACAAAAACTGCATCACGGGATATTTGCCAAGAACGCTGCGGTTCAATCCTGGGGATGTTACACGGGACAAAGCATGTCGAATCTATGGAGAGAGGCCACCGGGGCGAGAATGATTGGGGCAACCTGCAAAACCCAATACATGACGAACGAACTTCCAGTACTGGTTTCAAGCACCGGCAAATGGTCGGCCGGAGAATCGGGCGTTTGGTAGTTCGCCTTTCGCGGCTCTTATTTTCTTGGTTCCGTCACCCCATGACTCGATCGCACTAACCGTCTATCACTCCGCGCAGCACTGGCATGACCCTCTCCGATCTACAGCAAATCTATTCCCAACCTTTCTTCGATCTCATCTCCCGGGCGCGCTCGGTGTATCTCGAACATTGGTCGCGAGACGAGGTGCAACTTTGTACCTTGTTGAGTATTAAAACCGGCGGCTGCAGTGAAGATTGCGCCTACTGTGCCCAGAGCGCCCGTTACTCCACCGGGGTGGAAGCCGGCCGCTTGATGAAGACCGAAGAGGTTCTGCAGTTAGCGGAACGAGCCAGAGAAAATGGGTCCACTCGGTTTTGTATGGGCGCCGCCTGGAAGGGTGTGCGAGAAGGTGAGGCGAAATTCGAGCAAGTCCTGGATATCATCCGAGACGTCAGTCGGCTTGGCATGGAGGTCTGCGTCACCTTAGGTCAACTAGGTTTGTCTGAGGCCAAGAAGCTGAAGGAAGCAGGAGTGACGGCTTACAATCATAACCTCGACACATCGGAAGAATTCTACCGGGAGATTGTTTCCACCCATACGTTTCGGGATCGCTTGGATACCATTAGCGCAGTTCAATCCGCGGGTATTTCTGTTTGTTGCGGCGGCATCATCGGAATGGGAGAGACCGAGACCGACCGCCTGAAAATGTTAGAAGTACTTACTAACTTCGATCCGGCTCCGGAAAGTGTGCCGATTAATTGCCTTATTCCAATGCCCGGAACCCCATTGGAAGATCAACCACCGGTGGATGTTTTTGAGTTGGTGAGACTGATCGCGACCACCAGGATTGTTCTACCAAAAGCGCGAGTGCGTATGTCTGCGGGGCGCACCCGGCTCTCTAGAGAAGCACAAGCGCTTTGTTTTTTTGCGGGAGCGAATTCGATTTTCTATGGAAATAAGCTTTTGACCGCGGCGAACCCGGGGGTGGACCATGACCGCGAGCTGCTCGACGCGCTGGATCTTGCGACGCACGGGAGCGGTCAAGAATGACAGATGACAGATGACAAATGACAGATTAGCGCCGGGGGTCAGATCGTTTGGTCTGCTTTGGACGGCGCTTGATCGTTTGGAGCCAGCCTCCCAATTGCCTCGCGCAGCTTTCAGCGACTCTGCGAATTTCGTGAAATTGAGCGCCGTGAGGTCGGACTTCGGGTCGCCGAATGACGATCCCAACCATCGACCTAACCTCGCCTGCGGAACCCCTAGCAATAACTAGGAAGCTTCTAAGTTCGCCCGGTGTAAGTCGCTCAAATCCCT
>JAFAZK010000212.1 GCA_019239825.1 Verrucomicrobiota bacterium | reverse complement strand
GATCTGCCGATGGTTGTGCTGGAGGCTTTTTCGCATCGGGTTCCGACGGCTATTGTGAGCAATAACGCCGAACGCAGCCGGCTTACTACTGAGACCTTGCTGTTGACGCCGGGAGCAGACGAAGCGCAATGGGCGGAAGCGATCCATCTACTGTTGGGTTCGCCGGAGCGGCTCGAGGAGATGTGTGCAGCGGCTCAGCGGTTGATGGAAGAGGAGTTTTCTCCACAACGACAGATGCGGTGGATCGAAGATAAGTATGAGGAGTTGTTGAGGGCGAAGGGGAGGGGGTAGAAAGGGATAATCGTGCTCGTGCTCGAAGGGGCGGGGTGGGAGGACGGATGGGACTTATAGGACCTACACGACTTATATGCGGCGGCGGATCCTAACCGGATTGTGGACGGGACGGTGATCGGCGGCTTCGGTCAGGCTTTGTTTTCGAGCACGAGCACGAGGACGATTTAGGGCTTCTAGCCCAACGCATGGCGCGGGATTGTACGGAGGTTTTGATGATTCTGCAGAATGGTGTTTTCGGCTAGGACGCCGCTGAAGTGAGTGAGAGGGTAGATCAGCGATCCGCGGCCAATTAATGTGCCGGGGCTGATGACCGAGTTGCAGCCGATTTCGGCTTTGTCGCCGACAATGGCTCCAAATTTTTTTAGGCCAGTCGGAATCTTGCCGCCCTCGTGCCTCACTGAGATTTCACCTCGATCTAGGCGGACGTTGGAGAGGATAACTCCTGCGGCTAAATGCGCTTTGTAGCCTAGGATCGAATCGCCGACATAGCTGAAATGGGGTATCTGGGCTTCATCGAAAACGATGCAATTCTTGAATTCGCATGAATTGCCGAGAACGACGCCGTTGCCAATGATTACATTTCCGCGGATGTAGCAACCGGATCGGATCTCACAATTGCTTCCGATCCAGGCTGGCCCTTTTAGGCAGGCTCCGTTCTCGATGACGGTTCCGGGACCGATGGTAACCCGGTCGTCGATAAAAGGAGCACCAAGGATCTTGCCCTTCATCGCCGGCTGCAGGGAACTCTCTAAATAGTTGCGGATCTGCTTCAATGCTTCCCAAACCGGCACCGAATCTTGAAATAACGAAGGATGTTCGGTCTTTGAAAGATCCAGGAAATCTGACGCGGAAAAAGTCATTCGAAGAGCATAACGTTTATCGTGGATAAAAGCGACGATAGGGATGAGCCCTGGATGAGCAGGAGTTCGTCGCTACCAGCCCCTACTTGACAAAGTTATCCCGGTCCAAGAAAGCTTCGCGATGCTAATCGCGCCGTGTCTCGCCTCAATCGTCACGCATTACTTGCCGATTGCTAAGAGCTTGGGCGTTTTGTTGTTTCTGCTGGTAGAGGTCGCCTTCGTGGGCTGCGCTGCCATAGGCCTTCTACAGCCAGGTGCGCGAGCCAACCTTAGCCTGCCTGCTTTTCTGTTGCCAGGCTTGTTCGTGGCGACCGTTTTTGCTGAGACTTGGAGTCTGTTCGGAGGGCTTGTGCCATGGGCAAATTCTGCCCTGATTCTAATAGCGGCTATTCTAGCGGCGGTGCGGTGGCGAACATTCGCGAACTCGGTTATTGAGGCTTTCCGTAAAACGAGATGGAGTAGTCTGATACTATTTGTGCCGGGCCTGTTTTTCGCGGCATTGAACGCGTTAACCAATGGGTACTGTCACGATACCCTGCTTTACCATTTGGCGGCGGTGCGATGGGTGGCAGACTTTGGGTCTGTACCCGGCCTGGCCAACTTGCACGGGAGGCTTGGATTCAATAGTGCTTTGCATCCTTTGGCTGGGCTTTTCGGCGGACCATTCGGTATCGCCGTCAGTGGTGAGTTCGTGAACCCGGTGATTGTGTTGTGTACTTCTGCTGTGCTGCTGCAAGGAATTCGGCTGAACCGTAAGGAATTCTTTTCCCAAGGTTCAGTTTACGCCGCCTTATTGCTGCCTCTGATCCTCGGCCAGTTATTTTCTTCGTGTCTCTCGTCGCCTCAGCCCGACGTTGCCGGTGTTGCCATCGCGATTCTAGTCACCTGGCATCTACGAGAGGTCATTTTCGACGCCGACACGCAGCCTGATGTTGAGCAGTCTGCCTTCCTTCGGTGTCTGATGGCGGGCTCTTTGGTCGTAATGTTCAAACTCTCGTATGCCGCACTTGGATTGGGCGCTGCCGCGCTGGTGACGTTAATCATTCTCATCCGGCGCCGCCGATTCATGGCGATTTGTGTTCCCGTTCTCTTAGTTTTCGTCTGCTTGATACCGTGGGTGTGCCGTGGCTATATGACCAGCGGATATCCGCTCTACCCGTCTGAGCTCGGAGCCATCCATTTCGACTGGATGGTTCCACATGAAGCAGCATCCGGTGATAGAAACTGGATTTTAAGCTGGGCTCGTGATCCAGGCCGAGACTGGCAAGCGGTTTTGGCTAATAACTATTGGTTGCGGCCTTGGTTGGCGACGACGTTTGGGGATCTGCTGGTTCGAAAGTCTCTCCTGCTTGGGGCAGCGGGATTAGTTCTAGGCTTGCTTAGCGCTCCGTGGCGTTGGCGGATTGGTTCGTTCTTTCAGTGCTGTTGTCTTATGGCGCCAGTTATACTGTCGCTCGTATTTTGGTTTCTGACCGCGCCGGATCCGAGATTTGCCGGAGCCACTATTTGGACGATTGCTGCCGATATTGCTTTTCTGCCGTTTGCCTGCCTGGTTTCGGTACAACTTCTTTTGCGAGTGTTTACTACCGTGCTAATTGCCGGGTTGATTGGGTTGGAATTGAAAGAGGGCGCGATCCGCTTGGCAACGGAGCATGAGGAGTTTCCTAACTTTATAGGCGGAACGCGTGAACTGGTTCCTCGCCTGACTTACTCCGGACTCGCTATTTGGGTGCCGGTCACAGGAGATCTGACTGGGCCATGGAAAATACCGGCCGCGCCACCGTCCAGTTTTAATCCACAACTGGAGCTTCGTGGGAAAACGTTACGAGACGGATTCAGAATCAATCCGAACGCACAGAAGCCAGAGGAGTGATCAGCTCCGCAGGAGCGATGTGTAGTGCGAACCTCGGATTGCCGTAGCCGCTGTTCTTGGATGCCGCTCCTAACGGAGCTAAGCGCGGGTGGGGTGGCGGGGCTATAAAGATTTCGCTCCTACGGAGCTGAGACGCGAATCCTTCGTCACGCGAGGACGTGCGCCCTCCCTTCACGCCGTTTTCGAGGCGCCAATCGGAGGGGCGTCGCGTTCCGTGTGCGGTAGGATAAGGCGTGTCCGACCGAAAATCTGGAACAGGGTAGGGCGTGCACCACAACCGCGACGCCCGGAAACCGGTGTCACGCGATGGGGGGTTGAACGTGGAGGAATCTGTCATACGTCCAAAGGGAGCCGCGGCTAACAGGCGATTTGGACGAAAGGAGCGGCGTGAGGAACAACACTAGCGATAGCAGGGAGCGGGATGCGGCTCCTCTCCGATTCCTAATGCAATTTTATCGCTTTTTGGCCGTCCTTGGTATCCTTCACGGCCCAACCCAATCCGGCGATTTTTTGCCGGAGAGAATCACTTAGTTGCCAGTCCTTGGAGGCTCTGGCGGCGGCTCTTTGGTTCAGCAGTTCTTGGACTTCATTCGGAATGGCTTCTTCATCTGAATGGATCTGGAGCACTTGGTTGACGTTCTCCCACCATTGCAAAAGAGCAGCGGCTTGTCCCGGTCGGAGCTCGTTCGCGTCCATCAACTGGTTAGTCGTCCTGATTTGTTTGAAGAGTTCGGCTAAGGCGGCGGAAATGTTTAGATCGTCGTCGAGAGCTGCGAAGAAAGAGTCGGAGGTCGCGGGTGCATATTCCTTGTCGGGAGGCGCATCTGCAGCGAGATCGCGCAACCGCTGAATCCATTCATCGAGACGCAACAGGGATTGGCGCGCCTCAACCATTCCATCAAAGGTGAAGTTCAGTTGAAGCCGGTAATTAACCCGCAGTAACGCGTAACGGATTTCGCGGCCGGTAAAACCACGAGCGATCAGATCGCGGATTGTGTAGAAGTTGCCGAGAGATTTCGACATCTTCTGGCCTTCGACCAGCAGGTGAGCGCTATGCAGCCAAAAGCGGACGAACTTTTTACCGGTATAACTCTCCGACTGAGCGATCTCCGCCTCGTGGTGAGGAAACAGGTTATCGACACCGCCGCAGTGGATATCAATCTGAGGACCAAGGATACGAGTCGCCATGGCGCTGCACTCGATGTGCCAGCCTGGACGGCCACGACCCCAAGGACTATCCCAGCCAACCGGCCCATCGGCTGCGTCCCAGGCTTTCCAAAGCGCAAAATCGCCTAAGCTTTCCTTCTCGTATTCGTCGCTTTGTATCCGGCCGGAAGGGCGCAGTTCGTCTAGATCCAGGTGGGCAAGATGCCCGTAGTCAGCGAACCGGTTGATGCGAAAATAGACGGACCGATCTTCCGCTTGGTAAGCGATCTCCCTTTTTACCAGGAAATCGATGATCGCGATCATTTCGGCGATGTTTTCCGGGTCGGTGGCAGCGGGATAGACATTAGCGTCTTTAATCCGCAAGGTGCGCATGTCCTCAAAGAAGGCGGCCGTAAACTTTTCGGTGAACTCGGCCAGCGGAACATTAGCGGCGCGGCTATTGCGGATCGTTTTATCGTCAACATCGGTGATATTCATCACGCGGTTAACGATGTAGCCCCTTGCTTCGAGATGCCGCTGCAGCAAGTCTTCGAAGAGATAAGTGCGGAAGTTGCCGATATGGGCAAACGAATAAACTGTCGGCCCGCAGGTATATATCTTTACCACTTTTCCTGCAGGATCGAGAGGTTGGAACGGTTCCACTGCTCGCGAAAGGCTGTTAAGAAACCGAATCATGAGAAGGACTTAAAATTCACCACAGAGAGCACGGAGGCTAAAAAATCCACAGATTACGCAGATTACACAGATTTCGTCCAAGGCCTAGCCTTGCCGGTGACTAAAATAAGCGGCTGGTTGTGGGGCCACAACTTCTTTGGGCTATTTGCCCGATCAGTATACCCAAAAAGAAATCTCCCAAATCTGTGTAATCTGCGGATTATTCGCCTCTGTGTCCTTCGTGTCTTTGTGGTGAAATTATCCGTTCAGACTACCGCGCGCGGGGCGTCAGCCGGGAAACGCGGTTCTAGCTTTTCTACGGTGGCGATAGCCATGGCGGCGATGCCTTCGCCACGTCCGATAAAGCCTAGACCTTCGTTAGTGGTCGCTTTGATCCCAATGCAGTCGGGCGGAATGTTCAGAGTTTGCGAGAGGCATTCGCGCATCGCAGAAATATGCGGGCCGATCTTGGGCTCTTCAGCAATGAGCGAGGAATCGATGTTGACGATGGCAAAGCTCTTTCCGGTCAAAATCGCTTGAACCCGGCGCAGTATTTCCTGGCTATCTATCCCTTTGATCGACTCATCTGAATTTGGAAAATGATGGCCGATGTCTCTATCCCCGGCAGCGCCGAGTAACGCGTCCGCGATCGCATGTGTCAAGACATCGGCATCAGAATGCCCATCTAAACCGCGACTGTGAGCGATGGCGACCCCGCCTAAAACGAGCTTTCGGCCTTCTACCAATCGGTGAATATCGTAACCAATACCGCTGCGGACCATAATTAGGTTGTCTTTGGAATAGAGCTTTCGAGTTCTTTAAGATCAATGTTCCCGTTCCACGCCACCACCGCAATTTTCTTTTCGTCGAGTGGACTGGTTTTGACGTTGACCTGGCCGCCGGCAGATTCGACCAACAACCAACCGGCGGCAATGTCCCAGAGGTTGACGCTTTGTTCTATATAAGCGTCGAAGCGTCCGCTAGCGACGTAAGCGAGATCCAAAGCGGCGCTGCCCATCATCCGGCATTTGCGCGCTTTACTGACTAAGGAGCTGAAGGTCTTGAGACCGAGATCGATGGCAGCCGGCGTTTTGGAGAAGCCGACTGAGACGATCGATTCGCCGACTGAGATGCGTTTGCTGACTTGAATTAATTCATCGTTCAAAAAAGCCGGTTCTCCGCGAACCGCGTGCCAGAGTTCATTCTTGATCGGATCGTAGATCACTCCGACCTCGATCTGTTGTGCGCGGCGAAATGCAATCGAGACGCAGAAATGCGGAATACTGTAGAAGTAGTTCACGGTCCCATCGATGGGATCGACAATCCAATCTCCTTCCGCGTTGGCTGTCTCGGCCGATCCTTCCTCGCCAAGCACGCTGGTGTTAGGGAATTCGCGTAACAACAACTCAGTGATCACTTCTTGGGCCCGCACATCGAGCTCCAACTTCAAATCGTGCGCTTCGGCAACGTTGACGTGAAGCGGTTGCATGAAGTTTTCTCGGATCAAGGATCCGGCAGCCTTAGCCGCATCGATAGCAGCGCGAAGATAGGTGTTCATCGTGTGTGATAAGAAAGTTCAATATTCTGATGCGAAGAAGAAGGGATTGCATGTTTTTCCTCAGCCGGAATCGTCAACGATTCCGGCTAGGTCGATTTGCGCGAGGCGATGGCTTGCGAATCAAGTGTTGGAGCTGGTTCGCGGGCCACTCATGTTCTTGCAATGTGAGTCCGAAAGCGCAAATCGGTTTCGTTATTCGCATGTTTTGCTCAAATTTTGCGCGCAAAAATCTGCTTCATCTGTTAATTTCTGATTGACGGTTGATCGAATGTTCGTTAGTCAAGCGAGTTGTGAATTTCTTATCCTCCGCAACTGCGGAATGAAAGGGGGGATAACTCATGCCAGCAAAGAAAGCTCCGGCAAAAAAAGCGGCTCCGAAAAAGGCTCCAGCGAAGAAGGTCGCGAAGAAGGCGCCTGCCAAGAAGACCGCTAAGAAGTAGTAACCATACTCTTACATCACGTGTGAATAGGAGGAGATTGAAAATCTCCTCCTATTTTGTTTGTTTAGGAAGGTTTCGAAGAAACCTGCTAAACGATCTATTGGAGAGGATGGGTGCGTGAAAAACGGACGGACAGCGCCTGCGCGGAAGAAATGGACGTTCTTATTTGGTATTCTCGCCATTCTTGGTCTGGGGTTTTGCGGATATGAATTCTGGCAGTGGGTTTTGCTGTTCTGGCAGCCGCCATCCGCAACTGGTTCTTTTTCTGTGTCATCGGCGCCGATCGGTGCAGTCGTGCATTGGAAAGGCCGCGATCTTGGTCACACTCCTTTAAAGCAGTGTGTCTTACCATCAGGGGACCAGGTTATTGAAATAAGCGCTCCCGGATACCAGCCTTGCCCGATCGAACTCACCGTCCGGACAGGCGCCTTCGTTGATTTAGGGGTTCGTTCGCTCTTAAAACAATTAGGGAAGCTCAGATTGATCACTGATCCAGCGGGCGTTTCTTATTCAGTGGTTGGCCCGGACAAGAAGACGATTGCCGGCGTTACGCCGGACACGATCGAGAACCTGCCGTTGGGGAAATACGACGTTAAGCTGATTGAGCCGGGCTGGCCTGCATACGCGCAAACGACGGACGTTAACTCCGGTAATCCGGTCGAGGTCAACCGTGAGTTCAAAGGCGGCAGTGTCGAACTAACCAGTGATCCTGCCGGGGCGACAATCTACGTTGGGGGATCGAAGCTGGGTACGGCGCCGCTCACCGCTAACCTACCGCTGGGACCGATAGTAGTGACTTCTCGTTTTGGCACGCTCGTTTCCGTTGTGCAGACTCTGGTTCCCGACGCGCAAAGGGTGGTTTCATTTCACTTCAAGCACACCTACGGCATTTTGCTGGTCGGTAGTGATCGTACCGACTCGGTGCTCATCGTGGATGGCGTCGATTATGGACACCCGCCAGCGCAACTTTTTCTCCCGCCCGGCAATCATAAGCTCCTTTTAAGCGCGCCCAGTGCGCCCGATAAGACGAGAAGAGTCGATTTGCTAGAAGGCCAACAGGTCAATGTGGAGATCAACTTCGGACCAATGCTTGGCGAAGTAGCTGCGGTATCGAATGCAAGCGCATCGCCGACACCGACGCCAGCAGGTAGCGCGAGCCTTACTTCGGCGACACCGGTAACTACGCCGCGCCCGGTTCAACTAGTGGCCCAGCCAACTCCTACTCCGCCGCCGGCCTCTATGCCTGTTCCGGAGTCTAACCGGACCACAGCGAGCTCATCTATGCCGTCGCCAACACCGGAAAATTCTGCGAGCGGTTCGGAAGAGGGACCGGCGATTCCGCCGGCTAACGTGAAAGCAAATCCATCGCCCACTCCGTACCAAGAAGAACCGAAGCCTGTTCGCACATTGACTCGTTCAGCGGCAGCAACCAAGAGATTGAGCGCGACAGTAGCAGCTACTCCGCCGGCTTCGTCCAGGCCGGAGCCAGCGAAAAGCAAAAAGGAAGCGTTTCAAGTTTTGGATTCGCAACTGAAAGCGAAAGAAAAGGCTTTGAATCTGGAGAAACAGAGCATCGAGTATCAGATCAAGAATTCTTCAGGTTCAGTTAGGGAACAATGGAAGTACCGCTTAGCGCAATGGCGCGTTAAGAAGGCGCGCATGGAACAGGAGCGAGCGGCAGAGGAAGCGAGACTTAACGAGCAGTGGAAATAGCGCAGTAGTGGACGGAGTGGACTGGGTGGACGGTCAACGACGGAGTGGCAGGTAGATGTCGACTATGTCTACTCAGCCCACTGAGTCCCTCAATTGGCCCTATCGCTTGAGCATGGCCAGCGCTTTATCGACGATTTCTTGGATGGGCCAGAGGCGGCCTATGCCTTCGTAGCCGCACGCTAGCATTCCTTCTTCAGGCCCGATAAATTCCGCGCCGCGACTGCGCAACAGTGTCACGTTATTTTGAGTGGCGGGATGTAACCACATCTTTCCGTTCATGGCCGGCGCCAGCAGTAACGGAGCTTTCGTGGCTAAGGCAATGGCGGTGAGGGCTTCGTCAGCAAATCCGTGAGCTAGTTTAGCCAGGATATCTGCGGATGCCGGAGCGATTAGCAACAAATCGGCGCGATCGGCTAACTCGATGTGACCTGGTTGCCAGCCGGCCTTCTCATCAAAGATGTCGGTGGTTACAGGATTACGGGAAAGAGTCTGAAGTGTGAGCGGAGTAATGAACTTCGTTGCTCCTTGTGTCAGAACGGCATGCACATCGCATCCCGCCTTGCGAAGTTGGCTAGCGAGATCGGCGGCTTTGTAAGCAGCGATTGAGGCGGTGATCCCGAGAATGATGGTCATGGGAGCGGCAGTTCAGGAGTTCAGGAGTTCAGGAGTTCAGGAGTTCAGGAGTTCAGGAGTTCAGGAGTTCAGGAGTTCAGGAGTTCAGGAGTTC
>JAFAZK010000114.1 GCA_019239825.1 Verrucomicrobiota bacterium | reverse complement strand
TCATCCAGTCCGAGCGCCGCCGAGTGACTCAGCAGCAAAAAGGCGCCAACTAAAATCTGGCATCGCCTAATCAGCGACAAAGATATCCGGACGGGCATCATCGGGGTTTGCCTAGCGCTATGTTGGCACAGTTTGGGTCTGCCCGCCGCTTCATTTGCAGGTTCACAGATTGGCCGCTGCAGTCACCGCCAAGGCAACCAGAGTAGCCGCCGACGCTAGTAGCACAATCACCAATCCGAATTCGAGCCTTTCCCAGACGACTAGCTTTGGTATCTGAATTCGTGCATCCGGAACCTCCAATCTCGGCTTCGAAACAGAGAACGGAACGACAACACGCTTCGGTTTCCGGGGTGCTTTGCGTGCCGGCTCAAGAACAAGGGGGAAGGTTTGCCGGGTCGGACCAGCAAAACCGCTGTCAAGTACTGCCGTCTTCATGGCAATCACGATGACAGGACTCCAACAAACCGGCTATTCCACCTTGGTTTACCAGCGGAGACTCGCCTGAAGCTCGCTCCGCAATAGCCGATAGCCGATAGCCAATAGCCGAGACGGCCGGTAGGGCGAAAAACTCGGCGCGCCATGGCTTGCTTGGTCTTTGGCGTAATCGCGCCGGTTTTGACCCGTTTCGTGGCGTGGGCTTCGTTTCGCATATCGGCTATTGGCTATTGGCTATCGGCTATGCGGAGCGAGCCTAAGGCGAGTCTCCGCTACAGCGCCTTTCGAAAAGTCAGGTTCAACCGGCAGCGCCCGGTCAACGGGTGTTCACCATCTCCCAAGGTATCAACTCCATGGAACGCTAGCCTAGATGGTCCACCCCATACGGCGACATCGCCGTTTTCCAGGCGAAACCGTCGCGGACGCTCGGATCGCACCAAACCGCCAAAAAGGAATTTTGCCGGCAGCCCTAGAGAAACCGATACAATGGGGAATTCATAATGCTTCTCGTCTCGGTCCTGATGCAAAGATAACTTTGCGCCGGGTTCATAGCGATTAATCAGACAGCACTCAGGTTTAAAGCCCGAAAAACCGGCTCTCGCCGCAGCTGTCTCGGCGAGGTTTTTAAATTTGATCGGCATTGGCGGCCAAGCCACGCCGGTCTCGGGATCAATCTTCGCATAGCGATACCCTTGACGATCGGAAGTCCATCCGGCCAACCCACAATTTGTCATCGCCACAGACATCCGGTACCCGCCCGGCGTCACCAAGTGACGAAATGGCGATACCTGCGCGATTTGCGAAATCAACTTCACCAGCAAAGGGGCGCTTTCCGCGGCGAACCTTCGAAAGAGAAAGGCTCCCTCAGCCAATTTCTCCGTTTCAACTGCCGGGGAAACCTCCGCGAAGAGGTCACCCATGCCGGTCTCAGACTGCATTCTTTTGCGTTCTGGGCTCACTGGTAAGAAGCGATTCAAAAAAGTTTCACAGAAGATCTCAAAAGACGCAAAGATTGGAAAATGGAAGTCAGCGACAATCCTCTCAAGACTCTGACACCAGACACTGATTACTGGCTCACTGATTACTGGCTCACTGATTACTGGCTCACTGGTTACTGATTACTCTCGAGACCGAAGCCGATCACGCGCAAACTTCCAGTGACGTTCAAATGATTTGCTATCTGCTATTTGCTATCCAGACTGAATCTCCATGACGCCCGAACTCAGCATTTGGACCGCTTTGCTCGCCTTTGCCGGCGCCGCCGGACTTCTAACGATTGTGCCGGGAATCGATACGCTGCTGGTGTTGCGAACAGCGACGTTTGAAGGCCCAAGACTCGCCATGTTTGCCGGGTTAGGCGTTTGCACCGGCTGTCTGGCCTGGGGGATTCTCGTTTCCGCAGGTCTTGGCGCCGTGTTTGCAGTCTCGAATCTCGCTTATCAAATCGTGAGAATCGCGGGCGCTATCTATCTGTTTTATCTAGGTCTTCGATTGCTGTTCCAGCGCGAGAAACCAGTCTTGCTAGATTCGACCGGCGAAACGCCATCGTCGCTTGGCAGTTTGCGCTGGTTCATTCGCGGTCTGCTAACCAATCTCCTAAACCCGAAGGTCGGTGTATTCTACGTCACGTTCCTACCACAGTTCATCCCCAGTCACGTAAACGTAATTGGGTTTAGCGTTTTGCTCGCACTGATCCATGACGTCGAAGGCATTCTCTGGTTTGCCACGTTGATTTTTGTAACCCAACCGCTTGCTCGGTGGCTGCGCCATCCCAGAACTTCAACTGTGCTCAATCGAATAACCGGTGGCGTCTTTATCTTCTTCAGCGCGCGTCTGGCGTTTGAGCGGAAGTCGTAGCAGCCTGTTGGAAAACGGCTCCGTAGGAGTCACATCTTTATAGTTTCGAACGCAAAAAAGACCGGGTAGCTCCGTAGGAGCGCCATCTGATTTGGGAGCGTTGGCTAGCCCTGGGAAACGGCGTCATATGCCGCTCCTAGCGGAGCTGCTCGCGTAGAGACTGCCGTAGCTATAAAGATTTTGCTCCTACGGAGCTAGTCCAGCTCCGCTCGGCGGCCCACCGACGGCTTGGCTTTTTTCAACATTCTGCTTGGCCCGGTTTCACCTTACCGCTCCGGTCCCTTGAGCTGCCGTATTACCGATTGTTCCACCGCTTCTTTCGCGTTTCGCTCAATCTCTCCCCGCTCCCAAAAGGGCGAATAAATCGAATCAAATTCGACTTTTTTCAGACGGCTCTCGATCCGTTCCACATCGGCTGCCGGCAGCGGGACATTGTTCGGATACGACCACATGAATGAGACGTGTTCGCGATCGAAAGTGACCAGGATGGTATCTCCGGGAAACAGGGCCCGGCGAGCAATCCAATGTAGGACGGTGCTACCGGGGAAATGGCCACCCAGCCGGTGAATTGTGATTCCAGGTACGATCTCCTTCGTTTCTCCCGTCCAAAACGAAATGCAAGGGTCAGGATCGACCACCCACTCTTTGTCTGCCTCGTGAAGAAAGACTGGGCACCCAAAGGTTTGTCCCCAGGTCGCGATCGCGCTGTAAAAATGAGGATGTGAGATAGCGATAGCCTTGAGTCCACCTAACAACCGAATGATTTCGATAGTGGCACTGTCCAAAAAGCTCACGCAATCCCAGAGCACATTACCGGAAGAAGTGATTATCAGAAAGGCGCGTTGTCCAATCCCGAACCGCGGTACGGTTGAGAAGGCGAACAGATCTGGCGCGATTTTTCGGAACGCATTGAAGTGATCGACACCTAATTTCTCGGCCGTCGTCCATCCTTGGCCCGTTTTCGGGACGAACTGCCTAGGGTCATCGCAGATAACACATCGCGAGGGAACGATGGCGTTCTCGGAATATTGGAGTCCGCAAGTAGTGCATAAAAACTTCGGCATACTCTCCCGCTTCTATTGTCACCAACTAGCCATGAACTACCGAAATAAAAAGTTCCATTTAGGGCTATTTCCGTAGACCACCCTATGCGATCCAACTAATGCAATAGGTTTCTGGTCGAGAACTCCTTTTGATGCGTTAGCCCTGCCCAATTGAGAATTGGTTTGTTGCAACCCGGCCAGCAGCAGGCAAAAGATGACCCGATGGCCAAGAGAAAGAAACCGCTCCTTCCGCGCCGCTTGCGGATGAACCATGAAGCTCGGTTAGAGTTGTTGCAGCCGCACGCTTGTTTTCGGTCGCTAAACGCCCGAGTTGACCTGGGTTGAATTTAAGGCTGATTGCAAGGCTATGGACGTTCGATCAATGATTGATAGGGGTCCTTCTTGCGAACGGGCACATCTTCGCTACTCCCCGGAACCAAACCTGGGGAAGTTTATTCAACGAAAAGACCAGCGTAGCTATTGTGTGCGTTCTTGGCGCAAACAAATCTATGCGACTCGCCGAATCTGTTTTCTGGTCGCCTCAACGGTCCTTACACTCGCCGCAGCCCTAGGTACACGCGCCGGCAACGCGCAGAACGGGGACAACGGTGACTGGATCGAAACTTGGACAGCGAGTCCACAGCCGATCTGGACCGCTGATTTCTTTGCCCCCCTCAATATTCCTCGATCCCTGCGGTACCAGACGGTACGTCAGATCGCGACAATCACTCTTGGCGGCACGCGCGTACGCATCGTGCTTTCCAATGAATACGGATCGGAACCTTTGGTGATCGGCGCGGCGCACGTCGCGGTTGCCGGGCAGGGCGGTGCAATTGTGGCTGGCTCGGACCGACCGGTCACCTTCGGTGGGCAACCGTCAGTCACAATCCCGCCGGGCGCGCCAGTAATAAGCGACCCGGTGGAATTGAAAGTAGAACCGTTAAGCGAGGTGGCGGTAAGCTTATTCTTTCCAGAGATTACGCCGCTAACGACATTCCATTGGGAGGGAGTGCAGACAGCATACATTTCTCCTGAAGGAAATTTTGCGGGCGACACCGAGATGAAGACAGATTCGACGATTAAGTCTCGGTTGTTTCTCAGTGGGATCCTGGTCGACGCACCAGCACACGCTCGGGCGATTGTGACCTTCGGTGATTCAATAACCGATGGGGCAAATTCCACCCCTGACGCGAACCACCGGTGGCCGGATTTTCTGGCCCGGCGCTTAGCTCAGGCCGGCGGCGCTCCGACTGCGGTACTCAATGAGGGAATCTCTGGCGCAAGAGTTTTGACTGATCGTATGGGGGTGAATGCACTGGCGCGATTCGATCGTGACGTGCTAAGTCGTCCGCATGCCGATACCGTGATTCTGATGATGGGAATTAACGATATCGGCTGGCCCGGCTGTATTCTGGCGCCACGCGAAACCGAGCCATCCGCAAACGACATCATCGAGGGGTACAAGCAACTCATTGCCCGGGCACATCTGCACGGTATGCGGATTATCGGCGCCACGTTGACTCCGTTTGAGGACACCTTCAAAGGCAACCCCATCGAGGGGTATTACAACGCGGACAAGGAAAAGATACGCGAAGCGGTCAATGATTGGATCCGCACTGGCGGCGCTTTTGACGGTGTAATCGACTTCGACGCCTCCACTCGTGACCCGAATCGGCCCACGCATATCCTGGCAAAATACGACTCTGGCGATCATCTGCATCCGCAGGATGACGGCTATAAAGCGATGGCCGATTCGATCGATCTCAAGCTGCTAACGGCGCAGCCGTAACGGGATTGGGCACGCCGTTTGACCATTCACTTCAGTTTAAGGAGCGTTGCGCTCATTTTCTGAACATATACGTCACGGCTTTGACTGTTAGAATACGTGGGTAATGCAATGAACGGCGTGCCAAACCCTAATGTGAACGTGGAGGTGTTTTGTCCAACATGTTCATTTTGCTGCGAGGTAATCACGGCGGCATTGGCGCCGCGCCCCGCGGCGAGACGACTCAACTCGGGCAATAAGTCGCTCCCGCCGGTGAGCGAGACAAACCCGACCGTCTGATACGGCCGGGGAGGCGGTGAATAGAAAACTTCGAAACCACTGCCCTCTTTTACTACCGGGGCGCCTTTATCATAATCTCCCGAAAGCGTCCGGTACGGACCGCTTTCGGACGAGCACGCTGCCAACAGTCCTACACAGGTTAGTAATGACATCCCTTTCATCCATACACGATAAAGACCGACGGGTGAGCGGCGTCAAATTTTCAAGAGTATCGCGCAGGACAGCGAAGTAAATCGGAGGGTGCCTGAATAGAGGTCCTCGGGACCACTGCAGGCGTCCTCGTGAGTAATCGTCATGCGTTTGAATTCAATTGAATCCAAACGAGGAACGGGAAACGCCAACGTTGGAGTAAGCAACAGGTCGATCTCTTGGAACATCTCAGAAAGGCCATCGACAAATCGATCTCGTTCTTGAAGGCTCTCAGCAACCTGCGACTTTTTTTGTCTGGCGTGCAAATACGCCGAGGCGGCTGACTCTGCCCCAGGTCGGTTTGATGCCCGTCAACCCACAGCAGCTGCTGGGCATACGGATAGATCCAGCCGTGTGCGAACCGAGGGCACAAAAATCGAGAGTGCTCATCGAAGCAAAGCTAACCGCGGAGCAAACGAACTGCTGGCCGTTTCCGGTCAAGCATGTCGATCTCGCCGGAATCGGCTTCTAAAAAGCACTCTTTTAGGCCGCCGGTTTTCGCGGCTGCGCTGTGAGCCGTGCTGCTAGGCGGATTTAGGTTTCCAGAGTCCGAGCACGGCCCCGGTTGGGTCTTGGATGATGCTTAACCAACCTGCATTGGGGACTTCTGTCACCTCTTTGCAGATAGTCGCACCGAGCGATTTCGCCTTTTCTGTGGCAGATTCGATATCGTCGACCAGCACGTATGCTAACCACATGGAGGGCACGCCGGGCATTGGATGCTTCATCATTCCGCCACCCGTTCCTTCGCCGACGTGAATCATGGTGTATTCTCCCTCAGGCATCGGAAACGGCTCGAGTTTCCAATCGAACAACTTAGTATAGAAAACCTTGGCTTTCTCAAGGTCGGTGGTTTCAAGCTCAACATGTACGAATGGGTTCGGCATAACTAGATCCTTTTAAATCGGGGTTTCGATTCTTACTACGCGAGCTGCAATCGACCCAACATCACCGCAATTCTGGATACTCTCAACCTGTAAGGGAGGGCAACTCCGGATGTTAAATAGTGCTCTTCTTGCTGAGTCCCGGTCGTTGTCTGTTAGTAGGTGTCTTCATCGACCGGAAATGGGTTGTCGCGAAATTGTAATTATCACCTTTCTCTGGCCCTCCCTTGCTTATTTGACGATTAACACTCGACGCCAAGAACGGCTCTCGGTACAACCTGGAAGTCGGGTAACCGTTGTTAACTAACCTGGCGATCTGAGTGGCTGGGTGGGGCGCCCTTAAACGTTTGCGGTGACTATGCGACTCAAACTCAACCTGTTTAGCAGCTTAATTGTCGCATGTTCAGCGACGATGTTCGTACCTGTCGCGTTGGGCGATTCCGAGATTGTCGTTGCGATCCGCTACCTACAAGCAGCAGGCACAAGTCATTCACATCTTTACCTGTACCGCGAGGACGGGAAGTTACTGCGGCAATTGACAGACGACAATTCTGGCCAAGATGTCGATCCGATCTTCTCGCCCGATGGTGAGACCATTGTGTTCACGCGCGAGAAAGCAAATGAGGCACGTGAGTTTTGGGGTATCGAACCGCACAGGACAAATTTGAAGAGACTTGATAGCGCGCCTGAGTGGTATGAGTCCGCCAAGGATTCGCCTTATTTCACGACCCCGGATGAACAAGAGGGAGAATCCGGGACACCATCCCCGGCGCCATCAGCCGAAGGATCTCCTATCCCTTCTCCCTCACCCGAGATCCAACAAACGCAGCATTCGACCGAGACAGCCCTCGATGCGAGCAGTAACGCGGAGGATAAGCCACCCGCGCAAATCGACGCTCCGGACGGAGCCGGCGAAATCTTCTGGCGTAAAGGTAAAGACGAGAAAGATCCATTGGATTGGGTCATGTGGTTCCGCGATTCCAAGTCAGGGCAGGAGCGCGAGATTGGTAAGCTCCCGGGATTTCCGTCTTTTGATCCTCTGCAAGTTCCGGTTGGCAAAGATCGAGAATTTCTGTTCGAAGGGCCACTACGCCTGATATTTTTTAGCTCGCACCTTAATAGTACGGACGGAGATACGATCGTGGCTTTCGATTTCAATAAGCAGAAGCTCGTCAAATTGTCGCCGAACTGGGCGACACCAATTCCCCTTCCCGGAGAAGCGGCATTTCTAACGGTCACCGACAATCTTTATGTCGAAATACCCGGGAGTTCAAAGACGGCGAACTGTTCCTACATGGAGAGATGGAGTGCGGACCTTCACGAGAAATGTACTGAGAATGAAGCGGTCTGTGACGGTCACCCAGAAGTCCGCTACGCCCGCAAGGGAAGCGCAGCGATTTGCTATGGTGCGTCCATGTACCGGACCGTAAGAAATCCTGCAATCATCACTATTCGCAGGGGCAGAGAATAACGGTAAAAGATCCTTTATCTCTTTTCGACAAAGGCATCCGAACTGCCCTTGGGCCCCGCGGAATAGCACACTGCGACCGGACAAGGTCGGCCGTGATGCTGATTCCATGCTGGATCATTGGCAGGATAAGAATTGCCGCCTTGTGCGCAAGCGTCGGTTGGTTTTCATTCGACCATGTTACCTGACGAGGTCGCTTATAGCTGTTTTCAGCAGCACGTCGACCGCCTCTGTTTCCTGATCGTGGCTACGCCATGTTCGGATCGGGAAATCGACGTTGAGAGGCTGCACCTAAGGACACAGGCCATGCAACTGTTTCCGGAAAAAATGCACCTATATGACTGGATCTACGAGAGCCGTTTCCGGCGTTTGCGAGAACAGTTTCGAAATTCTTCAAACAGTCTAGATGCTTAAAACAGGAGCTAGGATCGCCGTTGTCGCGCCAGGTAGCCGCGTCCGTTCAGAAAAGCTGAACGTTCCTCTGTCTCGTCTGCGGGATTGTGGCTGGGAGTATGTCCTCGGACCGCACGTGTACGATAAGCATCGCTATTACGCTGGGTCTCGCGAGGCGCGACTCCGCGATTTGATCTGGGCCCTCAAGGAACCGGGAATCGACGCGGTCTGGTGTGCCAGAGGCGGCTCCGGAACTGGACAACTACTTTCCGGTATTCCGTGGGATTCGCTCGACGGCCGACCGGTCATCGGTTTTTCGGATACCACCGCCCTGCATATTTCGCTGTTCAATTCCGGGATTGTCTCGGTACATGGACCGGGCTTAGTCACCTTGGGAGCTGATGACGAATCGGCAGATGAGTTTAGCTGGGACACACTTCGATCCTTACTGTGTGAAGGCAGAGATACCCCGCTAACGGGGCAGGTACTCTGTGGACCCGCCGAGGTTGTACGCGGCAATTTGATTGGCGGGAACCTGACGGTGATCGCTAGTTTGGCTGGTACCAGACACGCGATGAAAGCGGACGGCGCGATTGTTGTCCTAGAGGACGTGAACGAGCCAACCTACAAAATCGAGCGATGCCTTTGGCAACTTATCGAAAGTAACTGTCTTAGCGGAGCTGTCGGCATCGGCTTTGGCGAGTTAAAGGGATGCGGCCGAAACGATGAGAGCCCGGACTACTTGAAAGAAGCGGTCCTGGAGATGGTGGAACCGCTTTCCATTCCAGTTCTTTGGGGTCTGCCCATTGGGCATGGTCGTAGAAATGTTGCCTTTCGGCATGGCGTTGCGGCCGCTCTTGATCCTTCCTTAGGAATAACGGCTTGTAGCTAATGGCGATCGAAACCGCGGACTCACTTTTTGTGAGTGCTAGCGGGTGTAGCCTTGGCTTTCGAATCAGATTTTACGAGTTTCGTCCGCTCGCCCGTGTCCTTAGCTTCCACAATGTTATCTTTCAGGTGTGATGTCTGTTTGTTCTTACCGGATCGATTTGAGTCGCCGGAGGAATTGTCGTAGTAACCGGTAGCATTTTCCCCTTCGCGTTCATCGCTTGCATGGGACCGGGGAAGAGTCCTTCTGTAAACATCGGTTTGCGGCTTGTTGTTAGTGCCGGGCGTTGGGTTAACCAACCAAGAAGTGGCTTTCACCGTCCCCGATCGATGATCAAACTTGAGCGTGTAGTTCATTGCCTGGACATAGACCAATCCGAAGAATCGGCCTTCGCTGCGCCCGTGAAAAACACCGTCTCGAAATGTGCCGTTGATCTTGGTGGTCATATCGGTACCTCGATAATTGACAGTGACAGTCGCGCTGTTTGTTTTTGGATCGAACTGCAGGGTCGTTGGGCAGGAAAGGTGCTCATTGGGGTTAACCAAGACATCGGTTGCACCGTAGTAGGCGCCGCCCGTGGTGGACTGCGCGCTAGTCGCTAAGGCGTCGTTTTCAGCGGCAACTACACTGAAAAACAGTGCTGCGACGAATCCTAATAACACCGGACGCCGGGACAAGGTTCTTGATTTAATCCGCAACTCTCTGATCCGTGATACCCCTGCACTGGATGCGGATCCGAGAATACACGATTCTAGTAATGCGAAGGAGTGAGTTTCCATATCCGAATGACGCGGAAAAGGATGACTAACCCGGATCCAAATTACAATAAAAAAGAATGTTTTACTATATCCCCCTTATCTCCTTCAGGCTGAGGTAGTAATGCTTTTCCCTAACGCGCAGACTGTGCGCCAGAGACATTTGCCTGCTGGGTACCGTGGTTCTGTGCGAAGAGATTTTCTTCAGGAAC
>JAFAZK010000107.1 GCA_019239825.1 Verrucomicrobiota bacterium | reverse complement strand
AGCCCCGCTTCTGTAAGATTTGGTGCAGATCGGCAACTGTGAGATTCTTTTCTGCCAAGAGATTAGGCAGAGTTGACCACGCCCCTTTGTCATTGCCGCTCATAGGGTACCCATACCAGATAGATGGTATTATTCAAGGCCTTCCTCGTCAGTAATCGCCGGTTGAGGTTGACCGGTCCAAGTGAATTGATGGTGGGTTCCTGTGCGGACGTGACCTACCAGAGCGGGGCGAAAACAAGCCAAGCAGGTTCCCTCTGAGTACTGTCGTTTACCCGAGCGTCGATCAACCGGTGAGTGTCGTCCTGGCGAAGCAGGCTCGTCCCTGGCAACTTCATTTGCCTTGAATGCGGGCCTCAAGGAGCTCTCTCACAATCTCCATCGCCCACACAGCCGAATCGAACGAACTCACGAAGGCGTTCAACAGCGGCGTTTCGTTCGGTTAATGATTCTGTCTTTTTGGCTGCCATATCAGCGCACCTTCGGGCGGCGCACAGGCGAATACATCCAGATCGCTTTCGCGAACGATAGAATCATCGCGTAAATAATGAGTAGCCGCGATAAACGATCGCCAAGACTAGGATGCGCAAAAGGGCCGAGAGTGATGAACACAAGAACCACTTGGGGAATTATCATGAAGCCCAGCCATCTTCGAAAGGGCGGAGTCGTCGTGATAAGCCAAGCGTAAATCGCCAGCCCAAACGGGAGTGTCAAAATCACGAGCAGCTGTAGCAAGACAGCCAGACTGTTTGTTGGAGAATCGCTCAGTGTCTGGAGGTTGATCCTTGCAGACTCTCGCAAAGCATCTTGTCCGATGAGAAGAACCGTGCCCAGAATCAGCGGGTAAAAGCCAAGCTCAGCCCACCTCGGCTTTGCACCCGCAAGACGTTGGTAGATGGCCCAATAGCCAATCATGCGGGCGATGGGATCGACGAATAATATGAGGTAGACCCGAGCTCCCGACGTCGGAAATAAGAGGTGAGTCAGAAAGGCCAAGCCCGCGACGATTGATGCGATACAGCCAATAAGGTCACTTCTGGTCCTGTCAGGTTCTATACGATAACCACCTACATCGTCCAAATAACCTCCCAGCGTTCTGGCGCGAATTCTGCGCAGATTTGCAAAGGTGAATCGATCCATTTCCGGCACCTTGATCTGGTGTCTCTTGCATTGGCCCTCCCAATGTGTTCACCGGAATGTCTCGGGAAGATCGAGCTAATATCGGATCAGAACAAACGCCGTTGCAGTCGACTGCTATTTTGTCGGTGAGAGCGAATGACTCTGACGCAATTATTGTCGACTTCAAAACGTTAGTTACAGCTAGCTCGGATGAAAAAGCTGCTATCGACGAGAGCGTCAAATCCTTGCTGATGTCCAAATGCGGAGACAACTTCTGGAGCCAACCCGCTCGCGTCAATGAATGCCCGATGACAAATGAAGTGCGCGCTCCTCGGGCGCCCGTCCGGTCGCGGCCAGCCAGCTACCGATGTAGCCAACAATATCTTTGAGGTCCTCGAGCGCTTGCTCAAGAATGATGACCGCGTACATGCCGACAACTACCGGCGAGCACGAGCGACCATATCCCTCACCGTTTGGCGGGCCTCATCTACCGAATAAGTCGGGGCGCCCTGGTCCAAAGCGCAAACGCGCTGGTCGAGCTCCGCGAGGAATTCCTGGCTTTCTTCCTCTTCTCCCGGCAGCTCCTGATTGAGTACATTCCGCAGTTGCCGCTTCTCGTCCTCGGTCAGTTTGGGTAATTGTTCGAGGATTTCGTTGAGACTCATACCAAGCCTTAACCTATCGTCATCGGGCCTCTTCGGAAAGTAACTTATCGAGCCCGTGCTTCCTCGCGTCCCCTGGATACCAATCACCAATCACTTCTCACCTTTCACCGTTCTCACCCTCCCCTCCCCTGCTCTTGAATTGGTTATAGAGACTACCAAGGTTCTCGACCACGTACTCACCGAATGCCGGCTCCAAGCTTTCATTGAAAATAAAGGTCGTGCGTGTCGGCCGCCGTTGAATGGTCACCACACGCCGGCCGGCCGGGTTAGACCAGTGTTCGTTCGAAACCACCGTCTTTGTCGGGTTCGACAACGACGAGAACAATGCCTCGAATCGCCGATCGCTGGAAAGGGATTTGAAGGCATCGGAGGCGAGGATTCCCGCAAGTTTTTTCTCGTTCCCGGGCTGAGCGATCAACCGAGCCAAAGCAACCCAGCGAGGCCGGCCGATCCGAGGCGCCGGGCCGATCGCAAGGATGACCTCCGCCGGCACCGCGCGAGCGACGCTAAGTAATTTCGCTGTCTCCGCTTTATCAATGGACAAAGCGGACATCACCACGGTGCGCTCGAAACCCCGCTCCTCGAGGTGGATGGCGAAGACCGCCCGCTCGATAAAGCTGAGATCGCGGCGCTCGGAGTTCTCCTTTCCTTGAGCAACCACCATCTCGATGTCACTCAAATACCGGACGACCGCCTTGACTTTGATTTGCAGCAATTCGGCGGCGTGCAGGCGGCGGTGGCCGTAAGCGACTTGGAAAAAGCCCTCTTTCTCGGGATGCGGGCGGACCAAGATCGGGACAAGCTGTCCGTTAGCTCTGACGCTTTCGATCAGCGCATTGAAGTCCGGATCGTCGGAATCCGAAAGCCGGTCGCTGATAAAAGACCGCTCGATCAGTCGCGGTTCGATTTCGAGCACACGGGCGCCTTCGGTCAGCTGATCTTTCAGCACCCTGCCGATTTCGGCATCGGCCGTGAGTTTTCGCAAGGTGTCACCCATCGCTTTAACGGCGCCTGATCCGGTGTGCTGTTGCTCCGCACTGTCCGCCAAGTCAGGATTTGCTTCGCCGGTTTCCGTCTCGGGTTGGGCGCTCAAAAGCGTGCGCAACGTTGCTTTTCGATTCACTCTCTCCTCCAGGCTTTTCTAATGAGGGATTCGATTTCCCCGTTCACGGCGTCGAGCGATTCGATGGCTCTCTGGTAAGTACTACGCGAGAATCCCTCGCGCTCGACTTCATAAATGGTCTGCTTACTCAAGCCGGCATCGGAGATCGCGGTGGACTTGAGCGCCACGTTGGTGAGGACCCGGTCACCGAAAAGGGAACGCAAAAATCCGATGATCTGGGCCTGTGGTCCGTCGTTGGTTTCGTGCCGGGTAATGACATACCGAAAAAAGTCGAAGCTAAGATCGCCGCCGGCTTCGCGGACTACAGAGAGCAGGTCCGAGGTCATCAAAAGAAATTGGCTCATGCTGGCGACGTCGAGCATCTGAGGGTGGATCGTCACCAAAACTGAGGTGGCGGCGCAAAGCGCGGAAAGGGTCAGAAATCCGAGCTGGGGTGGGCAGTCAATTACGACGACGTCGTAGTCCTCTTCGACCGAAGACAAGGCCCTCTCGATCCGAGCAAAGAAAAGATCCCTTCCGGCCCCCCTCCCCTCCGCGAGGATCCGCGGGGTAGTGTGCTCAAACTCGTGGAGTTCCAGGTTGGCGGGGACGACGGAAAGCCCGTCGAAATAGGTCTTACGGATGATTTCGCGAAGCGGCCGGCGGTCATTGTCGTAGCGGACCGCACCATAGAGAGTCTCGTTTGCCTTCAAATCGAACTCCGGCTGAAACCCAACCAAGCTGGAAAGGCTCGCCTGAGGGTCGAGATCGATCGCCAGCACGCGGTAACCCCGCAGGGCGAGATATTGGGCCAAATGGACGCTGGTGGTCGTTTTCCCCGACCCGCCCTTGAAGTTAGTGACTGCTATCACCTGCAAATGCTCGTGACCGGCCCGGTGCGGCAAAAACTGGCGCTGCTTATCCGGCGGGTTAACGCTCGCGATGTAGTGCCGCAGGGCGTTTACTTGTTCCAAAGTGTATTGGCGGCGCCCGCTGTGAGTTGTGTCCGGCACAGGGCCTTGCTTGTTTAGCGAGAGCTGGCGTAAGTAGGAATCGGAAACCCCAATGAGCTTTGCCGTTTCTCCGCTGCTGAACCGGCGAAGCGTTTTTTGGCTTTCTGGGGGAAATATCTTCTCGCGCAGCCGCTGCAATTGCTTGCTGAGCATCTGGGCGTCACCGGCGATTAAATTATCAATAACAGTGGGTCTCGTGTTGGCGCTCATCCTCCGAAATTACGGCGTTCCATCGCATAACGGACGAACGCTGATTTAACGGTTGAAACCGTTATCAAAACTTCTGGCGCTTCGTCAATAGTTTTTTTTCGAAGCGGGTTCAACCGTGAAATTTGTGACCTTTCCCCTAGCGCCGAGATCCGGCTCCATTACCGGATCAACGCTCGAATTCGTTCCGCGTCTTTCGGTGTGGCCGGATTGTAAATGACCAGGCTTAGGTCGGGACGCCCATCTACCGAAAAGGCCGAGTATTCCAGTTCAAGCAGTCCGCCGCCCGGATATCTGAGCTTTTTCGTGCCTTCTCCGTAGGAATGCACGTCATTTTCCCGCCAGATCGCTTCAAATTCTGGACTTAACGTCCGAAGTTCTTCGACCAGGGCTTGGACCTCTGCCGAAGCGCCCGCTCTCGCGGTGTCCGCGCGAAACGCGGCGACCGCAAATCGCGCGACACTTTGCCAGTCGAGCTGCTTGGCGCGGGCTTTAGGGTCAAAGAAGATTTTACGCAGGATATTCCGGTCTCCCGGCGGCAGCGTGTCGTAGCCAAAGACCGCGGCCGCCGCCCGGTTCCAGGCGATAAGGTCCCACGTCACGGATTTGACGAAGGCGGGGATGGATTCCAGGGCGTCAAGAACGCGCTGGAGACGCGGAGAGACGCCTTCCTTCGCCTGATAGCGAACCTCCGGGGGGATGCCCCAGCGCAATGAGGAAAAGGTGCTCACGCTCGAAAGTCCTGAGCATGAGCGCACGAGCGATGCGGTCCAGCACATCAGGCGAGGGTGCGCCACCTCGCCCTTGCTCGAGCCAAGTGTACCAAGTTGCGCTTACATGAGCCCGCTGCGCGACTTCCTCGCGCCGCAATCCCGGCGTCCGCCGGCGCATCATAGGAAAACCGAGCGCCTTTGGATCCAGTTTCGCGCGGCGATCCCGGAGATAGGTTCCAAGCAGATTTTCTTTCGCCACGGCAATGCTCATCCTGTTAGAGATTATACCAGTATAACGCCACTACTTTACTAGCATAGCAGATGGAGCCAAGATTAGTTAAACATCAACTTGGAGGTTTTTTATGCGTGTATTTGTGACCGGTGCTACCGGGTTTATCGGCTCTGCAGTGGTGAGAGAATTGCTTGGAGCGGGACATCAGGTTCTCGGGCTCACCCGATCGGAGTCTGGGGCAAACGCTTTACGTGCAGCCGGTGCGGAGGCGCACCCCGGTTCGCTCGCGGACCTGGAAAGTTTGCGCAGGGGAGCAGCCGGGTCGGATGCGGTGATTATCTCGCCTTTATCCACGACTTCTCAAAATTCCAAGAGAACTGCGCAATCGACCAACGAGCAATCGAAGCGCTGGGAGCGGTTCTCGCCGGCTCTGATCGGCCGTTGATCGTGGCAGCGGGAACCGCGGGATTGGCCGGCCCTGGCCAAGTG
>JAFAZK010000259.1 GCA_019239825.1 Verrucomicrobiota bacterium | reverse complement strand
AAGGAAAGTCAGCTATTGGCCTGGCGGTTAGGGGAGAATGGTAAAACCGTGATGGAGACCGGGGTCTTCAACTTGACCAAAGATGTTACGCCGGTAGTGCTCCACTTTGATAACAGTTTTACTCAGACTTGGCTGATGGTGCGTCTTCCTCAGCCTGCACTGCCGGACCAACCGACCAAACTACCGGTCATCGATCGCACGCCTCCCCCAGTAACGTCGGAAAAAACTGAGGGTTCATGAATCAATGAAAATTTCGGTTTTCTCTTTGACCATATTGATAATCGTAGGGATTCTGCTGCCGACCGCCTTCGCGGCCGACTATAAGGATTGGGTTGCCCAAGGTTACCGCTGGTCGTCAGTTAGTGGTCTGCATGCCTATCGCAACAAAGACGACGCCAAGAATGAGCGTTCGCGGCGCGAAAATAAATCGGTGTCCGAAGAGGTCCGGTATGCCTACTACCTTAGACCAGGCAAGATTGTGTTTGTCGTCGCGACCGACGCAGCTGACGGCCTTTCTCAAATCCGCATGGGCGGGATCTCGTCCGATCTCTGGACACCGACAAAGTATCTGAGCACACGTCCAGTGAGAAATGCGGTTGGCAAGATCGAAACTCCGGAGACGGCTGGCATTATGCTGCCGACGGCGTCGGCAACGCCGGGTCTGAATTCAGGTGGCAGGTAAGCAGCAACCCTGGGTCCGTCGCCGAGCGGCAAATCTTCAATATAACTTAACAATTTTGTCGAGCTTGTCCCGAAGGGATGACATGACTGAGCCCGCGGGGTTTTAAGCCTGGGACACATCCATATCAAGACGTCTACCCTGAAAGGGCAGAAGACAAATTGGTTGAGACTGTCGCTGATCGTTATCTGCACCACGCGGCGAATATGTGGAACCGAGATTCAAGGAGTTACCGGACCCGCGGCCTTGACCTCAGCGCTCACTCCGCTTTCGTAGATCTTAAAGTTCTCGGAAAACAATGCGGCCAGTTTCGCCGCGGAGGCGTCGTATTCTTTTGGGTTGTTCCAGGTGTTGCGTGGTTGCAGTAGCGGCGTAGGCACCCCGGGGCACTCGATCACCATGTCGAAGCCAAAGATTGGGTCGGGTTGCTTGTTTGCTTTAGTCAGACCTCCATCGTGAATCGCATCAATAATAGAGCGCGTGTAGCCTAACTTAATGCGTTGACCTTTACCGTAGGGACCTCCGCTCCAGCCCGTGTTAATTAACCACACGCGGGTGTTGTGCTGCTGCATCTTGGCGGCTAACAACTCCGCGTATTTATTCGCATGCCAAACGAGAAACGGTCCACCAAAACAGGGTGAAAAAGTTGCCTGCGGTTCGGTGACGCCCATCTCGGTGCCTGCGACTTTGGCCGTATAGCCGCTAATGAAATGGTACATGGCATGCGCCGGGGACAATGAACTGACCGGCGGCAGGACACCAAAGGCGTCACAGGTCAGGAAAATAATGTCGGTTGGATGCCCGGCCACGCAGGGAATCTTTGCGCTGCGGATAAACTCGATAGGGTAAGCACCACGCGTATTTTGCGTGATACTGACATCGGTAAAATCAACCGTGTGATCCTCTTCAAGCACCACGTTTTCCAGCACGGCGCCAAAGCGTAAAGCCTGAAAGATGTCAGGCTCGGACTCAGGAGTGAGATTAATCGCCTTGGCATAGCAACCACCTTCAATATTGAAAATTCCGTCGTCACTCCAGCAATGCTCGTCATCACCTATCAGGTTACGTTTCGGGTCGGCCGAGAGGGTGGTTTTACCGGTCCCGGAAAGGCCAAATAAGAGGGACGAGCTGCCAGTATGTTTGTCGGCCGTGGCCGAGCAGTGCATCGAGAGGATGCCCTGTTTCGGGGCGAAATAGTTAGCGACCGTAAAGACGCCTTTCTTCATCTCGCCGGCATACTCGGTGCCTAGAATAATGAGTTCGTGATCTTCCAAGCTGAGATCGATCGTGGTTTTGGAGCCCATGCCAGCCGTTAGCCGGTTGGCCGGAAAGGCGCCGGCGTTCATAATGACGAAGTCCGGTTTACCGAAGTCTGCCAACTCCTGGTGGGTGGGCCGAATCAGCATTGTGTGCATGAATAGTGCGTGATACGGCCGCGAACAGATGACCCGCACCTTGAAACGGTATTTCGGATCCCAGCCGGCAAACCCGTCAAAACAGTAAAGGCGTTCGCGGGTATTGAGGTAGTCGCAGGCGCGTTCGCGATTGATCGCAAAAGTCCGTGCTTCGAGAGGAATGTTGACCAGCCCCCACCAGATGTCATCTTCGGAGTCGGGGTGTCTTACGACCCGCTTATCCTTAGGTGATCGCCCGGTCTTTCCGCCCGAATAGGCAACCAAAGCGCCCTTGTCGGCGATGCTGCATTCTTTGTCGAAGTGGATGGCGTGCTCGTAGAGGGCGCCGCATGAAAGATTGTGGTGAACTTCCTTCACCGTGAGTCCGTATTCGGTAAGATCAATGGTAGTCATACAAGACAGGGGGTAGCTTTACTCGTTCTTGTCGCGGGACCGGATAAGTTGAGATCTCCCGCTGTAACCAATCAGGAACTTACAAAGCAGGGTTGCCGCTTAATATTGGACCTTGGTGCTATTGGTGGTGGCGTAGTGGTTCGAAAGAATCAGTCGCTTCGGGACAAGCCGCCTCGCTGCTGGTGACTGGCCCCTTAGGGCTATGGCGCGTGCAGGGCAAGGACTTAGATTCGAGTGCAGAATTTATGCGGTCCCACCGCTCGTGTTTGCAACCATCAAACTATGCGCGTTTCACGCGCAAGAATCAAAAGATCATCCGCTGCGCGTCTAAACCATGAACTGGCTTTTCGAGATTTATAAGACGCACAGCGTCGCCCATGCGATCTGCATTCTCGCTTTGGTGTGTCTTGCCGGGATGGCGCTGGGGAGTCTTAAAGTGCGTGGTGTTGGGTTGGGAACGGCCGGTGTGTTGTTCGCCGGAATTCTCGCGGGGGCATTGAGCAAGCCGGTGGACCACGCTACCCTCGAGTTCGTCAAAGAGTTCGGGCTGGTTCTGTTTGTCTTTACTATCGGTCTCCAGCTTGGACCCGGGTTCTTGGCTTCTTTACGCCAGCAGGGACTGCTGCTTAACGCCTTAGCCGCGACCGTGGTAGTGCTCGGCGCGATCACCGCTCCGCTCATGGGCCGGCTATTGGGCATGGATCCCGCCGCCGTGCTCGGCCTTTTGTCCGGAGCAACCACCAACACACCCTCGTTGGGCGCGGTCCAACAAACATTGACCACCCTTCCCAATATCTCGCCGGATCGCCAAGATTTGCCGGCCCTTGCCTATGCCGTCTCGTATCCCGTCGCCATCGCCGGTATCATCGCCAGTTTGCTGATACTGAAGTCTTTTTTTCGGGTCGACCCGAGGAAAGAAGCAAAAGAATTTGCGGCTCAGAAACGCTCCCCGGCTGAGCCACTGGAAAGACGTTGTCTTATCGTTGAGAACCCGAACTTGGAGGGTGTTTCTGTCGATGCCATTCCTAGCCGGCTGGAAACCGAGGTTACAGTCTCGCGCATTCGCCGGCACGATGAAACCGAGATCCATGTTGCCACGGCCGGTACGATTTTGAAGAACGCCGATAGGATCATGGCGGTCGGGACTAGACCAATGCTTGACCGGTTCCAACAGGTCGTGGGGAGTCGGAGCGAAGAGGATTTGCTGCAATCGCCAGGTGACGTGATTTCGTCGGTGATCGTATTGACCAGCACTCGCGCGCTGGGAAAGACGATAAACGAGTTGGAGCTCGAACAGTTGTTTGGAGCGGTAGTAACTCGGGTCACCAGAGCTGACCTTGAGATGACTGCCGTCCCAAACCTGCGCCTGAACTTTGGAGACGTGCTGCAGATAGTAGGCGATCAGGCGAGCCTAGAGAAGGCGGCCAAGTTGCTCGGCAATTCACTCAAGCACCTTAACGAGACGCATTTTATCACGCTGTTTATCGGCATCGCTGCCAGTATTGCGTTAGGTACCATGCCAATTCCGGTGCCGGGCTTGCCTCAGCCGTTACGTCTAGGACTGGCGGGTGGTGCGTTGCTGGTAGCCTTGATATTGGGTCGCCTTGGACGAATCGGTCGATTGGTCTGGCATATGCCGACAAATGTTAACCTAGCGTTTCGCGAATTCGGCATCGCCCTTTTTTTTGCGGCGGTCGGTTTGATATCCGGCGCGAAGTTCTTTTCAACGGTCTTCAGTCCGGTCGGTGCACTTTGGTTGTGCAGCGGAGCGCTCATTACCATGGTTCCCTTATTATTGGTGGGCGGGTTTGCCCGCGCGGTGATGAAAATGAATTTCGCCGCCCTTTGCGGTTTGCTGGCCGGCAGCACGACCGATCCTCCGGCGCTCGCTTTTGCTACTAATGTCACCGGCTCTGACGCTCCGCTGATTTCTTATGCCGCAGTGTATCCACTAACCATGGTGTTACGCATCCTCTCGGCACAGATTCTCGTGCTACTCTTATGCGGGGGGTAGCATAGCGGGCTGGCGACGAACGGAGGTTTTCGGAAGGTGGTGTCGGATTTTTGCCGCGAAGCGGCTATACATAACAGCCCAGGGCTTTAGCCCTGGGTTGTGCGTAGCGCGAACCCGCCCTGAAAGTGGCGGCCGAGGCACGTCTTTAGGTTGTTGGCGTGTTTGCCACGGTCGCAACCAACATCGCGTGCCGCT
>JAFAZK010000236.1 GCA_019239825.1 Verrucomicrobiota bacterium | reverse complement strand
AATGCTGGTGGTAGACGGTGTTCACTAAGGGGTGACCTGCTGGCTCGGAATTGTGAGAACGCTCATCCACGAACGAGTCGAACTGGCTCAGCAGGGCCGTAGCTCCCAAGTGATTTGCCGACTACGATCAGGTTGGGCAGTTTTGGGTGATTCGCAGTTTATAGCTGGCTACAGTTTGCTCTTGCCGGATCCGGTGGTTCCCTCGCTTAACGATTTGGCCACGGATCAACGGGCCCAATTTCTTTTGGATATGGCCGCGATCGGTGATGCGCTTCTGGCTGCGACCGATGCTTACCGGGTAAACTATGAGATCCTGGGAAATACTGAACCGGCGCTGCACGCGCATATTTTCCCCCGCCGGATAACAGAGCCGGACCAATATCGGGTTGGTCCGGTGTTTCTCTATCCTAAGATCGTTCGAGAAAGCCGGCCGTTTGATTCGGTGCGTGATGAAGTGCTGCGCCAAGGCCTTCGGCGATTTCTGAAGACCGCCGGAGTCGCGGTTTCCTGAGTTGGGGCACTAGGATCTACGTGTAGGCGTTCCGGCGACGGATACGTCCCGCCATCGTCCGCATCATGATTATGGCAAAGAAAGGGGTCTCTTGGACTAAGAAGAGGAACTGCCTTTCGTCGATCTTGATCAGAGTACAATCCGTCTTTGCGATAGCGGTTGCGCTTCGAGGAGCGTGATCGATGAGCGCCATCTCTCCGAAGAAACCGTCTTCGCCGACGGTCTCCACCACTGTGTCACGGACCACGATATCGACCTCTCCCTTCTTTACGACATACATAAAGTCGCGGGCTTCGCCATACTCAAAAACGACCTGGCCCGCCGCTAGGTTGAGCGGTACGGCATCCCTTTCGAAAACGTTTGGTAATTTCATTGCTGACCCTTTCGGCCGGATTGCCGGTTAGGGGATCAGAGTCATGCGTATAAGCGGCACTACTTCCGCGCTCCGGAATCGGCTTACGGACAGCTTATCTCTCGTTCCCGTGATGAAGTAAAGCGGGAAAATAGGGCGGCGATGGCAGTTTGGTCGGTCGTATAAGACTGACGGGACTTGTGGGTTTTAGCGGCAAAGCATGCGCGCAGGATGGACGCCCGGCGCAAACGAAGAATCGTCAACCGCTAACTGTTAATCGCAAGCTTCTACCTCCCAGGAAGCGGCGTCGCTTGGTCAATGCCGGGGAGAGAATCGGAGCGAGAATGGAATAACCGGGCTTTGCACTCGACCTCCAGCCATTTGCGAACGCCAGTCAAGAAGTACTTGAGCGACGCGGGACCTGGGCTAAACCCGGGCAGGAAGAGGCGCGAATCGCAATTGTGCAGACCATAGGTGCCAGCAGCGACCCGGCGTTTAGCGATGGCAGTCAGGCGCGCGTTATAGCAGCGCATAACCTTGCCAAACACTCCACCAATCGGTCCGGCATACGGCAACGCAGAATAACGATGTGGGCGATTGCTGTAAGCTTGTCCCACCGGGCCGATAAAGTAGGCGCCGACATCCAGGTAGAACGCCACGGTCATGAGCTCGGCATCGCCAAGATAGTAGTATTTGTCTTTGTAGACACTCTCGAACCAGGTGTTGAACTGTTCTTGATACAAACGGTTATACCGATCTCGGTCTTTGGAAATGTCTTTGCCAGCGAACCGGTCACTTAGAATTTCAAAGGCGGAGTAACAGGTATAAGAAATGAAATCGAATCCCTGGCTGTAGAGAGGGTCAAGGAAGCCGGCGGCATCACCGACTAAGGCCCAACCATCGCCCATGGTTTGGGTGGAATAGTAGGCAAGGTTCGACCGGGCGTGCACATCTTTTTCAATGCACTCCGCGTCGCAGAGCGCCTTCTTGCCCATAGGATGAGTCATCAAATGGCTCTTGAGCCTCTCGCCAAGGCTTGGTCCCGGGGGGAGCTCGAAGAGGCGCTGATCATAGACCAACCCGACACTGCAATCGCCGCCCCTTAGGGGAATTAACCAGCCCCACCAGCCGTAGCCCATTAGATGATTGGTGGCCCATTGCCGCATCGCCCAACAGGGCTCAGTAAAACCGGGAGCCGTCTCCCAGATTTCCGGACCATCCAAATCTGTGGTTTTACGAAACCGAGCCCAAATCGCACTGATTGGATGAGTATCCAGGGGTCGAAAAAGCTTTAGCTTCCTTGCGACCACCGCGTTGCGGCCCGTTGCGTCAACGACCCAGCGAGCGGACACCGTACGGCTTTCATCATTGAGTTTTACCTCGATCCGGTTGTTCCCTTCGCCGCCTAACTCCAAATCCATGACCTTGGCCGGCCGCCACAGTTCGCACCCCACGTGCAAGGCCTTTTGCAAGACAGCCTCATCCAACTTTGAACGATCGAGTTGAAACGCTGGTAACCGGGTCTGATGTTTCGGCCCGATCTCGGCGCAGCGGGTATAGGAATCATGGCTATGCTGATAGAACCACATCCGGAGGCCGGACTTCGTGATCTGTTCGTGACCCAGATGATTTGATAGATTCAAAACCCGGGTCAGGAAACATGCGCCCACTTCGCTGGTAGACTCGCCAACTTTTCGGTCAAACTGCTCGCTCTTTTCGATGACCAGTACCCGTAGGGTCGGGTTCTGCCGTTTTAGCAGAAAAGCAGTGGAAGCCCCAGCGATCGCACCTCCAATCACCACAACGTCATAGGCAGCAGCCTGCATGCGGTACAAAGATCCGGTTTTGCGCGACGTTATTCAAGATTTATCCGCCTTCGTCCCGATCTGCCAACTGAGCCGTAGGGATGAGCTCCCGCTTATCCGTGATTTCGTACGCGATCGGCCTCCCGGTCGCCACGGACGTTCAGGAGGTCATCCTTAACGCGTCGGAAAAACGACTTGCTTTTGGCACGGATAGGCTATGGTGTGAGCGTCGTGAAACCTAGCCACGCCATTAAGTCGGCTGATAAGCATCGTTCACATCGGTCGATGCAGCCCATGGTGTGCGCCCCGGCGATTCGTTGTTGGTCTCATCGCTAAGGCGACGACTAGCAACACGTCCTCTCGCAGAGTTCGCGGGCCAGTCACCCCCCTTAGGCACAAGCAACCTCACAAGTACTGTTTATGAGCTATCTCCTCGCCATCTCAGGACATCCTAACAAATTCTCGAGACCTGGTTTTTTAATTCAGGCGTTAGCCCGGCATTTGTATCCTTACCAGATTGAGCTCAAAACCGCTTACGCGATTGATTTTAAGGCTGACGCACCCGAAACGCCGGCACGTCTCAATGATCTACTAGGGCTCATCCGAAATGCTCGCGGGATTCTCTTGCTAGCGCCGGTGCCGAAGGAGGATTTAATTGGTTCTCTAAAGATGCTTCTGGATCGTTTGCCGGACCGCGCTTTCCAATACAAAGCAGTGTTGGTAGTCGGTTCTGGAGGTTTTGTCGGAGAGACGCAGGATCTGGAGCGGTCGCTGGCGCCTAACCTTCAACGTCTGGCAGCACACTTATCGCAGGCCTCAGTGCACATTGGGGTAAAGAACTGGGTTTTTGTTGAAGACCAGTCTCCTTCGCTGACGGTCGCAACAGAAGCTCGGCTGGCAGACACGATACGCCGATTTTGCGGCCAGACCACGGAAGCCTTGCGGCTTTCGGAAGCGGCGTGAGTCGCGATAATCGTTGGAATAATCGTCGTCGTCCTACCCGGCGCCTGGAGGGGAGCCGCTTTGGCCCGTGCCCAGTCACCCCACGAATTTCATCTCAACGCGAATACGGCTTAAACGCGTGAAAGCAGGCGGCTCCCGCTAATAACGCAGCGCGATGCAACTCTATGAGCCCGGGGTAAGTGGATCGGAAAGTACGAGTGAATGCATCGCACTGGGTCGTTCTCGGGAGCCGCTTGCATTCACCTGTTTAGGCGGCATCAGCGATTAGACGAAAATTGCGAGGGCGGTGGGATACTGGCCAAAGCGATTCCCCTCAAGGCGATGGGCGATAACACATTCTCGTTAACGCGCTACCCTCTCGAGGACGAAGAGAGGGTAGCGCCTAGCTCCCGTCGCCTTTCATCGAATCCTCGAGAAAGTCCGGAGAGACTTCCAGGCGGTACACCTTCCAACCGAAACCTTCCAGCCGGGCGAAAAGAGTAATCTGGTTGGTTCCGATGCGAAAACTAGTGGGACCAGTAAATGAAAAATTCTTCAGCTTGGACCAATCTAGATCGGACGGTCCCGGGATCTTGATGAATGAAGGAGTTTTACGTTGGACCTGGCCGTTCTTCTTAACAAAATCGGCGATGGCATCGGGGGTGCAATACATGTCGACGGCCCGATTAAGAAAGGCGGGGCCCACAAAAGCGGTGAGCGCCGCAAACGGATTTTGATTCGAGTCTGGGCTCTCTTTAGTTTGTTGAGTGAGAATCGTGGCAACTTCTTCTTTTAGTGAATCTCGCAAGGCAGGGAAATCGACGAGGTTAGCCAGCTTGCTCGAATCTCCGGCCAGAAATGCGCCCTTTAGCGAGGATACGTAAAAGAAAGGCGAAACTATGTAAGCGGCCAACACTAAGATCACCAAAGCGACAACGACGATTAACCACTTTTTCATGGTGAGTGTTCGAAACCGTGCACGATAGAGTCGAAGGCATCCGTCGTAAGGTCGCCCACAGCCGCGGGCAACTTGAAGCGTTCGAGGTCAGAACAGAGATTTTCTAAGTCGGCGGTAATAATGGGTGCGTTTCTCCTAAGGCACGTTTTCGGTGATGCTAAGCCGAGCGGCTTGGGCCGGCAAAAGCTTTTGCAGAGAGTAAGCGACAGTGACCGCGTTTGATAAGCACAAATTGGCGAGAAGAAAAATCTCACGCAAAGGCGCAAAGGTTAAGTAGTGAGCTGTCGTAAACGAAGGGCTTGGGGCGCACGGAGCTCTCTATTTGATTGACAGTCTTTTCAAATCAACTTGCCTCCGCTCTGCTCGCGGGGGAAAGTCTTTTAAAGCCGCTGATTGATTTTGTTCTCCTAAACGGGACGGTCTAACGCAAATCGCTGGACCACATGTTCCGATGGTACCGAGAGCTAACATCCCGTGAACAGAAAACCTTTTGGGCATGCTTTGGCGGGTTCGGGTTGGACGGGATGAACGTGCAGATTTACAGCTTCGTCATCCCCACGTTGATCTCGTTGCGGAAGTTAACGCCTGCCGATGCCGGAATTCTAACCATCTGCGGCTCGAAAAGGCATCGCAGATTACGGAATTTAGTATAATTATGGAAAATATACTAACTATTGCCGTTAGAGAGATAGGCTCGTGTGGGTGTGGCTCACTACTAACTCCAACCTGCTAACTACCGATCGCCAAACGCCGAACGCCAAACGTTGGCTTTATTCACTCTATAGGCCAAGGTGCTTTCCCAACCTCTTGTGCCCATTGGGCAAAGGTTTGCGCAGTTTGGCGTTCGGTCTCTGCGGGTAACCCTGCGGCCGTTAATTTGGCGGTTAGTTGAACGGATAAATCTTGGTAATAATCGGTCGAAATTCGCTGATCGAATCGGCGTGAATGTTTCAGCGCTTCAGGATTCGCAAAGGCAGAACTCTGCTTTACACTAACGGCCTCGTATTTGCCTCCCTAATGAACCCGATCCGATCAAAAGAACTGGCAGCCGTTGTCCTTGCGGGCGCGCTCTGCGGCTGTGTCGAAGGTCCGCAAGCCGCTGAGTCAAACTATGGGGCGCGGCTCTCGATTAATTATCGGCAGACGATTCGGGATCATATGGATCCGCTCTTCTTTTATTGGAAAACCGCTCAATACAAATTCACCAAACCGTATCCGGGCTGGTTTCATGATCCGGAGGAGCTTGGGGGTAAGATCCACTATGGCTACGAGGTCGATGTTCTGATCAATGCGCGGAATTCGAACAGCAAGTATATCGGCTTTATGCCGTATACGTTTCTGTTCCGAGACAATTTCTTGATTCGAGAGCTTAGTCCGGAGACCGGCGCGATGCGGTCAAACCGACCGTATGAGGATTAGGGAGGCTTGCTGCGCACCTTGTCCTTGGAAGTAGCGAAGGAGGAAGCCCGCAGCGAACGAGTGGGCAAAAGCGGGTGAAGGGAATCGAACCCTCGTGTGTAGCTTGGGAAGCTACCGTTCTACCATTGAACTACACCCGCGTGTTTACCGTAAGCCCGGGATGAGCCGGAGCGATCGGATGGATGAAGATGGTAACCGGTTTGGGCGGGGACGCAAGCCGAAGGTGGAACGTTGAGACGCACCGTTCTTGTGCCATTTCAGGGCACGGCTCTTACTAATGCCATACGCAGGGTTGAAACCCTGGGCTGTTTTGTATAGCCGCTTCCGACTTCGCCCCATCTCCCCCCTTTAGCTACGTCGGACAAGTCGCGGCAAAATCCGAACGACAAGCGCAGCGATGAGGTTGGCTCCACGACGCTGGGATGGGTTACTGTCGGCGAGATTTATTCCCAGTCTTGCATTCGTGTCTTTTCGTCTTCATTCGCGTCCATTCGCGGTCGCTTTCACGATGCTATTCTTGGTGCCAATTCGACACAGGGACGAATCCGGGTTATCATGGCCGGTGCCCGAAGGTGGGCAGAATGATTTTCAATGGGTGTTTCTAAAGGTGTGGCTCAGCCGCTTGATCAGCGGGTGTTGAGCTTTCTGGGAAGCGACAGATATCAGCCGCTAAATAAGACCGACTTAGCGAAGAAGCTGGGGGTGCCGGTCGACGAACGAGCGGGGTTTCGCAAGCTGCTCGCGCAATTGGAGTCCTCCGGAAAGATCACGCGGATCCGGAAAGATCGTTATGTTTTGCCGAAGGAAGCGGATCTGATTGTGGGCACGATTTTAATCAATCCACAGGGGTTCGGTTACGTGGTCAATGAGACCGGCGACAGGCAAGGGGATGTCTATATTCCGGCGAGTCAGACTAGCACCGCCCTTCATCGCGATCGGGTGGTAGCGCGGATTACCGATGAGGAAGTGACCTTAATTCGTGCCCGGAAACGGGCCGGTAAGGTGATCAGAATCTTGCAGCGTGCCAATAGCCGGGTGGTCGGTACGCTTCAGCAGACCCAGAAGTTTTATTATGTAGTTCCGGACGATCCATGTCTGGTGCATGACGTCTATGTGCCGTTGATGCCAGATGCAGCCGGACGAAAGCCTGCGGTCAACGACAAGGTAGTGGTCCGCTTGAGCGAATGGGAAAACCGGCATGTCAGTCCGGAGGGCGAGATCATCGAAGTGCTGGGGCCGTCGCACGACCCGAGAGTTGAAATACTTGGTATAATTAAGAAGCACGGCTTGCCGACTGACTTCCCTCAGCCAGTACTAGAAGAGGCAGCTGGGATTCCCACCGAAATCTCTAAGAGTGAGCTCGACAGCAGGATCGATCTGCGGCATGTGCCGGTCTTCACGATCGACCCGGACGATGCACGGGATTTTGACGATGCCATTCATGTGGTTCCCACCAATGATGGATGGGAACTTGGCGTTCACATTGCGGACGTTTCGCATTATGTGAAACCGCATTCCGCGCTGGACCAAGAAGCTTATCAGCGTGGCAACAGTGTTTATCTTCCCGATCGGGTGATACCGATGTTGCCGGAGCGATTATCTAACGGTGTTTGTAGCTTGCGTCCGGACGAGGATCATTTGACTAAGAGCGTGCTGGTCCGATTCGATCGGGCAGGCAGACCGCAGGGGCACAAGTTTGCAGCAACTGTCATCCGGAGCGGAAATCGGTTAACTTATCGGGAAGCCTTTGAGCGGTTAACCGACGCGCACCAAGATGAGTTAACTCAAAACTTGAAACGCGCGTGGGACCTGGCTTCGAAGCTGAGACAGAAACGATTCCAGAACGGCGCTCTTGATCTCGATATGCCGGAGGTGCGGGTGAAAGTTGATGCGAACGGGCGCGCGGTTGGCCTGGTCCAAGAAGTCAATGACATCTCGCACCAGTTGATAGAGGAGTTCATGCTACTCGCCAATGAGATCGTCGGACGCGAAACGAAGCTGCAGAGGACCCTCAGCGTCTATCGCGTGCACGATGATCCTGATCCGGACAAATTGCTGGATTACCGCGAATTTCTTTTATCGCACGGAATTCAGGCGGGAGATCTGAGCCAGCGAGCCGAGATGCAAAAGTTGCTGAAGAAGATCCAAGGGCGAGAGAACGAGGGGGCGTTGAAAGTGAATTTGCTGCGGAGCCTCAAGAAGGCTGGTTATTCGCCACTGCCCTTAGGTCACTACGGTTTGGCGAAAGCGGATTACAGTCATTTCACCAGCCCGATACGGCGATACGCCGATCTACTGACTCACCGCGCATTTAACGTGTTACTCCAACTTCGGAATGCGGGTAAGCAGTTAGCACGTTCGAATCAATTAGAGTCGATCTGTGAACATCTGTCGTTGACGGAGCGATTGGCAGCGGAAGCAGAGCGAGAGGCGACTCGCTTAAAAAAGCTAGAATTTCTAGAATCACTAGTTAGGAAACCACATCGATTTGCTGGCATCGTCTCCGAAGTTCGTAATTATGGACTGCTGGTAGAGGTGCCGGAGATTTTGATGACTGGGCTTATTCACGTCAGTTCACTCGAAGACGATTTCTTCAACTTTGACGCTGTTCGCCGGCGGTTAGTGGGCCGAAGCCGTAAGCGTGTTTACCAAGCTGGCGACCGCCTTTTTGTACGAGTTTCGCGAGTAGATCGATTTAAACAACAAATCGACTTTACTGTGGTGAGTGAATAAAAGATAAAGTGCAAAAGCGTTGCACATTTGCTATTTACGTCGCTGAGATTTTGTGGCAATTAAGAAGATTCTCTAAAACAAGTCTTGGTCTCAGTCCGAGGCGCCAAAGGTGTAATGGTATCGGTATCCCCTCCCAAAAAATGTCATGGACAATGTCATCATAACGAGAGAGTTGCAGGTAGAGCGTAAGCATTTCTATATCGAATTCCGAGAAAACGAACGCGGTCGGTTTATGCGCATTACGGAAGAAGCGCATGGCAGGCGTAATACAATCATCATTCCGAGTACGGGTTTGGACGAGTTTATGTCCGCCGCGGGAGAAGTGATTCAATCGGCGGATCGAGTTCCGGCAGCTTCCTGATAACTCTCTGCAGGTGCGAAAGCGCCTGAAAAGGTTTCCCCCCAAAGCCTGTATCGCTTAAAGATGCTTGGACGTTTTTAGTCGATCCAGGCTGTGGCAAAAATACACTGGCTGTCGCCAGCATATTTTGCTGTTTCCTGAGCGCGTGTTCGACGTGACGCTCGTGGTTTTGTTGTGCTCAAAGCACAGCGCAGCACTTTGCCGGCTCGGATCCAGCAGACTGTCGGGAGTTCGATTTCGTTGAGAGGGGATCTCATCACAGCGTGACCGACAGTTGTTCCTGCGCGTCAGCGGACCGAGGCGCGTTACATTCCGTAGTAGGGCTCGCACGCGTGTCGATGCCGACAACCCCTTTTTGGTAAGGTGCTGGGATGATGCGAGGCCCGGGATGGATATTCAGCGGGTTGGGACCTAACTAACGAACGATAGAGCCTGCCAACCCTAAGGGAGCCGCAGCCGGACACATCTTTTGAACCGATTGGCGATAGATCGGCTCCGAAACTCCGCAGCTTCGCAGGACAATCGAGCGGTGACGGTGTTCCCATTGACACACCCCATCGGTTCGTTAGTTTGACCGTTCTGGCGGCGAGGAACGGCCCCGCGTCAGTGTGTGTTCGTCACCGACCCCTAATCTTTTATGGCAAGAAAACTCAAGAAAAGGACCGCTCTGAAAAAGCAGCGCTCGAGCAAGAAGACGGCTGCAAAAGCTGCATCCACCAAAAAGACCCGCTACGTTTACTATTTTGGTGATGGCAAAGCGGACGGCAATGGTTCTATGAAGCCGTTGCTCGGAGGAAAGGGAGCCAATCTGCATGAGATGACTCGCATCGGGCTGCCGGTACCTCCAGGACTTACGATAACGACCGAAGTCTGCACCTACTTCTACGACAACAAAAAGACGTATCCGCCCGAGCTCGAGGATCAGGTCGCTTCCTCGTTGAAAAAGATTGAGAAATCGGTCGGTAAGAAACTGGGAGATCGGGACAACCCTCTGCTGCTCTCGGTTCGTTCGGGCGCCCGGGACTCGATGCCGGGGATGATGGACACAATTTTGAATCTCGGGATGAACGATGAGGTGGTGGAGGTCGTTGCCGAGAAGAGCGGGAACCCTCGTTTCGCCTGGGATTCGTATCGCCGCTTCTTACAAATGTATGGCGACGTCGTGATGGGTGTGCAAAAGCGACCCGGCGAAGATCATGAGCCGTTCGAAACCGTGATCGAAGAGGTCAAACACGAAGCCGGAGCGGAGAAAGATACTGATCTGTCGGTAGAGGCACTCCAGACTTTGGTCGAACGCTTTAAGCAATTAATTAAAGAACGCACCGGCAAAACCTTCCCCCAAGATCCGCAACAGCAGCTTTGGGGCTCAATCGGGGCCGTGTTCGGTTCTTGGAACAACGATCGCGCAATCGTCTATCGCCGAAAATACGGGATTCCGCACGAGTGGGGAACTGCGGTGAATGTACAGACGATGGTATTCGGAAATCGGGGTGACAACAGCGCCACCGGCGTCGCGTTTACTCGGGACCCGGCAACCGGCGAAAAGATCTTTTACGGCGAATACTTGATCAATGCACAGGGTGAAGACGTCGTCGCCGGGGTGCGGACGCCGCATCCGGTAGCGCACTTGGCCAAAGAAATGCCGGCCGCTTATAAAGAGCTGCTCAAAGTCCGGAGCACCTTAGAGGATCACTTTCGGGACATGCAGGATCTCGAATTCACGGTCGAAGAAAGCAAGCTTTACATCTTACAGACCCGAAACGGCAAACGGACGGGGTTTGCGGCGGTCCGCATTGCGACCGACATGGTAGAGGAGAAGTTAATTAAGAAAGAGGAAGCCGTGAGCCGTATTCCGGCCGACGCTTTATCGCATTTATTGGCGCCGATTTTCGATCGAGGCAGCGTCAAACAAGCCAAGAAAATCGCGGCCGGTCTGCCGGCTGGTCCTGGTGCGGCCACCGGACGGTTGGTGTTCAATGCCAAGGACGCGGTTGATCTGGCGCACAAAGGCGAACCGGTAGTTCTGGCCCGAATCGAAACGTCACCAGAGGATTTGCGTGGAATGATCGCCGCGGAAGGCATCCTGACCGCTCGCGGCGGCGTTTCTTCGCATGCTGCTCTGGTTGCGCGGCAAATGGGGAAAGTCTGCGTTTGCGGGGCTTCCGCGTTGCAGATCGATTACTCGGCTCAAACTTTAAGGGCCGGAGACGTGACCCTTAGGCAAGGGGATTTCATCTCGATCGACGGTACGGCGGGCGAAGTTTACGCCGGCGAAGTGAAAACAACGGCCTCCGAAGTCGTGCAAGTCTTGGTCGAAAAGAAACTCGATCCTAAGAAGAGCAGGGTCTATCAAGAGTTCGCCTCTCTCATGGGGTGGGCGGACAAACTGCGGAAGCTTGATGTCCGAACCAACGCCGATACGCCTGAACAAGTCGCGACCGCGATCGCTTTTGGAGCGAAAGGAATCGGACTTTGCCGGACGGAGCACATGTTCTTCGAAGGGGACCGGATCGACGCGATGCGCGAAATGATCCTGGCGGAGACCTTGGACGAGCGAAAAGCTGCTTTGGAGAAACTGTTGCCGTACCAAAAAGAAGATTTTGTGGGCATCTTTCGCGAACTAAAGGGTCTACCGGCAACGATCCGTCTTTTAGATCCGCCTCTGCACGAATTCTTGCCGCACGCTCCCGCGCAACAAGAGGATCTGGCCAAGAAATTAGGCGTGCCAGCGGAGCGAATCGCGCGTCGAGTCGCAGAACTGCATGAGTTCAACCCGATGCTTGGACACCGTGGATGCCGGCTCGGGATCAGTTTCCCTGAGGTCACTGAGATGCAGGCGCGAGCGATCTTTCAAGCAGCGGTCGAAGTGCAGAAATCCGGTACCAAGGTTAAGCCGGAGGTCATGATTCCGTTGGTTGGGTTCCCTAAAGAGCTGGCTGTTCAGCTTGAGATTGTTCATCGAGTCGCGGCCGAAGTGTCGAAACAGAACAAGGTGAAGTTGAACTACCTCGTCGGCACCATGATCGAGATTCCGCGAGGAGCAATTGTGGCGGACGAAATCGCCAAAGATGCAGAATTCTTTAGCTTCGGCACAAACGACCTGACACAGACGGCGCTGGGTATGAGCCGGGATGATTCCGGCAGTTTCCTACCGCATTATCAAGAGCTCGAGATCGTGAAGAACAATCCGTTCGCCACGATTGACCGAGGCGGGGTCGGGAAGCTGATGGAGATCGCGCGCGATCAAGGGCGTAAGACGCGGCCGGATATCAAGCTCGGTATTTGTGGTGAACATGGCGGTGACCCGGAAAGCGTCAAGTTCTGTCACCATCTGGGCCTTGATTATGTCAGTTGCAGCCCGTTCCGTTTGCCGGTCGCGCGTTTGGCGGCAGCGCAAGCGGCGATTGCGAACAAGTGATTGCTGAGAGGTGATGGGGCGCCGACGGCGTCGACCAATCATAGATCGGTGTGCCTGCGAATCGGCACACCGATTAGGGTGGCCGACCTTAAGCGGCGAAGCCGCGGCTTAGGATAGCCTAGGGCGCAGCCCAGGTTATTATAAGTCGCCGCTTCGCGGCTAATACCCGGCTCATGGAATCTGTTTTCCATGCGGCCCCATTTGCTATCTGCTATTTGTCATTCCGGGCGAGCCTAAGGCGAGCCCGGCTCACCTCGGCTTTCCTCTAGCTCAGACTCTTTGAGCCGTATTTTAATCTGCCGCGACAAAAGCCAACGGACTCCGAACATATCGATGGTCGCCCGCAGGGCACGGTTTCCGAACGTATATTTGCTCGCGCCGTGGCGTCGGGGTCGATGATTGACCGGGATTTCAACCAGCTTATAGCCCATCCCCTTGATCAATGCCGGCAAGAATCGGTGCATGCCGTAGAATGGAATCAACGCTTCCCGGCATTCTCGCCGCATCGCCTTTAAGGTGCAGCCGGTATCGCGTACGCCGTCTCTAGTAAAGCGGCTCCGGATTTGGTTAGCGATGGTACTTTGGAACTTTTTGAACCAAGTATCCTGACGGTTAGCTCGGTAACCGCAAACGAGATCCGCCCCTTTCTCGATTTCTTCCAGCAATCGCGGAATATCGTTCGGATCGTTTTGCAGGTCGCTATCCAGGAGTACCAGGACGCGGCCGCGTGCCATAGCTAATCCGGCGTAGATGGCGGCGCTCTGCCCGCAATTCTTCACAAACTGCAGTAAGCGAATACGAGGGGATCCTTGGATTTGTTTGGCTGAATCATCGCTAGAACCGTCATCAATAAATACAATTTCATGATCGTAATCCCGCATCACCGAAAAGAGCTCAGCTTGAAGCTGCGGTAAGCTGGCAGCCTCATTGTAGACCGGAATAATGATGGAAATCTCCGGGCTTTGGTTCACAGGGGCAGCGTCTGGTATTGGTAGCACGCAAAAATGCGAAACTCATGCAAAGGTTCGTTTCGTCGATTGACTTGGAAATGATCGACCAGCTCCCAGCGGGTAAACGAATTTTGCAAATTCTGCGGAGGCGTCTCGTCAGGGGCGTCCGTGATATAAAGGGCGGTGCGGTTAATAAAAGGGTTCACTCCGGATTGTTCGCTAAAGAGCGAGTTTATCTCCGATTTATCCGCCGGCTCAACAAACTCGTCATATCGGCGCCAAAAAGAAAACTCGTTCTCAATATTTTGCGACTCGGGAATGTAGACCGGGGGATGGCCGGGATCTTCGACCCTCGGATCTCGCAAATAAAAAGCGACAATCGCCGAAGTTTGATACCGGTTGCCGATCAGGAACACCTGCTCACCTAACTTTTGCTCAAACGCTGTCCTGAACCGCTCGATCTCTGCCGTCGCCGTTTTCCAACCCCGGAAACTGCTCGACGGGTCAGATGAATAAGAAAGATTGACGCCGATGATGCGCAGTACATCGGTGTCCAAAGCCAGCAGCGAACTAGCGCCGGCGGTTACCAGTGCTACCACCGCAGCGATGCGGAGGATTCGATTCTGGGGCGGTACATCGAGCCACCAGGCAACGGCAAGCAGACTTAAACTGACAAAGCCGAGGGCGATCCACGAAGGCTGAGTTAAATGTTCAAAGATCGCAATCATGCCCATCAGCAGGATTGGCCAACTAAAACTTAATAGAAAACAGACTTTGCTGCTGCGGAACGCTCTTGGTATCGACCCAATCAGGGCTACAAGCATCGCGATGAAAAATAGCGGTGAGCAAACGATCAGTTGATGTCCGAAAAACTGGGAGATAGCCGAGAATCGGGCCGAGAGATGCTTGTGCGGCTCTAGATCGCTCGATAATGGAACGAGTCCGATCCAATCATGTTGCACGTTCCAAATGATGGGCGGCGCTAGAAAAAGGCAGAATATTCCGAACAAGACGTAAATCCCAAAACGCCGAAATTCTCGACGATGTTTTGCAGCCGTAATCAGGAAAATGAGGATTGAGATCAACTGGAAAGCGTTCCCGTAGTCACAAAGGAAACCGCACCCAATGAGAAAACCGGTTAGAGCCCAAAACGGAAGCCGGTTAGGGTTTTCTTGAACCGCGAGCGAGAAACAAACCATGGCTGCCGTCCAGAAAAAGAGTGAAAGCGGCGCCATGGTCATGAAACTGGCTTCGAAATTGAACAGCGGTGTCAGGTTGAGAACGACTACCAACCAGAACGCAATGCGCTCCCGATACAAGCGCCGAGCTAAAGAGTAGAGGAGCAGCGAAGTCCCCAACGCCAACAAGGGGCTCAGCAAGCGGACGCCTAATTCGCAACGTCCTAAGAGCGAGGTACCGGCCAGTACGGATAGGGCAATACCGGGTCCGCTAGAGTAATAGGAAACGTTCGGGTGTTGTGCCCACGAATAGTAATAGGCCTCATCCGGTAGCAGTTCGGAATGGGCGCCCCAAACGATCCTGGCGCAAGTAAGCACGAACAGAAACGAAAAGAGAATCCAGCTTGGTCGACGGAGCATCTGGACGTTCAAACGAAAGACGGTAGCCTGAGACTGCGACGTCATCTTGAGGCAGGAGGAGCCAATTCTGGATGCAGTGAGTGAAATCTCGGGAACCAACGTGCGGTTACCTTCCGATAGAAATACGCGAGGAGCGCGTAACAGATTAGCGCGAAGCCTACTCCCGCGAATACGGAGATAAAAACATCCGAAGGCCAGTGAGAACCGCAATAGATCCGAGAATAGCAGACCAAGCCCGCCGGAATTATGTAAAGAGCGCCCAATCGCCCGAAGAATAGGATTGCGAGGGTGGCGAGCACGGAATTGTTAACGGCGTGCCCGGAAGGAAATGACCGGCCGCTGATCTTTTCGTTGGGGGTTGGTGAGAGTACGACATCCGGTGCTCGAAAGACAGCCAGCACTTGTGGTTGAGTTCGAACGAGAGCGACTTCCCGTACGTCGGCCAATGCTTGCGGGGGACGAGGCCGGTCCACCAACCGTTTGGTGACCTCAGTAAAGACACCGTCGGCGATACCTAGCGTAACCAGAGTTGTAAACAGGAATGCTCTCCACCGAAACCCACCCCGCCAAAGGAGCAGAGGAATTAAAATGAACAGAAGCGGACGCCACAGGTCGAAGTTGGTCATTATGGCCATGAGCCAATCGAGGAATGGGTTGATCCATTGTCTATTGATGAGAAAAAGAAGCTTGGTGTCCATCTGCGGTCAGCCCGGATTTCTCACAGAAGTGACAACCAAACAACCCTTCGACCGCTGGGTTTCTGTGAGAAATCCGGGCTCCGGCAGCAGAATGTCCGGTCTGCGCCGACCATTCTGCTGCTCGTTTTTTGGAAGGTCAAAGTCAATAGCCTGTCGTCCTAAATCTACGCGAAGCTCTCCATCAAAGTTGTCTCTAAGTAGATGCACGAGCATCTATTTAGAAACCATAGCCTGCATTTCTCACAACAGCCCACCACAGCCGAAAGTGAGATTGGAGCTTTCTGCTGTGAGAAATACAGGCTTGACTCACCATTTTGCGAGTTGAGCGAGCGTAAGCTAAGGATTGGTCATTGATGAAACAAGTAAAGAAATTCGCTCTGGCATTTGTGGCGATACTGATGGTTAGCCAGACCGCCGCGCGGGCAGATGAACAAGCGGCCCAGATCTTGAACGGTATTCGACTGGCCGATATTTCTCAGGAGCTAGACGGCCGTTTACGCAAACAAGATGGCACGATTATTCCGTTCCGGCTGCGAGCCGGAGGCGATGAGTTGATTTTTAGTTTTACGAACCCGACGGAAGTACTGCGGCTTATCCTAAACGACAACGGCTCGAATCTGACTTTGCAGGCCGGCGATCGAGAACGCGTGATCAGCGGCGCAAGATTGAACGATTCCGTCCGCGGGACCGATATCACCTATCAAGATTTAGCTTTGCGTTTCTTGTATTGGAAAAATTCACGGATTGAGGGCGAACAGAACATACGAACGTTTCCCTGCTGGATGGTCCTGTTGCAGCAGAACAATCCGAACATTGCCTATGCCTCAGTCAGAGTCTGGGTGGCCAAGCAAAGCGGTGCTCTGCTGCGCGCCGAGGCCTACGATGCGCAGAGCCGCCTGGTAAAGAAATTCGAAGTGATTTCCGGCCAAAAAATCGAGGGTAAATGGTTCCTGAAGCAGATGCGGATCGAGAGGTATGATCCGGGGACGGGGAATCTTGCCTCGCGGACGTATTTGGAGATTAACGGGTGAGAAGGCGCAAAGAGCCGCGCGACGGCCCATAACGATCCCTAGCGGAGGGGAGCCGCATTGGAGAAGTGATAGGCTTTATCTTTGGAGACGGTCTATCGCGTTTGCCGCTAAAAGACTTGTGCGACCGCGGTTCCCAGTAGGCGTAGCCTCTCACTTCTCACGAATCACGTCTCACTTCTCACAGCGTTGTCAGCGTCAGCAACGTTCCTAAGGTTGACAGACCGTTGGCTCTCAATAGGTTAGCAAACATTTTTGTTACGGTCATGAGGACCCCTGGGCTGTTTTTGCAGATTTTTTTTGGTTTGGTCGTGACCTCACACTCCCAGACGACAGCGCAAGGAGGAGCTGAGACACCGACTAGCTTTGTCGATAATGCGATGAAGCTGCGCGAAGAAGTACTTTTCAAGTTGGAGCCAGGCGGAATCCAACACAGCCTTACCGATACGATTCCAGGCAAATTTTTCTGGCACACCAGTATCGTCACGACCACGTTCTGGATCGGCGAGACGCCTGGTGGCAACAATCCGATTCCAAATGAATCCAGCGCTTGGGATTCAAATTGGTCGCGCAATTACGGCGGCTTGGACCTGCCGGAAAGCGGCGATCGCCAGGGCTTTTTGCCGGCAAAATTTGTTCCCCGGCAAAACCCCTTCTATATCGCCTTGCCGTATAACGATGTATCCGGGGGAAAAACTAAGCCGGAAGCCGCGCAAATTATTCCTTGGTTTAAAGCGACGTTTGTAAAATCGGGGCAAAGCGTTCTGAAAGGGCGTTGGTTGGCGGTGCGAAAAGGATCCCGGACATGCTATGCCCAGTGGGAAGATGTGGGTCCGTTTCAGACCGATAACTGGGAATATGTCTTTGGGAATGATCGACCTCGGCCCAATCTTAATCGCGGAGCCGGGCTAGATATATCACCGGCAGTGCGGGACTATCTCCATCTCTCGCCGACTGACACAACGGATTGGAAGTTTGTGGAAGCTTCGGAAGTTCCTCCTGGTCCATGGACTCTTTACGGTGATAACAACACTTTCGTGATCGATCGGCGCAAACGAGAGCAAATCGCAAAGAGGCAATAGCGGGTGGCTCGGCGAAGGTTTCGGCGCGCCCAGGACCTGTTCGCATAGATCCGTTATTCCGCGCCGGATTTGAGCCGTGCCTTGCGTTGGCGTTCGTCGATGATATCGCAAAACCGCGCCTTTTATTCAGGCGACATCGTGAGTGAACCACCGTAATCCACGGCTCAAAGCCGGCGCGGGCGTACTACGTAGAAAACAAACGTCAGGCGCGCCGAGTTTTTCGCCCTACCACTAGTCCGGTCGCTCGGCGAACCGGATGGTGTCGCCTTCGTCGTAGTCCCGTTCGTAGCGGCCGTTCGGTGTATGGAAAACCACGTGCAGTTGTTTCTTTTCACCTTTAAACGGATCGGAACCGAACGTTTTATTGGAAACATCCATTTTTCCGCCCGGAAAGGCGTACTGACGGACGATGTTGGTCACATCGATGAAGTGACTGTAAACGCCGTAACGTGCGCGCACGACACGTCCAAGGGGAGCCCATTCGTCGGCTCGGCTGAACGTCGGGATGGTCAGAGCGACCAGCAAGAAAACAGGTAGAAACCAGCTCCTACGCATATGCGCGCAGACTAAATCCTAGACCGCAGGAAATGACGAGAAAAGAAAGAGGAGTTCAAGAAGTTGGAGGAGTTAGCGTGCGGGACGGGAGTCGGTTGCAAGCGCCGAGCTTGGCGATAGAGAAAATGCTGAGTCGCTGCGACAGCTGCGATCTCCTTGAACTCCTGCAACTGCTCGAACTCCTTGGACTCCTTAAACTCAATATCCCCAGAAACGGATCGTCGCGCCTTCTTGGTAAACGCGATGGAAACGACCTCTCGGCGTATCGATGATCAGATTTAGGTATTTCGTTTCGCCTTTGTACGGGTCAAACCCGAAGGTCTTGTTTTCCACGTCCATTTCGGCGGCCGGAACTGCGTAACGACGCACGATTGCAGTTACATTAATGTAATGACCATAAACGCCATAGCTTGCGTGGATGACTCGGCCCACCGGTGCCCATACGTCTGCTCTACTCAGCGCCGGTATGGTCACCGCGACCAGTAAGAAAACGGTTAGGAACCTACCTCTGTGCATATGAGAAAGGAGATTAAAGCGTAATCCGCTAAAATCACTGCTGAAAAGACGCGCGGGGCAAGAGGTGGTTACGGGCCGCGCCTTAGGCTCAGCAGGAGCTGGAATCTAGGAGTCAGCAGGCTACTGTAGAGTGTATAGGCAGGTGTAGGACTGATTGAAATCGTGGGCTCCACACCGAATGGGACTTATAGGACCAATAGGACTTAGGTGTCTGATTCCCGTTAGTCTCATCAGTCTCATAGGTTCCGTGCGCTCACCGTGACCGTTGGGCGTTTCCGCACTATCGTGATCTTGTCGCCGTTTCGCCCATTCGCCGCGTGCCCTCCTAGCTTCTAGATTCTAGCTCCTAGCTCCTTCCGAGCTTAAGGCAGGAACACCTCACTTCGCACTTCTCATAGGCGGAGAGGTCTAGTTATAGTCCGGAGCGGCATGCACCCTATTACGGATATAGAGCCTCTGAATAGAATACGGAGTGTGGCGCGGGAGCCCGTCAGCTGGTCTGCTAGGTCGGGGATAATCTCCGGAGCTTTCTCGTTCGTACTTTTTGCGTGGTTCAATGTCGACACAATCGTAGCCCAAAGCACGCCGCTGGCTCCGAGCAGTACGCCTGCGCAAGCAGGCACGGTTCATCCTGAAAAAGCGCAGCTCCAGGCAACGACTCAAAATATCAAATTGCAGACGAGTCCGAAGGTGACCGAAGTGTTGAATAGCCCGCCTCTGATCATCAAGGATGATGACACCCAAATAATTCGGCTTAAGAAAATGCGTTACAATATGGCGCTAACCGAGGCCAAAGATCGTTTTAATCTGTTCAAGAAAGGCCTGGTCAAACTCTATGACCTGATCGGTGTCGGCCAGCGACTCCTCTCGGCGCAGGCTGATCTGGCTCAGAGTCCGGAAGAACGGGCGGACGTTCTCCAGAAGCAACTCGAAATTTACGCCGAGGCCGAAGACAACTTGCAGAAACAGATCAAAGAGGGCAAAGCGGAGAATGCGGATTTAGATCACTTGCGCTACGAGCGGCTTGGAGTGGAAATTGATTTAGAAGTTCTTCGGCGCGGTATGGCCGAGTAGGCCAATCGTCGTAAACGCCGGGATCGCCGCGAGCGCCGGGAACGACCAATCACAAATCACCAATCACCTTCTTTCTCTACCCCCATGAAACTGCAATGGCCTTTGTCTATCAGCATTTCCATCTGTTTGTTCTCGAATATTGTCCTGGGACAGGAAAAACCGGGCGGCACTTTGGAAAAGATCAAAGAGGCAGGTGTGATCGTTATCGGGACGCGAGAGTCGTCCATCCCATTCTCCTACTACGATCAAAATAATCAGGTTGTCGGCTACGCCCAAGATCTGGCCAACCTGGCGGTGGATGCAGTAAAGCAGAAACTCAATCTGCCGAACTTGAGAGAGAAGCTAGTTCCGGTGACTTCTCAAACTCGCATCCCCCTGGTGCAAAGCGGGTCCGTAGATCTGGAAGCGGGTTCTACCACAAATAACCTGGAGAGAGAACAACAGGTGAGTTTCTCGAATTCCTTCTTTATCGTGAGCACACGCCTGTTGGTTAAAAAGGATTCAGGCATCAAAGACTTCCCCGATCTGAAGGGTAAAAACGTGGTCGTAACTGCTGGGACTACGTCGGAGAGGTTGATCCGGCAGCTCAACGATAAAGACCAGATGGGCATGCAAATCATTGCGGCCAAAGATCACGGTGAATCGTTTCTGATCCTGCAAAGCGGACGAGCGGCTGCGTTCATGTTGGATGATGCGCTATTAGCTGGGGAACGGGCTAAGGCCCGGAATCCAAGCGATTGGGTAATTGTTGGTACGCCACAGTCGAAAGAGGCTTACGGAATGATGCTCAAGAAAGACGACAGCGAATTTAAAGCTGTTGTCGACGCCGCGCTCGCCGAAGCAGAAAAGAACGGCACCGCGGAGGCGCTTTACAAGAAGTGGTTCATGTCACCGATCCCACCGAAAGGACTTAACCTGGAGCTTCCGTTAAGCGACGACATGAAGCAGCTGTTTCAGGCGCCGAACGACAAACCGCTGCAGTGAAATGTGAGAGGTGAGACGTGAGAGGTGGAAACTTTCTTCTTCGATCGCGACTAAAGATCGAAAATGATATCCATGCGACTCTCTAAGCTTTAATTTTTAACTCCTCGATCTTGGGCCCACTGCTTCATATTTCCGTTGGCGCGTTCACGGTCTGGTCGCAGGCCAATCACTTCTCACTTCTCACCTCTCACTTCTCATCGAAGACCGCGCTGATCGCGGCCTTCGATTTCAGCGTCTTCCTCCGCCCGAGTCCTGAATCAGCGCTGAATAACCTCTCCTATCTACTGGTCGGCTTGGGATGGAGCTTGCTCCTGGCCTTGACCAGTTGGGTCGTGGCTTTTGTGATCGGTTCGGCTATCGGGGTGATGCGGACTTTGCCGGGCCGATTCTTACCTTCTATCGGCGCCTGCTACGTCGAGCTTTTTCGGAACATTCCTTTGTTAGTTCAGCTCTTTATCTGGTTCTTCGTGATCCCTGACATGACCCCGATCCTTGGAGATTGGTTTAAACGGCAGGTGCCGCCGATCTGGCAGGAATTCATCGCGGGCACGGCCTGTCTGGGCCTGTTCACGGCGGCGCGGATTGCGGAACAGGTTCGTGCCGGGATCGGCTCGCTGGGGGCAGGGCAGATAGGGGCCGGCCTGGCGTTGGGCTTAAAAAGAAGACAAGTCTATCTGCTGGTCTTGCTACCGGTTGCTTATCGAATTCTTATCCCGACACTGACCTCAGAGTTTCTGAACCTGATCAAGAACACCGCGGTGGCCTCTACCATTGGGTACGTGGAACTAGCTCAACGGAGTGCGAGCATGGCCGAGACCACGTCGCGGGTTTACGAGGCGTTTGCGGCGGGTACACTTTTATACGCGGTACTGAATCTACTGGTCATGGCTTTAGCGCGGGGACTGGAGCGGTTCACGGCCTTGCCAGGCTTTTTGGGAGGCCGTAGATAATGTTTTTTGACTGGAGCGCGATACCTGGAGCTTTGCCCATCTTGTGGCAGGGCATGATCGTTACGCTTCAAATCACGCTGGTCGGAGTGCTGGTGGGCGTTTTGCTTGGAACCTTGCTCGCCTTGTTCCGATTGTCGCCGAGTCGCCTGTTGTCGTGGTTTTCTGCCACCTATGTCACGATATTTCGCTCGATTCCGTTAGTGATGGTGCTGTTTTGGTTTCACCTGGTCTTGATCCCATTGATAGTGGGCCTGCTTTTCCCGGGTCAGCGATTGGAGTTGCGTTTCATCACCGCATTAACCGCATTTTCCCTGTTCGAAGCATCCTACTATGCCGAGATTATTCGCGCGGGAATACTGAGCGTGACCAAAGGGCAACTGAGCGCCGGTTTGGCGCTGGGGATGAACCGGGGGCAAGTGATGAGATTGGTGATCCTACCCCAGGCCTTGCGTCGAATGGTCCCGTTGTTGTTGACTCAAGCAATCATCCTTTTTCAAGACAGCACCTTAGTTTATGTCATTAACCTGGATGACTTTTTCCGGAAGGCCTATAACGTCGGTAACACGGTTGGCACTCTGAACGAGTTGATTCTATTCGCTGGAGCTGTCTATCTGGTGATTTGTACTTTGGCGTCGGGCTGTGTCCGGCAATTACACAGAAAGCTCACTGTACTGGCCCGCTAAAATAGCATGATTTCGATCCGGAATGTTTCCAAATGGTACGGTGAGTTCCAAGCCCTCAAGAAATGCTCGACCGAGGTGGACAAGGGAGAGGTTGTGGTGATTTGTGGGCCGTCCGGTTCGGGCAAATCAACTTTGATTAAATGTGTGAACGGCCTGGAATCGTTCCAAGAAGGCGAGATTTTGGTAGACGGAATCTCGGTGACTGATCGGAAGACAGATCTACCAAAGCTGAGATCACGGGTGGGAATGGTTTTTCAGCATTTCGAGCTGTTTCCGCATCTCAGCATTCTGGACAACATAACCCTGGCTCAATGCCGGGTGCTAGGCCGGTCCAAGAAAAAAGCGGTAGAAAAGGCGGTCCAACTACTTCAGATGGTAGGGTTGGCTGAACAGCAGCCGAAGTTTCCCGCCCAGTTGTCCGGGGGGCAGCAACAACGGGTCGCCATCGCCCGAGCGCTGGCCATGGATCCGATCGCAATGCTATTCGACGAGCCGACCTCGGCCTTGGACCCGGAAATGATCAACGAGGTGTTGGACGTGATGGTCAACTTAGCTCAATCCGGAATGACGATGTTAGTGGTCACTCACGAAATGGGTTTCGCCAAAAAAGTCGCCGATCGCGTTATCTTCATGGATCGGGGCGAAGTAGTAGAAGACCAGCCGAAACATACCTTCTTTGAGAATCCGGAGACAGAGCGCGCCCGGCAGTTCTTATCGAAGATTTTAACGCACTGAACAATCCGTTCGGCGTTTGGCGTTTGGGGTTCAAGGTTCGGCGGTAGCTAATCCGCTGGTATGGGGCATTTTGAGCGGTTAGCATAGGACACGGTGTCTGTTATAATTCTAATATTTACTAGAAAAGCGCCAAACGCCAAACGCCAAACGCCAAACGCCAAACGCCAAACGCCAAACGCCGAACGTTGAACGTTGGAGGCCATTCGGTTCTTGACCTGTCGGGGGGTTGAAAGATAATCAAACGAAGCTGACCGGAGAAGAGGCCTCGGGTTCATTCCGTAATCTTCCGGCATGTTCCCCAGACCTCACGAACGGAAGCGTACTCCCCAGAATACTATGTCAACGTCCTCAGGCACTGTTTCGGAGTCGACGGGTGAACTTCAAGCTAAACATCGATTGGTCATCGTCGCCTCGTCCCTTGGTACCGTTTTCGAATGGTACGATTTCTATCTTTATGCAGTTCTAGCGCTGTTTTTTGGCGCCCTATTCTTTCCATCCGGCAATCCAATCGCCTCGAACTTAGCTGCGTTAGCGACGTTCGGCGCGGGGTTTTTCGTAAGGCCGTTTGGTGCGCTTGTGTTCGGACGGATTGGTGACATTGTCGGTCGCAAATACACGTTCCTGATCACCATTGTGGTCATGGGTTTGTCGACCGCGCTAGTTGGTTTGTTACCGACCTACGCGCCAGCCGGCGGTTGGCCTGGAATCGGCATTTGGGCGCCGATACTGTTGGTGGCGCTACGTTTGGCGCAAGGTCTAGCGCTCGGTGGCGAATATGGTGGTGCTGCTACTTACGTGGCGGAACATGCACCCCAGGGAAAACGAGGATTGTTTACCAGCTGGATTCAAACTACCGCTACCATTGGTTTCTTCCTGGCATTGGTGGTTATCATGGCCTTACGGGCTTGGATGCCGGAAGCGGATTTCAAGGCTTGGGGATGGCGCATTCCATTTCTTTTATCGGTCATTCTCCTTGGTATCTCGGTTTATATCCGGTTGAAACTGCAGGAGTCTCCAATCTTTGCCGAGATCAAGTCACAGGGAAGAGCATCCAAAACGCCGTTGCGTGATAGCTTCTTTACCCAACCGAATGCTCGCTATGTTTGGTTGGCGCTGCTGGGGGCTACCGCCGGGCAGGGAGTCATCTGGTACACCGGTCAGTTTCAAGCGCTTTTCTTTTTGACCGGCGTCCTGAAACTCAACTACCAGGCAGCCTATTGTCTGATCGGGTTTTCGTTGCTGGTCGCATTCCCACTTTTCCTGTTTTTCGGTTGGCTCTCCGATCGTATCGGCCGGAAACCGATCATGCTGGCGGCTTGTCTATTGGCCGCGGTCACCTACATCCCGCTGTTTCATGGCCTAACCAGTTGTGTAAACCCGGCACTGGAAGCAGCCCAGCAGAAGTCGCCGGTGGTATTGCATACCAGCGAATTTAATGGGTTCGTTAACAAGATTTGGGTAACCGTGGTCGACGCCTTCCAACAATATCATCCGACGGGAGACGCGGACGTTAGTTACAAGGCGCGAGTCTACCTCACCAAGCGCGGTGTTCCTTTCGAAATACAACCGGCTACGCCGGACGCTCCAGTTTCGTTGACGGTGGGTGATAAAAGCCTGACCGGATTTAAAGACAGCGACTACGAAGCGGCCGTTACCGGGGCGGGTTATCCAAAGGCGGCAAATCCGGCTGAGGTTAACTACATCGGCGCAGAGCTCATTATCCTTGTGTTCATCGTCTACGTCACCATGGTTTACGGGCCGATTGCGGCGTTTTTGGTCGAGCTGTTCCCGACGCGGATTCGCTACACCTCGATGTCGTTCCCATACCACATTGGCAACGGCTGGTTTGGAGGATTTCTGCCGCTGATTATCGCATCGATCACCGCAGCAACCGGGAACATTTATGCAGGTTTCTGGTATCCGATCGGAGTCGCTCTGATGACGCTGATTATCGGCGGCATATTTATTCGGGAGACGAAGAATCGCGATATCCGGAGCGAGACCACAGGGGCTGATGAAACCGTAGCAGACGGAAGAGATCCGGCGCTGGCTTAACGGTTCTAAGTTCTAGGTTTTAAGTTTAAGGTTTTGGGTTGGGCCCGGGTTTTGGCACCCTGGCCCGTTTTGTGTATCAGACGCTGGGGTGGGGCCTTACGCGTTTTTGGTTTTCAAACGTGACGTGCCTTGAAGGGGTGAACCTGACTCAGTCCAGGGTTTTAGCCGGCATAGGGTTCGTCTAGCCACTAATCCCGAAGGGATGTAAGGACTAAGCTTGGGGTTTCAACCCCAGGTATTTAGCGAAAGGCGATCTGCCCTGAGGGGGCGGCAGAGTTGGTGCAGCGGGATTGCGGCGGCAAGTAACGCGTCGATCCAGACGTTTTTCGCTTGAATCGGGTGGCTGTCTAGCTACGTTGACCGCCCACTGGTAAAATCCTGAGTAGCTCAGTGGTAGAGCGGTCGGCTGTTAATCCGCCTGGGCGGATCGTAGGTTCGACTCCTACGAGCGCATCAGGACTCCGGTGTAAAAAATAAGGCTTCTTTTCGGGCGTTGCCCGGCAAGGATCTTTTAAGTGTCGAATCCTGAGTAGCTCAGTGGTAGAGCGGTCGGCTGTTAACCGATTGGTCGTAGGTTCGAATCCTACCTCAGGAGCCATTTTT
>JAFAZK010000219.1 GCA_019239825.1 Verrucomicrobiota bacterium | reverse complement strand
AAAGCGAGTGTGCCGTTGGCCGGCTGCGAATCGACTCGGCGTTGGAGAACAGTTTAGCGTTATGGAGCTGTGGCGACCAGCTCCTGAAGGGAGCTGCCCTCAACGCCCTGCAAATCGCGGAGTTGTTGCTGCGGTAAGGCGGGTGGTGGGGTGCACTCTGGGGCGGACTCGCCAGTGGACGGAATGGAGTGGCCGCTTTCGCGAAAGGTGGCGGCAGCGCGGCCAACTGGTCTAGCGGATCGGCTCTGTCTGTTAAAACTCTATCGGCTGATCAGCGCCGTATCACATTGGAAACAAGCATCTTATGAGAAATACATGCGTATTCAGGCTGAATACCGCATATTCTCGTTCATTCTAGAAAAATATTGACGATGCATGCATGAAACGGTACTATCATGCTCAATCGTGCATAATATTGCATCCCCAGATCTAGAATTATTCCCAGTAGAGCGCAGGGAACTGATTCTGCAGGCGTTGAGCAGCCACGGTAAAGTGATAGCGGCGGACCTAGCAAACTCCTTGCGAGTTTCTGTCGATACGATCCGCAGGGACCTAAATCAATTAGTGACGGAAGGGTTAGCCCGGCGCGTACATGGCGGGGCTTTGCCGGCTGCGCCGTTTCCGCGACCGGTAGCAGAGCGTTCCGCCCAGGCCCGGACGATCAAACCCGATTTAGCAGAGAAGGCTGCTGCGCTGATTCAGCCAAAAAGTGTTGTAGTTTTTGACGGCGGCAGCACAAACCATGAACTCGTTCGGTGGATTTCACGCGAGGTGCCATTTACCGCGGTGACACCAAGTCTACCCGTGGCGACGGCACTCTCCGAGCTACCCCTGGTGGAAGTGATCGTTCTGGGTGGCAAAATCCTGGGACGAGAACTCGTGACCACCGGCGCTCGCGCCGTTAAGGACATCAACGATTTTAGGGCCGATATCTGTTACTTGGGAGTGTGTGCGGTTCATCGGCAGGTTGGCGTTTCAACGTTTTCGGTTGAAGAGCTGGAGTTAAAACAGGCTTTGATTCGCTGTGCAGGTACGGTTGCGGCAATCATCTCTGCGGAGAAGTTTGGGAAAATGGCCCCTTTTGTGGTCGGGCCTTCTCGGATCCTTACAAACGCCTTTGTCGAGTCTGAAGCAGACCCGAAAGAAATTGAACAGCTGCGAATTGATGGCGTGTGCGTGGCCTGATCGGGCGCCCCGTGTAAGGGGGGCGAATAGCACATCGCAAAATGTTGCAGCGGCCAGATCAGCGGGCGGGCAATTAACGGATTTAGTAATCTAGAAACGGAACCTCTTTAACTTGGATCAGTATCGTTCTTTTCGTTTTGCGACGGTTGCGCTCTTTGTGGCGAACGGGCTTGGGATGTCGAGCTGGATAGCCCATATCCCTCTTTTGAAAGAACGTTTAGGACTCAATGATCAGCTGCTCGGCTTAGCGCTACTATGTGCCGGAATGGGAGCTTTAGGCACCATGTCGGTGAGTGGCTGGCTGATGTCTAGGTTTGGCTCCCGCAAGATCGCAATTTTATCTGGAATCTTTTTTTCGATTTCGCTGATCGCGCCTGGGGTAGCTACTAGTTTTTGGTCCCTGGCGGTTTCATTGCTGGTTTTAGGAGCCTTTAACGGGTTAATGGACATCGCGATGAACAGTCAGGCTGCCTCCTATGAGGGCTTGGCCAGAAAGCCGGTTATGTCCTCGTTTCATGCCTTCTGGAGCCTGAGCTGCTGGTGTGGGTCGTTGTGCGGCAGTCTGTTTCTAGCGGTTCCGGCTTGGACTTGGGCACATTTACCGTTGATTAGCTTGGCCGGCCTCGCTCTCACCTGGTTTGCCGGTCGTGGCTTGCTCCAAACCGAGCCGAGGACGAGCGGTGCTCCGGTTTTAAGTTTCCCGAGAGGGATCTTGGCGGTTTTCGGTTTGCTATGCCTGCTCGCGATGATGACCGAAGGAGCGGTGGCGGACTGGGCCGGTGTTCATCTCCGTATGAGTTATCAGGTGAAAGAATACATGACGGTTTTTGGCTACAATGCGTTCGCCCTCTTTATGACCATCGGCAGGTTTGCCGGTGACCCTCTGGCGAGGAGTTTTGGACGTAAGACCGTGATTGCCGGGAGCGCGGTGATCTCCGGGATCGCTATCGGCATGGCGGCGCTGGCTCCGACTCCGTGGATCAGTATCGGCGCCTTTGGCCTAGCCGGTTTTGGAATGGCGAACTTGGTGCCTTTGCTTTTCTCGTTGGCTGCCAAGCGTGCCGGAGGCAGGATCGAACAAGCAACATCATCGGTTTTTGCAACTGGTTACCTCGGGTTCTTGATCGGTCCACCCCTGGTGGGTTTTATTTCGAGCCGGACAACGCTTCCGATTGCCCTAACTTTACTGGCCCTTGGGCTTTTTGTTGTGGCATCCGCGGTATTGCGCCTCAACGGTGCCAGAGAAGAGGAGACCGGGTCGGCTATGCGGGAGCCGGGATAAACGCCAGGAACGCCGGACGTAAAGCACACTTCGCTTTGCAGGGCTAGTTAGACCTTCAGTGGTCTACGGCGGCTCAGGGAGCTTCGTCCGTTCCCGGCGTTCCCGCTCGTTTCTGGCGCTCTCGGCGTTTCTCACCGGGCATGCGGCGCTAGAATGGAGCCGAGCAGATCGGGTTGAGCCTCGATTCGCTCCAGATGCGGGTAGCGCAAGCCGCCGTGGTAGTCGAGGTGCACTGTCTCGTAATAATCCGAGTTGCTCACGATCAATTCGATCGGAGCCGATTCCGGGTGAGCCGTGCCTTTGATGGCTTCGCGCAGGCGTTCTACAGAAAACGCGCGCGAATTTACCGCTACGATCTTCATGCTCGGGGCTAACTTCGCGACGTCGGCTGGGCTATTGGCAACGACATCGACGATGGTGCCGTCTTCATCCAAAAGCAGGCCGATGGAAAAGCGTTCGTTGCAGCGTTTCTTTTCTTTCGCGCCGACATCCATAGGGAGATTTCGTTTGTCCGAATAAACCAGTTTCCATCCCGCCGCTTCGATTCCATTCAATGGCGCGTGTGGCGAAGTGGAGTGCAAACGGGTGAGCCAAAAATTGCGCCAATCGTAAGGAGCTACTGAATTTAACGTCTGGATTACCTCATCAAACGTGTACGTTTTCACCATGGGAGGACCGCTTTGGCCGCCATAGAAAGCGTGGCAAAAATCGTCGATGGAACGTTGGCCGTTGGTTTGTTGGCGAATGATCGTATCTGCTTCCAGCCATAGCAGTACTCCCTCCGAATAAAAATCGACGGCGCGGCGGCGGTCTTCCCACTCGTCAGCAGCGGAATAAAGGTGCGATGCGTCGTCCGCGGTATCCTGCAAGGGGCGCCATTGCCGGCCGCTTTTCGTGTCCAACGCGGCTGCGTCGGCGGCGAGGAAGTCTCTGGACAACTCAGGGGACCGCAGACCGGAGCGCCCGGTTAGAACAAAACTACCAAGGTATTCGGTTAATCCCTCATAGACCCATAGCAGGTCGTCTCGCATCGGCTTCTGGAAATCCGGAGTGGCCAGATCGGCCGGCCGCCGGTATTTGCCGTTCCAAGAGTGAACGAACTCGTGAGGCAACAAATCAGACGCGGCGTCCAATTGGTCCTTATCTGTGAACGCATCCTCGCGGGTCGCGTTCAAGCTGGACTCATGATGTTCAATGCCGTCATGAAAGGTCTGGTCACTAAGGGAAACGAGGAAATGATAGTGTTCGTAATGGGTAGCGGAAAAAAGAATAGCAGCCTCCGTTACCAGATGTTGGTATTGGCCAATTTTCTCATCTGGTAACTCTAACGCGTCAGAGCTGTCCGCTACGATGTCCAGTTCGTTCGTCGGAGCCGTGGCGGCGAGTTGGATATGGCGGTAGTAAAGACCGGCGACCAAGGGAGAGTCGGCCAGCGTAGTCAGTGACACTAGACGGAATCGAATGGGATCACCGTTCTGCAGGACAGGCAGCGCAGTGCCAAATCGCCAGCCTGACGGCAATCTCAACTCGGCCTGGAAGGTGAGATCGTCGGTATTGAAGCCTGCCGGGTAGAGGAGCAGCTCATACCAATTGATCATTGCCAGTCTGGCGGACGCCGCTGCTTCGGTCGAGAATTCAGCGGGTTCGACCGGCATCGCGAAATCTAGATCGATCTCTAAATGCGATGCGCCAGCGGGTATTTCACAATGGAACGCGTATAGATCGACCAAATCACGTCTCCAGGGAATCGGCTGACCATTTACGGCGAATTTCATACCGACCACGCTATCGATCGGGCCAGTGGGAGCATGCTCGCCTGGGATCCATTTTGGGTAGTAGAGGGTGAGAGGACCAGGTGTGACCGGTATGCTGAGATGCGAGTGCAACAGCTTTCTGGCTACATCGGTCGCATCGACTTGAAGAGAGATTGGCAGAGAAGGAGTACTACTGGGAGCAGGTGTTTGGGCCACCAACGAGCTCGTTGAGATGGTTAGGGAAACGAAAATGACCAAGCTGAACCCTCGCATGCCGTCCCTTATTGCCTTTCAGTATGTTAGTAGTCAACGTCGTTAGACAGATTTGCACTTCTCCTGCACATCCGTTCGTTTCATGGAATTTCGGTAGCGGCGACTGTCCCGCTAGGCTCATGGTGTTGATCGCCAGTGATTTACCGAAGCAATAAAGCCTCTCTCGGCCGAACGCGCAGTGGCCATCTCAACGCGCGAATGCCTACGGCGCGTTTCGCAGGGCACAACTAGCGCTCCGGAGACACGAGTAGATTTGCCCCTCCGGCAAGCGCAAGGGACTGTCGCGGCTTCCGAGAACTACTGCGACGCCGTGTTTTTAGCCGGCTGGCTCAGGTGCTGGTCGAGGAACTTCTCCATCGCGCTATAAAAATCGAATTGGTTTTCCTGATTGTGAAAACCGTGCCCTTCGTTCTGTTTGACCATGTATTCGACGGTGATCCCGCGCTTTCGCAACGCCGAGACGATTTGGTTCGACTCGTTGATGTTGACTCTTGGGTCGTTTGCGCCTTGGGCGACAAACAGTGGTTTCTCGATCTTATTGGCGTTCAGAGCAGGCGAATGATCTGATAGCCAGGTTTGGTCTTTTTCAGGGTCGCCGATCATAGCGTGCATCATATCGAGCTCGGGTTTCCAATAAGGCGGAATCGTGTTTAGGAAAGTCAACAGGTTAGAAACTCCGACGTAATCAACGCCGGCAGCGTAAAGCGAGGGCTCTTTAACTAGGGCCTCAAGCACGGCGTAGCCGCCGTAGCTTGCGCCATAGATGGCGATCCGGGCAGGATCGGCAATTCCTTGTTGTATCAGCCACTTAGTACCGTCCGTGACGTCGTCCTGCATCGAGCCTCCCCATTGTTTGAAGCTTGATTCCCAGAATTTCCTGCCGTATCCGGTCGACCCACGATAGTTTGCTTGGAACACGGCATATCCTCGGTTCGCCAGAAATTGCACTTCAGGATCAAAACCCCATTCGTCCCGAGCCCACGGCCCGCCATGCGGGTTAACGATTACCGGCAGATTTTTTGGGTCGCGCCCTTTAGGCAAAGTGAGATAGCCGTGAATTTTTACTCCGTCCCGAGCCTGATACTCGACCGGCTTCATTTCTGCCATTTGATCCTCTTTTATCCACGGTCCCAGATCGCCTAACTTTCGCAGATCACCTGAGCTGACGTTGAACAGATAGTAGGAGCCCAATGTCCGGTCGCTGCTGGTGCGAATCACATAGTTCTCTTCGTCTAGATCCGCGCTCACCCGTCCCACTTCGTAGCCCGGCAATTTGCTACGCAGCTTCTTGTAGGCATTCTCGGTTTGATCATCCAGGAACGCCATTTCGCCTTTCCAATCGACGTACGTCACAAAGGTCAATACCTTCCGTTTACGGGAATAAGCGATGTGAGAAACGTCGACCTCGGGGTTCTCGTAAATGACTCGGACCTCTTTGCCGGTTTCGGGGTCTAGCTCGACCGCTGCGGCTTTGTCGCGACCGATGTTGGAAACACCGTACAAATCTTTATTATCGAACGTGAAAAGCTCCGGATCGAAGCTCTCCCGAAAATTTGTGGTTAGAACGGTTTTCCAGGAGTCCTGCTCTGTCTTTCGATAGAGCAAACTGGTATTGACGCCGTCGGTCGTGGTAGCGGCGCGGATCCGGCCTTGCCAATCAGTGATCCAGGAACTGATATTTCCGGGATTTTGCGCCACTAACTCCGATTTACCGGTTACAACGTCAAGGCGGTAGGCGTCGAACACCTCTTTGTTTCTCTGGTTTGTTTGGATCAATAGATGAGTCGGATCGTCCTGTAGATCGTCAACAATAGAGACTCTTACTCCCGGAAACGGGGTTAGATCCCGGGGTTCGCCACCTGTACGGGCGACCGCAAAAAGATGATAGTTCTCATCTCCGCCGTTATCTTTCTCGAACAAAACGGTGTTATTCCCTTTCCAGGATACACCAGCGAGATCTCGGTCGGTGACGTCTGTCAGACGCTTAGCTTCGCCGCCGTCAACATTTTGAACCCAAACGTTTAGACGGTCCTGCCATGGCGCTAGAAAGGCCAGAAATTTACCGTCATCGGAGAGGGTATATCCGGCAGCTTGCGGGTTACGAAAGAAGTCCTGAAGCGGGAGTTTAGGGGGAATGCCGTCCTCAGCCGAAGCGAAGGGTGCGACCGCTATTACAGCGGCCACCGTGAAAAGTGAGCGGTGAGAAGTTAGAAGTGAGAGGGCGGGCCTGAGCGAGTTGACCGCGCGTCGAAGCGACGACTGAAAAGTGAACGGTGAAAAGTGAAAGGGGAGGTGGTCGTGGTTACGCGGCGGTGACGTTGTTAAGGAATGCGAATAAAGATGCATTTTTTTACAAATAGGGTTACGACGTAGTCTGCGAGTGGTTGTTAGATCCGATTGCTCCCGTAAGTCCCATTCGTGGATTTAGGTTGGGAGCTCCGACTTACCCTTTGGCCGCCTCCGGTTTCAGGTGTTCCGCCAAGAATTTTTCCATCGCGGCGTAGAAATCGAATCGGTTTTCTTCGTTATGAAATCCGTGCCCCTCGTTCTCTTTAACCATATATTCCACTTCAACGCCGCGTTTGCGCAGCGCCTCAACGATCTGGTTTGATTCGTTGATATTGACGCGTGGGTCTTTAGCACCCTGGGCCACGAATAAGGGAGTCTCGATTCGATCGGCGTTCAACGCAGGAGAATGTTCCTGGAACCAAGCCTTGTCTTTGTCGGGGTGACCGACCATCTCATAGGTCATATCCAAGAACGGTTTCCAGTAGGGTGGGATCGTCTGCATGAAAGTGAACAGATTCGAGACCCCAACGTAGTCGACTCCGGCCGCATAAAGTCTTGGTTCTTTGACCAGGCCTTCGAGCACGGCATAGCCGCCATAGCTTCCCCCATAAATTGCCACTCGCTTCGGATCCGCGATTCCTTGTTTGATCAGCCAGTTTACGCCGTCGGTGATATCATCCTGCATTGTGCCGCCCCATTCCTTAAAGCCCAGCTCCCAGAATTTGCGGCCGTAGCCGACAGAACCGCGGAAATTCATTTGCAGAATTGCATAGCCACGGTTGGCCAGAAACTGGACCTCAGGATTGAACATCCAGGTGTCGCGTGCCCAGGGACCGCCGTGTGGATTGACCACAATCGGCAGATTCTTAGGTTCCCGGCCTTTGGGCAGGGTTAGATAGCCGTGGATCGTAATCCCATCCCGAGATGGGTAATCGATCGGCTTCATCTCGCACAGATCATCTTCGTGCAGCCAGGGTGCACGATCAGCGAGCTTGGTCAGTTCTTTGGACGTGGCGTCGTACAAATAGAAGGCGCCCATTGAGCGGTCACTCATCGTGCGGACCACAAACACATTCTCGTCATCATTCCCGGAGATAATGAAGACTTCATAACCTGGGAGCTTTTGTTTGAGATCTCCGAATAACTGTTCCGATTGTGGATCGAAGAAATGATGCTCGGTTCGCCAAGTCGTGTACGCGGCCTCCGTTAAAGCTTTGCGTTTTCGCGAATAGCTAAGAGAGGTCACATCCACGTCCGGATGTTCAAAGATCAGTTTGGTTTCCTTGCCGGTTGCCGGATCCAGCTCGATAACTGCACCTTTGTCCCGGCCGAGATTCGAGGTCCCGTAAAGACGCTCGTTATCGAAGGTGAAAAACTCCGGAGTGAAAGCCTCCTTGAAATCTGTGGTGAGGACGGTTTTCCACGGATCACTTTCGGACTTTCGGTACAGCAAACTGGTGTTAACGCCATCAGTTGTACTGGCGGCCCGGATCTTGCCGTCATGATCGGTGACCCAGTCTGATATATTGCCCGGGTTTTCCGCCGCCATTTGCAAATCGCCGGTCTCGATGTTGAGACGGTAAGCGTCAAATATCTCCTTGTTTCGCCGGTTCAGGCCGATGATCACTTCCTTCGGATTCAGCGGCAGATCGTCGATCATGCGAACCTGCACTTTCTCGAATGGAGTCAGATCGCGTACGTTTTTCCCTTCTCGGTCCGCAACGTAGAGATGAAAATTCTCGTCTCCGCCCGAATCACGAATAAAAAGGATGTAATTATCGGTCTTCCAAAAATAGGCCGTGATGTCGCGGTCGGTCACACTGGTAACTCTCTGCGGTTCACCGCCCTTGCGAGGTTGGATCCAAACGTTTAAACGATTCTCGTACGGGCGCAGGAAAGCGAGATAATCGCCGGACGGAGAAACTTGATAAAAAGTCGTACCCGGATTGCGAAAGAAATCGCGTAGGGGAATTAGAGGGGCGGGTTCGGCAGATGCGAGCGAGCAAGTACTCATGCTAATGGAAAAGGCGATAAGCTGCTTCTTCATACTCTAGATCGCGGTGCGGTAGGCCGATCCGCGTAAGGGAGGAATGAAGACCGACAGTCAAAACCGCGCAAGTACTGGCTCAAACAGTTATCAGGTTAGAAGTTTTGGGTTTTAAGTTCTAAGTTTCAGGTCTTTAACGGAACGACTGGTGATTGGACAACTCGCATAAGAAAAGGTTCACTCGAACGAGGTGCTGTGCCTCAAAGATGTTAAGGTGGCTCGTTTTCGCCAACCCAGGCGGCTCCGACATCTGACCGTGCCTTAAAGCCATGAAGATAATTTTTGATGAAGCTGCAACCACCTATGGAGGCAGCGAGCATCCGGAACGGCCGGAACGCTTGCTGAGTACGGTGCCGCATCTTCGCCAGGTTCTACCCCAACTGGTTTGGGAACGTCCAGTTATCGCAGACGATAAGAGTCTACTGCTGGCGCACGATGAAGCGCATCTCGCCAGGCTGCGCCAGCCGATTGATTTCGATGTGGATACGCCCTACTACCCGGAGATCGATCAACATGCGCGGCGGGCGGCGGGCGGAGCTCTGCTGGCGATGAAATCTGCCAGACAGGCTGAGCCTGCTTTTTCGCTTCTCCGACCGCCGGGGCATCACGCCAAACGAGCTCAAGCCATGGGTTTCTGTTACTTGAACTCGATTGCCATCGCGGCTCTGAATGCCCTTAACGATGGATGCGAACGCGTGGCGATCTGGGACTTTGACGCCCACCATGGCAATGGCACTGAAGCGATCGTGACCGGAAACCAGCGGATTTTGTTCGCCTCAATTCATCAGTATCCCGGCTATCCGGGGACGGGGACGCACTCTTTTGGAAATGTTCTCAATTTGCCGGTTCCGCCGATGACAGACGGCAGAGTGCACGCTGCTAAAGTCAAAGAAGCACTAGACCGTCTCGTGGCCTTTCGACCGGACTTGTTGTTGGTATCCGCGGGCTTCGATGCCTACGTGAACGATCCGATAACTAATTTGCGCCTTGAGGCCGAACATTTTCATCGGTTCGGCACCTGGCTGCGCGAAATCGATATTCCCGCGGCGGCGATTCTAGAAGGCGGTTACAGCGACGAATTGCCCGGCCTCATAGAAAGCTTTATCCGCGGGTGGACCGGAGATTGACGAAGAAGCACGAATGGACGCGAATTGAAACTCACGCGAAGAAGCGACGCGGGGAGGGTGAAGGGTGAATAGTGATTGGTGAATGGACCCAAGCCTGATAGAACCGCGTAGCGGTGGAATATTTATAGCCCAGCGCTGAAAGCACGTAAGAAGCAGACCTGTGCGGCGGGACGATGATCGCACATCGCTTTTCAACCATGTAGGCAAACGTACGCCGACTCTTTCGCGCCTTCAGCGCTAAACATGTTTTTAATCGCGTACCCTGGGTTCGCGGGCTCACCCTGGGCTATAAATATTCCACCGCTACGCGGTTTACTATAAATATTTCACCGCTACGCGGTTTAACTAGGCTTGATTTCTATTCGCCTCCACTTGTCTCCATTCGTGGTTCATTCTCTTTGTTTGTGTTGATATGCGGTTGAAGGTTTTTCTCTTCGGTCTTTATTCGCGTACATTGGCGTCCACTCGCGGATATTGAATGAGTTGGTTTCATTTCAGTTGGCAGAATTTTTGGTTTTCGTTCCTGGCGCTGGCGTTTGAAGGACTACCATTTGTTTTGGTGGGATCACTGATCTCAGGATTTATCGCGGCGTTTGTGCCTTCCAGGGTCATTACTCGGTTTCTGCCGAAGAACCCTTTCCTGGCGACGTTGGTCAGCGGTCTGTTGGGTTTGATCTTTCCGGTTTGCGAATGCGGCGTCGTGCCGGTGGTTCGGCGACTGTTGGACAAAGGGCTTCCGCTGTATTGTGGCATGACCTATATGCTGGCCTCGCCGATCGTGAATCCATTGGTAGCGATCAGTACCTATGCTGCGTTCCGCGCCCAACAACCGGGGCTGAATACCGTCGTTAGGTTAGTTAGCGGATACTTCGTAGCGGTCGTGGTCGGTCTCGTTGTTTCCCGGCTGGATCCTGCGCGCCTCCTTGGGCGGCAGGCGATGGCAACGCGAAGCGGTCGGCGGCGAACCACCTTAAGCATCGCTGCAATGCCGGATGCACCCGATGCCAGTCGCCGTGTCTCGATCGGACAACGCCTGATTGGAGCAGTGCAACTTGCGAGCGACGACTTTATCGACACGGCCATCTATTTCATGATCGGTGCGGCGGTAGCGTCCGTTTTCAATACTGCGGTCGATCAACGGATTATCTTACCTTTGGCGTCGAGCCCGATCCTGTCGGTCGTCGCCATGATGGTAATTGCGGGAATTTTGACCTTGTGCAGTTCGTCAGATGCTTTTATTGCAGCCACGTTCACATCGTTCCCGATACCGGCGCGGATGGCGTTTCTTATATTTGGTCCAATGTTTAATTTTAAGCTCCCTTTTCTGTACAGCTCGTTACTAAGAAAACGCGCAGTCGTCGCGTTGGGGGTTGGACTTTTTATTATTGTAGGAGTACTCTGCGTCGCGTTTTTACCAGCCGTCTATGCGAACTTGGGCCGCTAAGCTTTTGAATGGGATTACGTTGTTAGGGTTGGGTGGCGTGCTGATCGCGTTTTTTATAAACGGCCGGATCGACCAGTATTTGCACCCGCAATTTCGTCAGTGGGAACTCGCGGGCGGTATCGGTTTCTGCGTTGCCGGCGCCATTTATCTCGTTACCAAAAAATCGATGGATTGTTGTGTTGACGGGCAATGTATTCACAGCAATCCGCGCAGTCCGGTTCGGGCGGTAGTCGCTCTTGGAGTGATCGCGGTGCCGTTGATAGCGGGCACTGTCTTTTCGAAAGACAGCTACGATCAACAGGCGATTTTAAATCGCGGCTTTGTTCAAGACGTGAGCGGACTCCCGTTGCGTAACGTGGCCAAGGACGCAACGCCTGCGAAAGATGCAAAGCAGCCGGCGATTCCTTCTGCCGCATTGGGCGGAGACAACGACGAGAACTCGATCGAACCGGCTTTGCCGCAAGATGGGAGTGGGAAGACGGCGAGTCAAAGCGGTGCAGGACCAGACTCTAAGGACGACAGCAGCGAGCAATATCTGCCACGCGCCGAAGATGGTAACGTCGCTTTGGAAGTTAGCGACCTTTTGTACAGCGAGACCGAGGAGAGTCTGCGAAAAATGTTTTCCGGAAAGACGGTAGAAGTAATCGGACAATATTTGCCGGGCTCCGATAAGAGCGAGTTCAAGGTTGTCCGGATGTTTATTGTGTGTTGTGCAGCCGACGCACGACCGATCTCTGTGCCGGTAAAGGCGCAGGGTCCGGTTTCGGTTGCAGATATGAGCTGGGTTAAAGTGATTGGACAACCCGAGTTCGTGGCGAACGGAGATCGAACCAAAGTGCTGCTCAAGGCTGTCCAAGTGCAGCCTACTGATCCTCCGGCGGAAGCCATGTTGTATTGAAGCCAGAAGCGACTCAGGAGGCGGATTCAGTCCGAATCGGAGAATCAACGGACTATCGCTATTGGGCGTTTATCAGTTACAGCCACGCCGACAAAGGCTGGGGCGATTGGCTGCATCGGGCGCTGGAAACCTACCGAGTACCGAAGCATCTAGTCGGTAGGACGGGAGCTTTCGGTCCAGTACCGCGGCGGTTATATCCCATATTTCGGGATCGAGAAGAGCTCTCGGCGTCGTCCAGTCTCGGTATCAACATTGAACGTGCGTTACAACAATCGCGGTCTCTGATCGTGATCTGTTCGCCTCGGTCCTCAAGCTCCCATTGGGTCAACGAGGAGATCAAGTATTTCAAGAGCTTGAACCGGGAAGATCGAATCCTGGCCTTCATGGTAGAAGGGGAGCCGAATGCTTCGGATGGCAGGGCAGGGGTATCGCTTGATCAAGAATGTTTTCCCGAGGCTTTGCGATTCCGGGTCGGCGCTGACGGCGAACTTAGCCAAGAACGCACCGAACCAATTGCTAGCGACGCCCGAAAAACGAAAGACGGGAAGGTAAACGCGAAGCTGAAGCTGATCGCAGGTTTAATTGGAGTCGAATACGATGCGCTAAAGCAGCGGGAACAGGAGCGGCGTCGGCGCTATCTGGTGGCTTTAGCTACTATGGCTTTTGCTGTGGCTCTGGCAATGACGGGGTTAGCGATTTTTGCATTTGGTGCACAGCAGGAGGCGCAGATGCAGGCCAAAGCAGCCAATACCGCGCGGGATCAGGCGGACGGGCTGATCAATTTTATGCTCACGGATCTACGAGATAAACTACAGCCGATTGGGCACTTAAACATTTTGAGCGATGTCACCGACAAAGCGCGAGTGTACTTGGACGGCTTACCGAATGAACAATTGAATGCGATGAGGCTGCGACAACGGGCGCTCATGTTGTCAAACCTTGGTCAAGTCTTACAAGCCCAAGGGAAGCTCAGCGACGCAGTGGATGCGTATCGGCAAGAATTAAAGATTACGCAGCGCCTGGTTAAAGAAAACGGGTCAAGTGCCGATTCCCAAAGTGATCTATCGAACAGCTACAACAGTTTGGGTGACGCCTTGCGCGACATGAGCAATCTCCAGGATGCCATCGACGCTCTGAGGCAAGCCTCGGAGATCGATCAGCAACTGGTTGGACGAGACGAAACGAATCCGGCTTGGCAATACCGACTTGCACTCAACTACCGCCAGCTCGGCGATGTTCTCGAGATCAAAGGTAGTTTGCCCGATGCTCTAGATGCATTTAATCACAGTTTGACGATCTTGCGGGCTTTGACCGAGCACGATCCTTCTAATGCCAAGTGGCAGCGTTGGCTTTCCGTAATCTATAACGAGATTGGCGATAACTTCGGGTATCAGGGCAAGCAACAGGGAGCACTGGATGCTTATCAGCAAGGCTTAGCGATCATTAAAGCTCTAGCCGAAAAGGACAACTCGAATACGGGTTGGCAGTATGACCTGTCCGTGAGTTACGATAGAATGGGTGATGCCCTCCGGGCTCGTGACGACTTGGTAGCGGCACTCGAATCTTATCAGAAAAGCTTGAATATCAAGTCGGCGCTAACCGAGCAAGATAGGTCCAATACGACTTGGCAGCGTAATCTTGCCATGGACTACGAAGACGTTGGCGATGTGCTGAAGGCCCAAGGCAAACTAGTTGAAGCCTTGCGAGCCTATCAAACCACGATGCGGATGTGCAAGCAGCTGGCCGACCGAGATAAGGCTAATGATAGTTGGCAAGATGATCTCGGCTCCAGTTATGGCAAGATCGGAGACGTACTTTTAGCCCAAGGAAGTCTTTCCGAGGCTTTAGATGCTTATCAGCAAGGATTAGGGATTAGCAAAGCTCTGGTCGAAAAGGATAAATCGCGTGCGGATTGGCAATACGATCTCTCGGTAAGCTATGAAAAGCTTGGGGATGTCCTTGCTGCTCAAAGAAAGCCGGTTGAGGCGCTGGACGACTATCAGCGCAGTCTGAAACTGCGACAAACTTTGGCCGATCAGGACAGGTCCAATGGCGGTTGGCAAAATGACCTATCCCTTAGCTACGAAAAAGTCGGTGATACGTTAAAAGCGCAAGGCAACCTAGAGCAGGCCCTAACCCAATACGAGCGGAGCCTGAGCATCCGTCGGGTCTTGGTGGGCCGAGATAGATCGAACCTCGCATGGGAGCACGATTTGATTGCCCTGCTAACTGAAGTAGCGACGACCCAATTGCTCAGCGGGGGAAATGATAAAGTCGCCGAAGCAAAAGCGCTTCTGCAAGAAGCTACAGGTCTGGCAGCCGAATATAACGGTTCAGACCGGCAGACGTTGATCGATTCGATCAATAAAGCCTCTAGGTCAGTTATGCCAGGTCACGCTCCTTATTAGCTCGCCGCTCCAGCGAATAAATCTTCGTCCTCGGGCACCGCATCCACGCCAACCCCGCGTACGACAGACCCTGCCCACTAGCGGCGCATTGCTGTAGTTAAATTGGCTGAACCAAAGACTACATTGCCAAACCGCCATCAACGGTTAATACCTGGCCGGTGATATATTTCGCCTCTTTGCTGGCAAGAAAGGCGACGGCTGCGGCTACGTCTGCGACATCGCCAAAGGATCGCAAAGGGATATGATCGAGCATTTGCTGGCGTACTGCTTCCGGCAACTCTTTTGTCATGTCCGTGCTGATAAAGCCTGGGGCCACGGCATTGACGGTTACTTGGCGTCCAGATACTTCCTTGGCCAAGGCTTTAGTCAAGCCGATGAGGCCGGCTTTGCTCGCGGAATAGTTGACCTGTCCGGCTTGTCCAACCAAGCCGCTGATCGACGTGATATTGATGATTCTGCCGTAGTGCTGCTTCATCATCGGACGCTGCAGGTTCTGAATGAAATGGAAGGCGCCCTTTAAGTTTGTATCCACGACCGTGTCCCAATCCTCTTCCGACATCCGCATGCTGAGCCGGTCGCGAGTGATACCGGCGTTGTTTACCAGGACATTGACCCGGCCGAAATCTTTGAGAATTTGAGCGCAGACGGTGGCCACCGCTTCGGAGTTGGCGACATCAACCGCATATGCGCGGGCCGTTTCCGGTTTTTCCCGGTTAAGATTATCGGCGGTTGCTTGAGCGTTCTCTTGGGTCCGGCTAATGACGGCAACTTTCGCTCCTTCAGCGGCAAAGCGCTCGGCGATAGCTTGTCCTATGCCGCGCCCGGCCCCCGTCACAACTGCAACCTGATCAGCAAAACGATTCATAAACAAATTCGATTCAGACCTCTCACGCAGAGAGGGAGAGAATCTGGCGTCAACGGGGGAAGATGCAATCGGAAAGGAGTCAGGAGGGTAGGGGTGAGAACGCGTGCTGTATCGTTGTGACCGAGGGAGCAGTGAGCAGTGAGCAGTAAGCAGTAAGCAGTAAGCAGTAAGCAGTAAGGCGGTTGGCAACCACGCCTCTCGGGCTCACTACTTACCGCTTACTGCTTACTGCTTACTGCTCCCTGGGCGGTCGAGCGGTTCGCCCCCTAGCGTCTCCCGTTCCTGTGGCTCATTTATCGCCGTCTTCCTCTTCGTCTCCGTCCCCTTTTGGCTGATTGAGCTTATTGCGCAGGGTCCGGATACTGATTCCGAGCAGCTGGGCGGTTTGGGTGCGGTTGCCCTTCGCCTGACGAAGGGCATGCATAATGTATTCGTGTTCGACTGATTCGAGCGGAATCACTTCTTCCGGGAAGGCCAAAGTGGAGCCCGACGTGACCGAGACTCGTTCGAGCGACCGGTCCTCAATGTTGATATTTGGAAACATGGGAGACATCACCGCTGCGCTGATACCTTCTTCCGGGTCGTGTAGAATCACGGCTCGTTCGATCACATTCTGCAGTTCGCGCACGTTACCGGGCCAGTCATAGGCCACCAAGATGGCCATCGCTTCAGGTGTGATTGCCGGGGAATGTACGCCGGTGCGTTGAGCGATCCGCGTCAGAAACGCTTCCGCTAGAAGCGGAACATCTTCTTTTCTTGTTCGCAGCGGCGGCACGGTAATAGGGAAAACATTCAAGCGATAGTAAAGGTCTTGCCGGAATTCCTGGCGCTCAACGGAGGTGGCCAAATCTCGGTTGGTGGTTGCCAGCACCCGGACATTCACCCGCATCGAACGGCCTCCGCCCACTCTCTCGAATTCGCGTTCTTGGAGGACTCGCAAAAGCTTGGCCTGCAATCTCGGCGGTATTTCGCTGATCTCATCGAGCAAAATGGTCCCCTGATCTGCGAGTTCGAACCGGCCTTCCCGCTTTTCTGTCGCTCCGGTAAAAGCGCCTTTTTCGTGTCCAAAAAACTCACTTTCGATGAGGTTCTCAGAAATTGCCGCACAGTTGACTCTGATAAACGGTCTGCTCGAACGTGCACTGGCGCGGAAGATTTCTGTGGCCACGAGCTCTTTACCGGTTCCGTTCTCACCACCGATAAGTACGGTTGCTTCGGTGGGCGCGACCTTTTGGATCATCTGGCGTAATTTCCGGATTTCCTGGCTCTCACCGATCAACGGCGTCGGATCGGTCGCTTGAAAAGAGAGCGCTTGATTGACTTTTAGCGCCTGAATGAAACTGGCTGCTTTGTTGATGACCACGTCGATTTGGCCAGAGGAGAATGGTTTGATGATGTAATCGAAGGCTCCTGCCCGGATGCAACTTACCGCAGATTCGACCGAGCCGTGGCCGGTCATCATCACTATGACGGGCTTGCGCGGTTGGCTGCTAAGCCGAGCCAAGAGATCAGTGCCGTCGCCGTCCGGCAAACGCACATCAACAAACATTAAATCAAAGGGTTCCCTGGCAACAGTCCGTTCGGCCTCACTGATGGAACCACAGAGCGCGACCGAAAGGCGTTTATCTCTTAGTTGTAACTCAAGCGATCGCCGAATTGTCGCATCGTCGTCAACGACGACTACTTTCTCGATGGCCATACCTCGAGTCCAACGTTTCCACTCCTACCTCGTGTCGGTCCGGTCTCGCGTCGTCCGGACGAGTTCCAGGAGTGATAAATAGAAAAAAATCCCAGTGCTCCTTCTTATAGCTAATACTGTTAAATTGTGCTAAGTGGTTGTGGATAAAAGATTTGCGCTGGTTGTATTAAGTTTAAATGAATTGAGGAGTAGGTAATTCTACCATATTCCATTTTTACGGGCATCCCTTTAAGATCAGGGGGTATCGAAAAAGTTTGGATCATGGAGGAATTACAGGATAGCGGCTCCCCGGTCTGGAGATTTGTGCTTGAGCGCGCAGTACACGAATTCAATAACCGGGTCGGCGGTATTCTTTCGGTGAGCGAGGCGCATCTGTCCCGTCCAATCGAGAATCGCGAATTGCGGGAAAGTCTTCACTTGATCAGGGACGGAGCTCGAGCTGCGAGTGAATTTGTTGTGACAATGGCTGACCTTCTGACGGCGGAGGAGGATCAGCCGGAAATGACGCGCTTAAGCGATCTGCGAGCAAATCTGTTGCCGAAGCTCCGGCTGTTCCTGCCTAGCCGTATCCAGATAAAGGCGCCCCCTTGCTCCGATGACGCGGTAATTCGGGTGAATGCCAATCAGCTTTTGTTCAACCTGTTAGCCTTACTCGAGCATGAGCTATCCGGGGAGCCGCCGGCATCCTTTTTGTTGGAACTGGCTCTTAAGATCGAGGGTCCGATCGGTTGGTTAATCTATCACTCAACTGGCGGTCACGCGCACGCTGTGCAAACTGAGTTCTGTGAGACGGTATTTTCCAGAATGAGGCCGACATTGAGCGGCTTGGATATTCAGGAGAAACCGTCCGAACTTGAAGTGGCAGTGGGATTTCCGGCCGTGACGAACTCGCCTTAGGCTCGTTCGTATAGCCAATAGCCGATAGCCAATAGCCAAGGAATTGTACCTCGCTCAGGCTAATGACGCTCGGCTATTGGCTATTGGCTATCGGCTATTCGGAACGAGCCTAAGGCGAGTCTCCGACGAGCTTGCGCAGACGGTCAACGCTCAGCTCATCGAGTTGGCGAAGAGCAAGATCTGCGTCCTTCAACAACTCAATTGGGTTGGTGGTAGCGACCGCTACCACTTTCATGCCACCGCGATGGGCCGCTTCGATCCCGACTAATGCGTCCTCAAATACCACGCTCTTTTCCGGAGGTACGCCCAGACGACTCGCCGCCTTCAGGAACACCTCGGGATCCGGCTTGCCGTGCGAGACATCTTCGGCGGTGATGATAACCTTAAAGCGATCTCTAAGGCCGATCGAGGCCAAACCGGTTTCAATGTTAAGACGATGTGTTGATGAGCCGATCGCGCAGGGAATTCCGGCCTCCTGCAACTGGTTCAACCAAGATACTACCCCGGCTAATGGTTTGAGACCCCATTCCAGAACGATTTCTCTGTAGAGAGTTTCCTTTCTCAGCGAAAGGCGTTCAATCTCGGAGGGGTCCGTGGTCCACTGCAGCAGGTTCGGAATGATAAAGTCGTTTTTCATTCCGAAACCCTTCTTGAAGTGACCTGGCGGCAGTTGATAGCCGGTCTCCTTTGCGAGGCGTTCCCAACTCTCTTCATGATGAGCCGAAGAGTCGATAACTACGCCATCCCAATCGAAAATCGCACCTATAAGACCCTTATCAGACATAGAAAGTTTAACTGCGAATGGAGGCGCAATTAAGCCCAAATGAGGTCACGCGTCGAGGGCGGAAAAAGCCTAACCGCAGATGGACGCAGATTTGCGCAGATGAAGAGACTGATCGAGGGGTTACCCCGGGGGGCCGAGCGTTTGCGGATCAGAAACGGCGCATCGCAGGGAGAGAATAGGTTTTCTGGAGCGCGGCAGCGTTCTCCTGGATTTTTGCCGCGTCGAGATAGAGTACTTTCGGATCCAGATCAAATTCGATCTTATGAAAACCGTCGACGGGTTTCTCCATCGCTGTGGCCAGATCTTCCAGCCGATAAATTGGTTGGCCATTCACGCGTTCAACGGCCATGTAGTTTAGCTGCGGATAACCAATGGTATCATTGTTTGGCAGGATCTGGCTTAAGAAAACGATCTTACGCTCCTTAGGAAACAGGTCCGCTTGATAATGGTCGAAATAGACGAACCGCTGGGGTGCTTCTCTTTGCCAGGACGGGCCCCATTCTCGCAAGTATTGGCGACTAAGCTCCTCAAACACTAATCCGCCTAGGATCAGGTAGCGCGGAGGGCGGCCGATAACGTAGGGGTCGATCACGTAGTCCTGCGGCGGTTTGTGGAACAAAGACACAACCACATCTTTACGCTCGCCGTGCCGCAATAATGTGACTGGCACTTTTTGGCCGGTATAGGACAACGTGGTTATAAAATGCGTAATCGAGAGCCGGCCATATTGGGAGTCGTCATAATCGCCGTCAGGGTCGACCGACTTACCACCGATGGACAACAAGATATCACCGGTTTGAATATCGGCCTTAGCCGCCGGGGAATCCGGCTCGACGTCATCGACATAGATCCCGCCCTGTGAGTCGGAAAGCTTTTCGTAATGCCGGAACTGTGGATCGCGGGTGGTCGAGAACGACAGGCCGAAGCTGGGGAATCCTTGGTAGGGTTGATGGTCGGCCTCCTTGAGAAAATGTTGAATTACCGGAGTCGAGATGGCTTCGATGGTCTGCGAACGGGGATCATAACGAAGCAGCATCGAGATGAGGTGGTGATCCTGCACAATGGGCAACGTGAAGCTGTTGTCTCGATACTGCAGAGGGCAGCTCATCTTAAACAGGAGATAACTATAGTCATCTAGAACGTAGTGACCAACCTCAGCGCTCGTGAGGAGAGCTTCCGTAGAGACCGGCGTGCCGTTAGACTCCAATTGCACCACAGACAGACGGTCTCCGACTTTAGGTGCGACGCTGGTATCCAGCGGTTGGAGATCTTTCAGAAAATCGGGATTGTTAGGCTTGAGCAACGCCAGGTTCGTTTCGTAATCGACGACCGCTACCTTGGCGGTGGCACGTTCACCGGTATCGGGTTTTTCCAGTTCGATGAAATTGCTGTCCCATACCAACTCCGCAGTTACCAAGACTTCGCCTCCGTCAATGACCGCACCCAAACCACGTCGATTAGATGGGGCTTTCTTGCTCCAAGGACGGAAAAAATCGTACGATTGATTCGTTGAGTTTACCCGAAGTACCGAGCCGCCCTTCAACTCTGTCGCTAAATGTTCCTTGGGCGCAGCGGATGGCCGAGCTTCCACAGCCGGCGTCCCCGCCGGGCTAGGACTCGGATTTTCTGCCGCTAGTGTCGATATCGCGAATAAGAGTGATGCCTGACAAAAAACTAAAAACTTCATCGAAGGGTCTCCTCTCCCAAGTTCCGCTCGAGGCGTACCCCGTAGTTGTCTTTGATTCGCTCTTTGGCTTCTTCGACCGCTGACCTTTGTAGTACCGCCGGGCGACTCGCTCCGACAAACTTGATCGTATAGAAATCCGACGTTTCATCGAACGCGTTAGCCACATCGGCCAGAGTCCGGATCTTGTGACCATTGATCTGATCTACGATCTGGTAACGGAACTCAGAAAGATAGGCATTAACCGGATCGGGCAGGATATTCGATAGAAGGATGACCTGAGGATGATCCTTAAAGATCTCGTCGTTGATGAAGTTATTGTAGAAATAGCGTACGCGAAGGTCCTCAATCTGGAACGCCTCGAGCAAGTTCTTGGACAAGGGCTGAAAAACGAGGCCGCCGAACATGACGAAGCGGGGATACTCGTCAAAGATGTTGGCCTGTATGAGATAGGAATTATTTGGTTCTAGCTCGATTTCGACACTCAGCGGTTGGTGATTTCGCAGCAGATCGACCTTAACTTTGTCTCCTTTCAGCTTTCGCTCGATGACCTCGGCCAAGTCAACGTTCTCGCCTTCCAATTCGACGGTTTGGTCACTGATGATGCGATGACCATCGATGGAAAGCAGAACATCGCCTGGTTCCAGTTTACCGGCGGCGCAGGCGTCTCCTTCGACCGAACTGACCAAGACCCCGGTATCGTCATCAGGAAGTCCTAGTGCGCGGCGGGCTGCGGCGTTGGTCAGGCTCTCCGGTACGATGGAGAGGTCGACATACCGGTTGTAGTGGCCGCTCACAATATCAGCCAGGAAACGTTGTATGACCGGTGTGGGGATCATGAACCCGACATTTTGGGCGACGTCACCAGAGTAACCTTGAAAAGCGATGCCCACCACTTTGCCATTCTGCAGTACCGGACCGCCCGAGTTGCCCGGATTGATGGCGGCGTCGATCTGGACCGCAAGATGGGAATCCGCGCCGGAGTGACTGTAGCTCTCGAAATCGATTCGGGAAACGATCCCTTGGGTGACCGAGAGCCGCTCACCGCCGATGGGATAACCGTAGACGTCTACGACGCTCTGGATCGTCGGTAAAGGTCCAAAATTGAGTGGCTGCATCGTTTTGAAGAAATTCGGATCCGAAACCGTCACGATGGCTAAGTCGCAGTCGTGCGCGACGAACTTAACCTGGCCGCTGTATTGACGGGGATCATTTTCTCTCTGGACAGAAATGAACCGTCCGTTGCTCACCACGTGCGCGTTTGTCAGGATTCGGCTGCCGTCGATGACAAACCCTGCGCCGATTCCTGTCGAAATGCTGCCTGGATTCCATGGCACTCGGTAGTCCGGTTCCTGAGCCGTTGTCGTGATCCGGACAATGCTCTTGTGGACATCGAACTTAGGAGTGTCGGAAACTGCGCCGGCAACTGCGCCCGTGGCCACCACGCACGCGATACCGAAAAGTGTACTGCGAATCATCTGTATGTAAGGAGCGAACGTTGCCTAGAAGGGCGGGAGTGTAAAATGGATTTGCGTGCCACGGGAGGCGTTATGCCGGTAGGGCGAAAAACTCAGCGTGCTGCCGTTTGCGGCGTGTCTCTAAAGACAACCGCTCCCCCCGAAATGTTCACGCCGCCTTATAGACCACGCACGAATTGATGCCGCCAAACCCGAAGGCGTTGCTAAGGGCATAGCGAAGTGGCCTTTCGCGTGGTTGGTTTGGCACCACATCGAGGTCGCATGCCGGATCCGGGGTTTCAAAGTTCAAAGTGGGTGGAATGACCGAATGCTGCAGAGCCAGAGCGCAAATTACGCCTTCGATCGCGGCGCTGGCGCCGAGGGGATGCCCGTAGAATGCCTTGGTGCCGCTTACGGCTAGATTTTGCGAGTTCGCCCCGAAAACGCTTTTGATGCAGGCGCATTCATTTGCATCGTTGAGTTGCGTCGAACTGGCATGAGCATTGATATAGTCAATTTGATCCGGGTTCACTTGCGCCTGACTCAAGGCGTCTGCCATTGCTCGGATGCACGACTCGCCGCTGGGCAACGGTGTCGTCATATGAAAGGCATCATTGTTTAAGCTGTAACCCACGACTTCCGCGTAAATACGGGCGCCTCTGGCGACGGCATGCTCGTACTCTTCGAGAATGAGACTGGCTGCACCTTCGCCCATGACAAACCCATCACGATTCAGATCAAAAGGCCGGCAAGCGATGGCTGCTTCTTGGCGGCTCATTGTTCTGATGAAAGCAAATGCACCGTAGGAGAGTGGGCTGAGAGGAGCTTCGGCTGCGCCGGCGATAATCACATCGGCGAATCCATCGCGGATATAACGAGCGCCTTCTCCGATCGCTACATTGCCGCTGGCACAGCTATTCGAGTTGGTGGTACCGACGCCGCGCAGTCCGAACTCGATCGCAATATTACAGTGGGCGGATCCTCCAAACACTTGGAGCGCAATGGTTTGATGGACCGCCTTTGGGCCGCCCTGGACATAGGAAGCGTGCTGATGTTCGGCGTTAGACACACCTCCGAGTGCGCTGCCAAAGCTGACTCCCACTCGGGTTTGGGGATTGTTGGGCGAAAAAGAAAGCCCGCTATCATCAAGAGCGAGCTTTGCCGACGTCACCGCGAATTGCGCGTAACGATCCAATCGTTTAAGCCGGTGAGGCGGGAAGTATCTACCCGGTTCCCAATTGTCGATCTCCGCCGCGACCTTAGCATTAAACGGGGTGACATCGAATCGCGTAACCGGACCGATCGCCGACTTACCGTTCAGGATCCCTTGCCAAAAAGCTTCTTTGCCGACACCGATTGGCGTTACCGGCCCCAGGCCGGTTACCACAACTCGTCTCATGCATCCGCCTCCGCTTCGCTTCCCCGTGACGGGTTTGGCTCTCCCGCGACACTTCGACGCGGCAGACCCTCCACATAGGCTTTCATATGTTTTAACGTCTGATTGGCGACGTAACCGATGAAGAAACCGCCAATGATTGGTTCAGCAATAGGAGAGAGTGGCGGAATTCGAAAATGAAGGTCATGAGCTATCGATACCAGCACGCCTGAGGGTTGTTCGACGAACGTCCAGACGACTTCCATTCCTTTCGTCCAAGCTTTGAGATGGCGAAAACGCACTTCATATTTGTCAGGATCTATTACTTCTTCAGACACCCAAGACACTGGAATATTCCCGCGCCGAGCCGCCATCCTGACTACATTCCGGTTAGAGCCCCTTTCCAAGTAATGAATGTAACGATAGTGGGGCAGAAACTTGGGCCACTTCTCCAGATCGGCTGCGACCTCGAAAATGCGCAGTTTAGGGGCGTTCATCACAATAGAGTTCGCCTGGTGCATACCTCGTGTTCGTAAGTTAGGTAGAACTCGTTATCACCGATCTCATGGTTCACCAGTTGAAAATGGCGACTGGCAGGCAGAAAATCGCCCGGCAGTCCGGTCAGACTGGGAGCCGATCTTCCGCCGAACAGCTTGGCTGCTATGGTCAGAGCGATCCTGTCGATCAGGTCGACTTTAGCCAAAGACCTAACCAGCGTTGGCCCACCCTCACAAACGACCGCGCGCACCTGGTAGCGGGAAAAAAGATGGCTCAAAACGTAAAGTAGATCGACTTGATCTTTGCCGGCCTCATAAATCGCCACCTTTGATTCGAGCTCTGCCCGTTTCCAACTTAGCATTCTGGTTGTGGTATAAAGAACGATAGGCGCTCCCGGATTTTGAAAGATCGGCAGATCGAGTCCGATGTCACCGGTTGCTGAAACGATGACCCGGAGTGGTTCTTCAGATGCGCCGCGGCGCAATCGCTCATTCCGCAACATCTGATCTGGTAAGCCCAAAGACATGCGATCCGTCTGCAGAGTGCCTTTCGCTACCATCACGGCATCATTTTCGGACCGCACTTCTAGCAGCCGCTTTTTATCGTTAGCGGAGGTGAACTGGGCTGGAGTGTGATTCGGAGTGGAGACTTTGCCGTCAAGAGTGATGGCAAAATGGACAGTGACCCGTGGTAGGGTTTGCGAATCCTGGGACGCGCTATTAAGCGGCATTCTTGGCGTTTCCGACATCTTGGTGGAACAGCCCTCGCCATTTTTCTAAGGCAGCCCGAATCGCATCGGCTTGCGCCGACGGTGCGAGTTCCCAAACCAATGGTGCATGTGTTGGTACGATAGGAAGAAGTTCCGTAAATGGAACTGTGCCCGTTAGCGGAATGCGATGATCGCGATCGGGATAGATGACGTCATGGACGTGGCAACCAAACAATCTGGGAGCAGCCGCTCGCAGCATTTCCGCATGATCGTGGAGCGTGAGATTTTGGCGGACCTGGGCATGACCGAAATCGTGCCAGCGGCCGAGAATCGGTTCTTTAAAATCGTCGAACAGTCTCTGGATTTCGCACTCGTTAGGGAATGTATCGAGCTCGGTACGATTCTCGATGCCGAGCTTGATGCTAGCTTGCTTAGCATGTTCGACGACGGGAACCAGCCAATCCCGAACCCGGGAATACACGTCGGCCTTTTCGCGTTCCTTCAAGGCGCGTAACTTCGTTTGGACAAAGGTTCTCCCGAAAATCTTACCTTGGTGGATTAACTTAGTTAGCCGTTTGGTCTCGTCTCGCATCGGCGCGAAGCCAAGATGCAGAACCACGTATCGAGCGCCGAATGTAACTGCCTGATCGATGGTAGCAAAAGTATGTCGTTGGGCGCGGTTCCTTTCGCCGGCATCGGCAGAAGTGCACTGGAGACAATCCGGTGACGCGTGAAAAATTTCGAGCGGGAGCGGACAGAAATTATGAAGGCTAGTGATCGCTATATCATGGTCCCGGACGAATGCAGCGATTCCTTGTATCAGCGATAGCCGGACGCCGTGACCAAGTTCGACCTGGCGAAATCCCAGCTCCCATATCTCCCCGAGCATGCGGTCTCCGCGGGTATGACGCTCCGAATTCCAACAGGTCGAGAAAGCGGGTGTGAACGCGGACACGATCGCCGGAATATCGGTTACCCGGGCAAGGAGTACAAGGAATTCCAGGAGTTCAAGGAGGACGTGGCACAATGGAACGTCCAAATTCGTCCAATGAAATTAAGTAAATCTTTTAGAGTTTCGAGGGTTGTTTTCCATTTCAGATCACCATTCTCGAACTCCTTGTACTCCTTGAACTCTTTTGCCTCTCAGCTCGCCCAGGTAATCAAACGCAATTCATGATCCTGGATCAGGTGAGGATGCGTCGGGATCACGCGCAAGTTGAAACCATAGCTGCCGCTGTCGGAACTGGTAATATCGCCGGTGAATCGGAACCACCCTGCGGTCTCCTCCTTCTCAAATCGCGGCAGATCCACCGCGTACGGCTTCTCCAGTGACCCGTTGTCAGTCTCTCCGATATAGGCTTGAACCCGGACATGCGAAGGATCGACCGGACCCAAGAAAACGTTGGCAGAGATGGTTAACTTCTCTCCTACAAATAATCGACTACCTTCTTGGAGAGAGACCTCAACATCATGGATTTTAACCTGCGCCCAATCGGTCCTGGTCTTGTGTTTCCACTCCGCGAGGTCAATCGCGGCCTTGCATCCGTTTGCGGATAATGTCCGGAAAGAGGTAGCGGCCGGTTCATATAATCGCTCGTTGTACTCTTTGACCATGCGGTGAGTGTTGAACACCGGGGTAACGCTACGAATGGATTCCCGCATCAATTGCAGCCAGGCCAGCGGCAGCCTTCCATCCGGCTTTGCGTAATAAAGCGGAATGATTTGGTTTTCGAGAATGTTAAACAGGCTGTCTATGTCGACTTCCGTTTGAAACTGGACGCTGCCACCTTTGATTTCCGGTCCGATCGGCCAACCATTTCTTCCGTTGTAACCTTCACACCACCAGCCATCGAGAACGCTAAAATTCAGGCCACCGTTTGGAGGCAGCTTCATGCCGCTGGTACCGCTGGCTTCCAATGGACGGAGAGGATTATTCAGCCAAATATCGACTCCCTGGTAAAGCCGGCGTCCGATATAGGTATCGTAGTCCTCAACGAAAACTACGGCATCCTCCAGACCTGCTTCCCGAGAAGCCTGATAAACCTCCTGAATGAAGCGTTTGCCTGGCTCATCTTTGGGATGCGCTTTCCCGGCAAAAATAAACTGGACCGGCCGCTCCTGGTTTTGGATCAATTTGAGCAACCGCTCTTTATTAGATAATAGGAGAGTTCCTCGTTTGTAGGTCGCGAAGCGCCGGGCGAAACCGATAGTCAGGATTTCGGGGTGTAAGAGGTTGTTGATCTTGCGCAGCTGCTCCGGCGATTCGCCGATCCGCGTCCTTTGAATACGAATGCGATCCCGCAGGAACTCGATCAACCTGGCCTTCAAAAGCTGATGTGTTCCCCATAAAACGTCATCGGGTATATCGATCACGCGTCGCCAGTATTCGCCATCCGTTAGATGTTCTTCCCAATCTGCTCCTAAATACTTTTCGTAGATGCGATGGAATTCGGGAGCCGCCCAAGTCTTCGTATGAATACCGTTGGTAATGCTGGTTATGGGGACCTCGGAAACAGGTACGCCGGACCAAACATCTTTCCACAAACCCTGGCTAACATCTCCGTGCAGCTTACTGACCCCATTGGCGTGCCGACTGGTGCGCAGGGCCAAAATTGTCATACTGAAAGAATTATCCGGATTAACGGCGGGCTGGCCTAACCCGAAGAACTCGTCAAAGGTGATCCCTAGATCGCTAGGATAATCGCTCAGGTAGCGGCCCATCATCTCCCTGGAAAATGCGTCATTTCCTGCGGGAACCGGCGTATGCGTGGTAAAGATATTCGAAGAGGCAACAACCTGGAGAGCCGTGTAATACTTCAGGCCTTTTGTCTGCACATATTGGCGGATTCGCTCGAGCGATAGGAAGGCGGAATGTCCCTCATTCATGTGATAGACGTCCGGCTCGATCCCGAGCGCGTCGAGAGCGCGAACGCCGCCGACTCCTAAAAGGATCTCTTGTCGGATCCGCATTTCTAAGTCCCCGCCGTACAACTGCTGAGTGATCAACCTGTCTTCCGGTGAATTTTGCTGAACGTCCGTGTCGAGCAGGTGCAAACGGATGCGTCCGACCTGGAGCACCCAGACTTTGGCGGTTACTTTTCGACCCAAGATGTCAACGGTGATCGAAACCAACTGATCACCGTTCCGTGCCTCCGACACGGGCAGATGGTGAAAGCTTTGGTTCAGGCTGACGGCCTCTTGCCAACCGTCCTTGTTTATCTCCTGTTTAAAATAGCCGTGCCGGTAGAGCAGGGTGACAGCGTGGAAGTTGAGGTCGAGATCGCTCGCTGATTTACAATGGTCTCCGGAAAGAATGCCAAGGCCGCCCGAGTAATTCGGTACTGACTCGTGAAAGCCGAATTCGGCGGAAAAGTAAGCGATACAAATCGGATTCGGGCGAGAACGCCGGTAAGTATCGGTGCGCGCCATATAAGCCGTTAGCTTCATGTGAACGCTTTTCATAAGGCGCAGGTAGTCGTCATCCGAGGCCAACTCCACCAGGCGCGCTTGTTTGCACAATTGCAGCATCCGGATCGGGTTATGATTTGTTCGGTCCCAGAGTGCCGGGTCTAGATCGCGGAAAAGCTTGCGAGCGTCCGGTTCCCATGTCCACCAGAGGTTGCGGGCAATCTCGTCGAGCGGTTCAAGCGCTGCTGGTAAGCGCGGCGACACGTTGAAGCTCTTAATAGGATGCATAAGTCTCTTTTCTTAATCGGGCGTATTATCCGGTGCGAATCGGTACATCAGCGCCCACTGTGCCTTAAGGCAAGCACGAAAAATGCCCGAACTTCGCCCTTCGTCAAAAGTTCCGACTTTGCCCGATCGTCAGACCAGCCTCCGGTTGCAAGGTGGTTTCGTCGTCGAAGGTGGCGGTTGAAGTGGAGTCAAAAATGTGGACAGGTAGCCGGGCATTTGTCCCGAAGGGACTGAAGGACTCAGCCTGGGGCTTCGACCGGGTTTTGACTCAGGTGCGATTATCTGACACCCCCGACGGTGAAGCCTTCGGCTTCAAGCGTCTCCCGGACCTTGGCGATCTGGTCGCCTTGGATCTCGATGGTCCGATCTTTCACCGTACCACCGGTGCTGCACGCGGCGCGCAGCTTCTTAGCCGCTTTCTCGATCTGTGAGAGTGGCAGGTGTGTGGCGAAGCCATAGACCACCACAACCGTCTTTCCGCCTCGATGCGCGGTTTCGCGCCGGAGCAGAACGCGGCCCATCTTCCAGACCGGTTGGTTGGCGCTCGGCGGAGGTGGGGTTACGTGTTCAGCTAACGGGATGTCCAAACTTTCGAGCGCCGGAGCTAGCCCAGACAGAGGCGGCACGCTCCCGCTTGTTTCGATTCGATCTTTTGGCTTTTTTTTCACGTGCGGAATAAGTGGTTAGTCGCGAGCTTTCGGTTGCGGAATCCGGAGCGATGCCGTAATCGGTCATTTGTTATCTGTCATTGGTCATTCTTACCCTCGAGCGATGGCCGAGTTTCTGGAGCACATCCCCGCGATCCAAAGCGTACTAGATATCCAGATGCCATTAGGCTTGCCGCCGATAAGCGCCCGGTGTTGAACCGGTCTCTCTCCGAAACACCTGCGCGAAGTGACTGGGGCTCGTGTAGCCCAGCTCGAGACCGATCTCGATGACGCTTTTCCGAGTCTGACGTAATAGGGCCCTCGCTCTTTCCATTTTCAGGCTGATGAAAAATTGGGAAGGGGAGCGCCCGGTGGTCCGTTTGAACATGCGGCTAAAATGGAATTCGCTCATTTCGGCTTCGCGAGCCAGGCGAGCCAGAGAGAAATCGTCTGCCAGATTACTCGCCATCAAATCGGATATCCGGCGAAGGGTGAATCCTGGCAAACCCCAGCCTTTGCGTTGATCCTGCATCTGGCCTGAAACGAAGGTGTAGTTACGAGCCAAGTGAACGGCTAAAGCCTGGGCGGCGCCTTGGACGAAGCAAGGGCTGGCCTGGTGCCCCAGGCGGAGCTCCACCAAAAGCCGCTCCATTAAGCTCTCCATGAAAGGGTCTTGAAACCCGGAGATATCACGTAAGCTCACCGCCTCGGCGTCCTTACCGAATACATCTTTCATAGCGCGCTCGAACACGGGAAGCCCTAAGGACACCACCATCGCTTGGTAAGGGAGAGGTCCGGTTACCTTCCATCGCATCTCGTAGAGCGGCCCTGGTGCAGTGAGAAAGAAGTCTCCTTTTGCGATCCTGGTAGTAAGCCAGCGCCCGCCGATCTCGCGTTCTTCGAATTGAGCTTCGCCCGCCAGAATCAAGACGATCTGAACCTCCTTCGTCTCGGACATAATCGTCCCTTTTTGGATGGCAGGAAGGTTGATCGTTTCCACCTGCAAATCTTTCCAAGCGCGGCCGACGCTCGTGGCCATGATCTCGACGTTTCGACTATCGCCGGAGGCCGTAGCCGCAGCGACTCTAGGAGCTTCGCTTATTGCCACGGTATCAACGATAACAAGCAGTTTGCGGGCCGCAAATCGGACGTGGAGCTTGGTGGGGCGAGGCTCCCGAACGGTCGCAATAGTTCAGCAGGGAAATCGGCGCACCCCAAGTGACCTGATGGGTGACGCCTATCGACGCGCCGAGCCGTGGCCCAGCGCTGGATCACGGCTCGGCGCGCGTGCAGTCTAGCAATATTCTTTCTCAGGTTAATACCAGGTACTCCGCGAACTGGTTCAGGCCTTTCGGGAGCCTCGCCCCACCAACAATCTCGACGCCGACACGCCTCTACAGCGCCCACACCGTTTCGCCGGCGACGATTGTCCGAACGGCTCGTCCCTTCAGATTCCAGCCTTCAAACGGGGTGTTGCGAGAGCGGGATAGAGACTCTTCTTTTCTATAGGTCCACTCCCGGTCCGGATCGATCAACGTGATATCGCCGTCGGCGCCGACTCCAAGTGTTCCCTTCCTGATCCTGAGGAGATAGGCGGGGTTGACGGTGTACATGGCGATTAGCTGTTCTAGCGAGATCGCCTTTTCCCGATGAAGCAGAATGGTCAGGAAGATAGCGAGCTCGGTCTCGAGGCCAGTAATCCCGAACGGCGCCTGATCGAACTCGACCTCTTTCTCGAAACCAGCGTGAGGGGCGTGGTCGCTGGCCAGGATGGTGATCGTTCCATCTGCGACGCCTTCGATCAGGGCATCGATATCCTCTTGGGTCCGCAGCGGCGGATTCATTTTAAAGCTGGAGTCAAACGAACAGATGGTTTCGTCTGTAAGTGCAATATGATGCGGGCAGAGCTCGCCGGTGACAGGAATTCCTCTCCCGCGGGCATTGCGCAGCAAACGGACGCTGCCGGATGAGCTCAGATGCTGGCAATGAATTCGTGTCGCGCAGAGCTCCGCCAAAAGAATGTTCCGCATCACCATGATCTCTTCACCTGCACGCGGCCAACCGGGTAGCCCGAGGACCGTGCTCCAGTATCCCTCATGCATAACGCCGTTGCCGACCATATTGTAGTCCTGGCAATGATCCAGAACTGCCAGATCGAACATGCGGGCGTATTCCACGGCGCGGCGCATGAGCTCGTGATTCTGGACACAGTGACCATCATCGGTAATGGCCACGATACCGGCTTGTACCATCGATCCGATCGGGGCCATTTCTTGGCCGGCCAAGTCACGAGTGATTGCGCCGGTGGGATAAACATTTACGCGGGCGGTATCGCGAGCCCGATCGACAATCCAAGCCACGCCGCTTGGGCCGTCGGTAGGCGGACTTGTGTTCGGCATGCATACGACAGAAGTAAAACCGCCGGCGGCCGCGGCTTGGCTCCCGGTGGCCAGGGTTTCTTTGTGGGTCTGGCCCGGCTCGCGGAAGTGGACATGCATGTCGATCAGGCCCGGAGCTACCACGAGATTCTCAGCTGAAATGACCGGAGAATTTTCTGGCGGCGGTTCCGCCGAGATCTTTCCATCGACCACATAAATATCCGCGATCTCATTTCGGCCGCTGGCCGGATCGATCACATGGCCGCCTCGAATCGTGAGATTGTTCATCGCTGTTTTCTTGCCGCCGTTGAGCAGAGATAGAGAACTGCCATCCGCACAGCGAGTCCGTTAGCGACCTGATCAAGGATCACGCTTTGGGGTCCGTCGGCCAGATCGCTATCGATTTCGACGCCCCGATTGATCGGCCCTGGATGCATTATCAAACAATGGGGTTTCAGGCGCTGCGCTCGTTCCTTCGTCAGGCCAAAGAAGCGGACATACTCGTTCAGACTGGGGAAATACTCTTTACGCTGCCGTTCGTGCTGGATCCGGAGCAGGTTTATGACATCGAGCTCCTCAAGGATTTCGTCCAGACTTCTAACCACCGTAACGCCCATCGATTCGAAGCTGCGGGGCACCAGCGTGCTTGGTCCGACCAGGAACACATTTGCGCCGAGCTTTTTCAACGCCCAGATATTCGAGCGAGCCACCCGGCTGAAAAGGATGTCACCAACAATGGCAACTTTTAAACCATCAATCCGTCCCAGTCTTTCCCGGATCGTGAATACATCGAGTAAGGCTTGAGTCGGATGCTCGTGAGCACCGTCGCCTGCGTTAATCACACTCGCGGTGAGTCGTTCCGCTAAGAACTTCGAAGCCCCGGCTGCGCTATGTCGCAAGACGATAATATCGGTATGCAAGGCTTCAAGATTGAGCGCGGTGTCTTTGAGTGATTCACCCTTTTGCAGGCTGGAACTGGTCGCCGAGATATTGACGACATCGGCGCTCAATCTGAATGCCGCGAGTTCAAACGAGGTCCGCGTTCGCGTGCTCGGTTCGACAAAAAAATTAACCAGTGTCTTACCCCGTAAGGCCGGGACCTTCTTGATGTCTCGAGCGCCCACGGTCTTAAAGGCTCCGGCGGAATCGAGGATGTTATTAATCTCCGGAGGAGCCAGCTCTCGGATACTCAGGAGATCTTTGCGGATCCAATTTTCCCCGGCATCCAATGTCGGCTCGGCTGTTTTCATGGTTTCTCGACGCGGACGGAATCGACTTCGTGATCGACTTCTTTTAGACGGACTTTGACCAACTCAGAGCGGGAGGTTGGAAGACTCTTACCGACGTAGTCCGGCCTGATCGGAAGTTCGCGATGACCGCGGTCGATTAAGACGGCATACTGAATTCGGGCCGGACGTCCGAACGAACTGATCGCGTCCATGGCAGCGCGACAGGTCCGACCAGTAAACAATACATCGTCAACCAGAACCAAGGTTAACCCTTCCAGAAGAAGCGGCAGTTTGGTTTCCTGGACGCTGGGCAGCCGGGGACGCAGGCTTAAGTCGTCTCGGTGCATCGAAATGTCCACGATCCCGGTTTCGGGAGCCGTACCTTCGATTTGGCCGATCAGTTGGGCGATACGTTGAGCAAGGGCAACGCCTCGTTGTGGGATTCCGGCAACTAAGCAGTTCTCCGGGCGAGGGTTATGCTCTAGTATTTCATGAGCAATCCGGCGAAGGGAACGAGCGACCTCGTTCTCGTCCAGGATCAACACGGAACTCGACATAATTCACCTTGGCGACCTCACTGGATCGCCTTAAAGGTTGCCTATTCTACCTGACGATCTAAAAAAGGCTACGCTTTAGTGGCGCGCTGACGTCGCTCGCGCCAAGCGGAGCGGTGCTTAACAATCCAGTCTAGCAAGGCCCTCTCGAAGCCGATATCGTATCCGGCTTTCTCGCTTTCAATCCATTTGTGCCTCAGAATCTCTTCGCGCTCGGCCAAGAACTCCTTATACAAGACTGAATTTTTAACCAGCTCGGAGGCGTCTTCTTTCGGGGGTTCCATCGATTTGGTGATTCCGCAGTGTGTCGACAATTTTCTTTAGGAGTCAAATCAAAACCGAAATTTTGTTCGGACACCGAACAAATTCAGGTTACGTTCTGCACAGCCCGGTGTAGTTGGTCGGCAATAGAAAGAAAGATAGAAGAAACAGCGCTTTTTGGGTCTTCCAAAACCACCGGCATACCCCGGTCTCCCGCTTCCCGAGTGGCCATATCGATCGGGACTTCACCCAGCAACGGAACGCGTAGACGCGCAGCTTCACGTTTGCCGCCGCCCGAACCAAAAATCTCGTATCGTTTGCCATCACTCGGAGAGATGAAAAAGCTCATATTTTCGACGAGGCCAAGCACGGGAACATTCACTTTTGCAAACATTGCGCTGGCCTTGCGCGCATCGATTAAGGCAACTTCCTGAGGGGTGGTGACGATCACGGCACCGGAAAGCGCAACCGTTTGGACGATTGTTAGTTGGATGTCGCCCGTACCTGGGGGCAGATCAAGAATCAGATAGTCTAAGCCTGACCAGTCAACTTGGCGCAAAAACTGTTGAGTTGCTCGCGTGACCATCGGCCCACGCAAAATCGCAGGCGAAGTGTCATCCAGCAGGGATCCCATCGATATCAATTTGATGCCATATCGTTCGATTGGCAGGATGGTGTTATCGGAAGTCGCCATGGGTTGCTCCTGGGTGGCTCCGAACATTAAAGAAATGCTGGGACCATAAATATCGCAGTCGCAGAGACCCGCTTTTAGTCCTCGCTGTTGCAGCGCCGCCACCAGATTGGCGGCGACAGTGGATTTTCCCACGCCACCTTTTCCGCTAGCCACCGCGATGACGTGTTTAACGCCGGTTATTCCGGTTACTGCCGACCCGGCGGTGCCTTTGCCGGTATCAGGCGGATTTGAGATATCGATGATAACCCGAGCCGAGGTTACACCGGGAGTCGTGCTCACCGCATTTTCGGCCTCGCGTTTAATGGTTTCCGGAATGGAGGGGTTACTGGTCGCGACCGCCAGCCTCACCAGAACATCGCCTCCGGATAGCTTGACCTCTTTCACCAGGCCGAAACTGACGATATCCCGGCTATAACCAGGAAATTTAACCGATTTCAATCGATCAATGATGGTGGACTCAGTGAGAACAGACATTCAGCAACCCCCTATTTGGTTCCAGGTTGTAGGTTTTAAGTTCTAGGTTCCAGGTTCAGGCGTTCAGCGCCACGTGAGACACAACTTAAAACCTATAACCTGAAACTCTGTGGGATGAGCAACCAACTTCAGAACGGTGGAAAGTCAATTGCGTGTCGAACCAATCGGCCTTTGAATAATATGGGGGGTAAAAAGACCTTTGCTATGAATCCTATCGAAACTTTAAAGAGGCCGGATCTACTCCGAGAACAATGCTTTGTCGGTGGCCGTTGGGTCAAAGGAGATAAAGCGGTCGATGTCGAAGACAAGGCTACCGGGGAACGCATCGGCAGCGTTCCTTTCTTTGGAACCGAAGAGACCAAACAGGCAATCGATCAAGCTCATCAAGCGCTGCCCGCCTGGAAGGCGAAGACTCCGGTTCAGCGCTCGGCGTTGCTGCGAAAATGGTTCGATTTAATGACGGCTAACGCCGGCGACTTAGCCAAGTTGACGACCGCGGAGAGCGGTAAACCCTTGAAAGAAGCGGAAGGAGAGGCTGCTTATGCCGCCGCTTATATCGAGTGGTTCGCGGAAGAGGCTAAGCGCATCTATGGCGACGTGATTCCCAATGCGAATCCGGATCAGCGGATTGTGGTGATTAAGCAAGGCGTGGGAGTGTGCGCGGCGATTACGCCATGGAATTTCCCGTTGGCCATGATTACCCGAAAAGCGGGACCCGCACTCGCGGCCGGATGCACCATCGTAATTAAGCCGGCTACAGAAACTCCCCTAAGCGCTTTAGCTCTGGCAGCGCTAGCAGAAGAAGCCGGATTTCCCCCGGGAACGGTGAATGTTCTGACCGGGGATGAGGTTGCTATCGGTAAAGAGCTGACCGGTAACCCGGGTGTCCGCAAAGTGAGTTTTACCGGGTCGACTCCGGTTGGGAAGCTAATCGTAAAACAAAGCGCCGATACCTTGAAGAAGGTTACAATGGAGCTCGGCGGCAATGCGCCTTTTATCGTCTTCGCGGACGCGGACGTAGACAAAGCGGTACAGGGAGCGATCGCGGCTAAATACCGGAACGCCGGTCAAACCTGTATCTGCACGAACCGTTTTCTCATCCACAGCCAATTGTTCGATGAGTTTACGGATAAATTTTCGAAACAGGTGGCGCGCTTGAAGGTGGGCAGCGGATTCGAGCCCGGTGTCGACATCGGTCCTCTAATCAGCCAAGAAGCAGTAGATAAGACGCGGTCTTTTATCGCGGATGCGACCGAGAAAGGCGCCGAGGTCACCGTCGGCGGCCGGCCTCACTCGTTAGGTCACCTCTTTTTCGAGCCGACCGTGATCACCAAGGCAACGCCGAAAATGCGCTTTTTCCAGGAAGAGATCTTCGGCCCAGTGTCTCCTCTCTATTCATTTGAAGACGACAGCGAGGCTGTCGAATTGGCCAATAGCACTCCGTACGGCTTGGCGAGCTATTTCTACGGTCGCGACATCGGTCGAATCTGGCGAGTCGCCGAGGCTCTGGATTTTGGCTTGGTCGGCGTTAACACCGGTCTGATTTCGAACGTGATGGCGCCTTTCGGCGGGATGAAAGAGTCTGGGTACGGCCGGGAAGGCTCTAAGTATGGCCTAGATGACTACATGACCATCAAGTACATCTGTCTGGCTGGGATAGAGTCGTAATGTGACAGCTGGCCGCCTCCCGGCGTTTATGGCTGGGAACATATAGGATATATTTTCCCTACATTCGATAATAAATATATCTCCTGTATCGATTGTAGAATCCGTAGAACCGATTTTGCGCATTTGGAAAATCGGTCCTTCTCTTCGGCTGCTGAATCCGCTATTAGTAGCTGTCAGCAAGTATATTTGCGTAGGAACGTCATCTCTATTGTGTGAACGCTAACAAGCGAGCTTACGTGCCATAAGTGCATTTTAGAGGAGATCCAAGATGGAAAACACGAAGCTCATCGAGCTGCGAAGGGTGTACGCGGCGGAACTCGCCGCTGGTAAATACTCAAGCGCAGAGCGGGTCTGTTGGCTTGCGCTGGAGATTTGTGGATACCGCGGTACGCGCCGAAAATTCAGCTATTGGCTGACTTCTACGCGCCTAAAAGAAGGCACGCGGGAAGAGGTAGCCTGGTTATGGAGGTGGGCCCGCCTCCTAGGTGATGTCTATTACGAACTAGGTAAGTATTCTGAAGCAGAACCTGTATACGCCCGGCTGGCTGTTCTTTGGATGAGCTTGCCATCAGAATTGAAAGGACAAGCAGAAACGCGTGCACTGCTGCCCGATCTACTGCGGAGATTGGCTGCGGCCGAAGCATTTATTGGGAAAGAACGGAGAGCAGGAAGACATTGGACGCTGGCTAAAGTTCTATCGGGCAAGCAAATCTCAGCTCAGACGGTGGATGGGTACTCTTTTGTAGCGAGATCGGTTCACAGTGGTAGAACTGGCGCTGGAAGGAGTTTCTCTAGTCGATCGGTATCGTTCACTAGGAACCGTCGATTTCGAAGCAGTTAGAGGCGAAGCGAACTTACGGTAAAGCGGCCGTAGGCCCAGAGCTCCAGCACGAATGCAACGTCAGGAGGGGAGCCGCTTTGGATCGTGCCGAAGGATCCCACACATTTTCTGCCAATGCGTGGAAGGCCAAAACATGGGGTGAAACCGGCGGCTGCCGGAAACCACCCAGCGTCAAGTTTTGTCTAGCGGTTGGTTCGATTATTCCTAATTTGCGCACGCCTAAGAGACAAACCATGTGCTGGGTTATTGGCGGGAGCCGCTTGTTTAACCCCATGTTTTGACCTTCCGCGCACGGAAAAGAACATATGCGGTCGTCAGGCACGTGCTAAAGCGGCTCCCCTCCAGGCATTGGGAGGAAAGACGCTTGATCGAATTGGGTAGGCCAAATGCTGACAGTCTGGGTTTGTAAGAACCTAACCAAAATCATGCGAGTTAGGAGTTTCGAGCGCAAAGGTCGGTAAACGTTCTATATTCTTTGCCCGAACATGAATTACCCCCTGACGGCTCTGTAGGATTCCTTCGATTAGCAAAAAACTTTCCTGTGTAATAATCAGGCGATAGCGTTCGAACATATCGGGGGTAACGATGACGTTGCTAATGCCGGTTTCATCTTCCAAGCTAATAAAAACAAAACCTTTTGCCGTGCCGGGACGTTGCCTGCAGATAGCCAGACCGGCTACTCGTAGTAAGGTGCCATTTCCTGCCTGAGGTAAATCGATACTGCGCCAGATGTTATCCGGTAATGAGGGACGTAAATAAGCAAGAGGGTGCGGGCCGACAGTTAAACGCATGGTAGAAAAATCGGCGGTTAGCCGTTCTACTTGTTCCATTGGCGGCAAGAGATCGGAAGGCTGATCCAAGTGAGTAAATAGCTCACCTTGATAATGAGGAGCTTCAACTAGCCAGAGAGCGTGTCGACGGTGATTGGCTAACGGATTCAGCGCGCCGGAGGTGGCAAGAATCCTTAGCTCATCGCGATCAAAATAGGTGCGCTTTCTGAAATCAACTAGATCACGAAACGGCTGATGTTGCCGTTCGTTGATCATTTGTTGGACGTTCGTACTACTGAGCCCTCGACTTAAACAGAACCCAAGACGAATAATTTTGTCCGATATTACGCTGCAGAACCAATCCGACTCCGTTACTGATACTGGCAGAACTCGAATCTGATGTCTTTGGGCATCCTTGATAAGAGTAGCCGGAGCATAAAAACCCATGGGTTGATTATTTAGCAAGCTGACATAGAACTCGGCCGGCCTATGTACTTTTAGCCAGGAACTGGCGTAAGCGATCAAAGCAAAACTGATAGCATGCGATTCCGGGAACCCATAAAGTGCGAACGAGGAGATAGCAGCCAAGATTTTTTCAGCGACTGCCTCGCTTACCTGATTTTCCGTTAACGCCTGGCGAAGCTTCTGAGCCACCCGTTGCATCCGTTCTCGTGATCGATGAAAGCTCAATGCCCGGCGCAATTCTTCCGCTTCATTACCGGTGAAGTTAGCCATTACCATGGCAATTTTGAGCATCTGTTCCTGGAAAAGAGGAACTCCCAAAGTCCGCTCTAGCACCGGCACTAACCGTTCATCTAAATAAGTAATCTCTTCGGAACCTTCACGTCTGGCTAAGTAAGGATGCATCAAATGGCCTTGGATCGGTCCGGGCCGGATAATGGCGACCTCGATGACGAGATCGTAAAACCGGCGCGGTTTCATCCGGGGCAGCGTCGCCATTTGTGCCCGGCTTTCTACCTGAAACACGCCCACGGTATCGGCGGCGCAAAGCATATCATAGGTCTGGGGGTCGTCCTTGGGCAGTTTGGCCAGATCAATGGGGTGACCGCGTTGGGAGCAAATTTCAATTGCGTCCTGTAAAGCCGCCATCATTCCAAGTCCGAGCAAATCAACTTTTACTATTCCTAGATCTTCACAGTCTTCCTTATCCCATTGGATCACTGTTCGATTCGGCATAGTGGCGTTCTCGAGCGGTACAATCGAATCCAAATGATTCTGAGAAATCACCATGCCGCCGGAATGTTGGCCAAGATGGCGGGGTAATCCCTGGACCATCTGATAAACGTTCAGAAAAGCGGGGACCCGAGGATTATCTAGGGATAGCCCGGATTGTCTAAGTTGTTCGCGTGCTTCTAAAGTGTGGGGGAAATCTCCGCTATGATGCAATCGGGAAAACCGATCCATGATATCTTCAGGTAAATTAAGCGCTTTACCGATCTCTCGCATCGAGCTGCGTCCGCGAAAGCAAATGACATTCGCAGTCATGGCGGCTCCGAGTCTGCTGTAACGCTGATAAACCTCCTGGATAACGGTTTCCCGGCGATCACCGCTGGGCAAATCCAGATCAATATCTGGCCACCCTTTTCTACCTTCACTAAGAAAGCGCTCGAATAAAAGATTGTTGCTGATGGGGTCGACTGGGGTAATCCCCAAGCAAAAACAAACTGCACTATTTGCCGCGCTGCCGCGACCTTGGACCATAATATTCTGGCATCGACAAAATTGTACCAGATCCCAAACTATGAGAAAGTAACCTGGGAATCCTAATTTATGAATTAAAGCCAGTTCCCGCTCGATCTGTTGTCGAACTTTTTTCGTTATCTTTTGGTAAAGCCGATGGGCACCCTCCCAGGTTTTTTTTTCAAGAAAACTATCCATGGTCTCACCTGGAGGAACAGAGAAACGGGGAAATTCATAACCAAGATTCTCCAAAGTAAATTCTATTTCCTTGGCGATGGCTACCGTATTGGCAACCGACTGGGGAAGGTCCTTGAAAAGAGCGCACATGGTCGCTGTATTTTTCAAATGACGCTCCGCGTTGGGCTCCAGTAGCTGTCCTGCAAGGTCAAGGTGAGTATGCTGACGAGCGCAGGTAAATACATCCAATGCTAGACGTTGCTCCGGTGTTGCGTAAAGAACGCCATTAGTGGCAACTAGCTTTAAACGATGTTTTTCGGCGAGCTGCAGCAGTTGTCGTTCGATCCAGGGCTCATCTCGTTGATGATGACGTTGGATCTCGATAAAGAGTTGGTCAGCACCGAAGCAACGTTTTAGATCAGTTAAACGGTTATCTGCGCCGGCAAAATCGCCGCTGGTCAAGGCTCGGTGCAAAGGTCCTTCCTGGTCGCCAGTCAGACAAACTAGACCTTCCCGGAATTCAGTGAGTTCAGCCCAATCAATCGCGCTCTCGTTTTTAGGCGATCGTAATTTTGCTCTCGATATCAGCCGGCAAAGATTTTGATACCCAGAACGGGATTTTACCAGGACTGGTAAAACCGTGCCGTCAGTCATGGTGAGCTCGCTCCCGACCAATGGTCGGATACCTGCCTCCCTAGCCGCAGTGTAAAAACGAGGTGCACCAAATAGCCCATCGCGGTCGCACAACGCTAGCGCGGGTAATTCCTGTTCGGCAGCGGTGTAGGCGAGGTTTTCCGGAGAAGAACTACCTCGTAAGAAACTAAATGCACTACGGGAGTGTAGTTCGACGTACATAGGGGAAGGAGCTAGATTCTAGCTCCTTCTCAATCATATCCTCCGGTGATAGACCAGGAACCGGCAGATAAAGTCAATCGATAGAGACCGCCTTGAGTCAGCTCGATATCCCATTCCTGAATTTCCCACCGATCGGTATGCCACCAATCACCAGAAGAACGCCAAGGACCAGCCAGTTTATTGATCTGGCCGTTTACTGACTGACTTTGGATTTTGACCGGTTTCCCTGATATAAGTTCAACCGTGGCCGGAATCGGCGGACGATAACGACGCAAAGCAGGACCGATTCTAGGCGATTTAGTCGCGGTTGGAGCTTTATCCATCCAATCGAAGGCAGGCCATTGCATACGGACGCTATCGGGTCGATGGGTAGCGATCTTTTCTGGTATTCCCACTCTATTGTTACCAACCAACGCAGCTAATCTCGCAAGGGTATTAAAGAAACGGTTAGGATCCTTTAAGCCGCTCTGGAATAGATCGAATTGATGTTTCCCGGGGTTACTGGCGAATACCTCTAAGACAAATCCTACCACTGGGGCAGTGGTTTGTACGGTCTCTAAATATTGAGCGAGAACTCTGAATAGAACGGCTACATCGCGGGTGGGTGCTGGTATTTGCAGGGAACGTTCCAGGGTTTCTTCATTGTCTAAAAGCAGTAGTAACCGAATCTCTGCTACCAGTCGATAAACCGACTCCACTCTTAGAGTGAGATGTTCAATAGATCGTCTCAGAATGAATAAAAGTGGTTCCAGCGTCTCCAACCGTTGCTCAAGATCAATCGATTCCCTGAAGGTTTCCGGTGGCTGCATATGATGGAGTACCTTCGTAGAACGACCTGATGCTCGATCCCAAAGCGCTAATCCCTCGAGACCTAGACGTACTCCAATATCTTCTCTAGGTAAGTGTACCAGTTCACCCAAGGTACGGATCCCCCAGTTATGCAAAATATCTAATAGCTCTTGAGAGGGTTGGAGCGATTCCAGGGGAAGAGATCGAAGTAATTGGCTTTTGGCGTTCACCGCTAAATAAGGGTTCGCGAATTTAGCGGCTTGTTCTGCTAGTTCCGGATTAGGACCAATCCCGATTTGCGCAGTAAAACCCAGGATTCTCCATTGAGCGAGAAGCTCACGTGCCCACCATTCCTGATGCTGATCTTTACGGCCGCGTAGATCGAGCGTGCAGACACCAGGAGAAGTATTTTCGATAAAAGGTGAAAATCGATAGCAAAGTTGCAGTAACGCTTCTTGTTGCTGTTCTTCTTGTTCAGCAACCGAGCTATAAAGTTGCAACTCAGGTGCTCGCGCTAGCGCTAAACTGGGAGTAATTCCAATGCTAACTCCGGCGGCATCGGCCGCCGGGTTTACTTCGACAATTTCTGCATCATCGAGCAAAGCAGATGGAATTTTATCTCCAGTCTTATGAACGATTTTTGTCTCGCCAAATAAAGGTAGATTGGTTTGTTGATTGAATTCGATTTCTGCATTCAGCAGTTTTTGTTGGGCGCACTGCAGCCGAAAATAAGGGGTATGCACAACAGCAAACAGTTTAGGCCTGGGCATATTGAGGCTCCACTTGATGGTTTTTTCGGTAAATGAAATCAATTAACCGGCGCTGAGGTATCGTGGACGATAGTTCAGCGAAATCCGTGATTCGAAGAGGGTTATTGATCTGCAAGGCGGCAATTGAGCTGCCGGAGATGTAGTAGCTGGTGATGAGCAGCAAAGTGGTCTCAAATTCAGCGGTAACCCGTTGTAACCGGTACCAAGACGTGGCCGGTACCTTTCTTAATTCTCGTGCCTCATTATGCTTCAAATCCAAGATGCTCAGGACGATGTTGCCATCTCGGATGATTAAATCGGCGGCTCGAATAGCTTGAGAAACATTATCGCATCGAATCCAAAGCAAGAGATTCGCTGGGTTGATCAGCTCAAAACTGTTTTTGCCGTCGATTAAAGCCACAAATTGGGAAGCGGCTTGCATGGATTCGATGAGTTCATGTAAAAGAGATGCGCTTCCACAGCTGGGGAGGGGAGCGACTAATTGAGTGATAGATCCACGTCGCAGACCTCCTTCTAAGGGCCGATCCAAGCAATCGACCCCCGTAGCCAAGAGAGAAGACGGAGAAGGCAATTCTCTGGGGAAACGTTCAGCCAGGACTTGGCGAAGCTCAATAATTTTACCCGACGGCGTCATAGTGTTCTCGTGAACACTATAAGGGGGAAAAGAATTTGCAACCCAGAAATAGGGAGGGGAAGAGCTTATGGAGGTAGCGCAAAGTGATCAGTAATCAGTAAATCAGTATTCAGTACTCAAGCCCTTTAGGGGCTTAGCCGGTTCCGAACTGATTACTGACACACTGATTACCGATTACTTTTGAGCCACCTCTGTAGGCTCACTTTCTAGGCCAGCCTCGGCCCTGCTGCCTTCGCGATAAAATCGTAAGGATAGGGGGGCTGAACGGCGCTTGCGTCGTCAAGATGCCTTACGTGCTCTTCCGAAAGAGTCCATCCACTCGAACCAAGATTGGCTTCTAATTGAGGCATTGATCGGGCGCCAATGATTGGGGCAGTTACACCGGGCTTCCGGAGCAGCCAATTGATTGCTACTTGGGCCGCGGTTTTCCCTGTCTTACTAGCGACAGCGTGCAAGGCGTCCACGACGTTCCAGGTATGCTCGTTATTGTAGGCGCTCCACTTTTCGCCCCAGTCCTTTTCTTCAGCCAGTTTAACCCGGGAATCGTCCGGCGGCGCAGACATACCACGACGGAACTTGCCGGAGAGCCAACCACCACGTAACGGACTCCAAGGGATCACTCCCAGGCCTTCCTGAATCGAGATTGGGATCAGTTCCCATTCGGTACTACGGCAGAGCAAATTGTATTGTGGCTGTAGACAGACGAACGCTTCCCAACCCTTTTCCCGGCTTAGATCAATCGCGCGTTGCAATTGCCAGCCGCTAAAATTGCTCACTCCCAGATAACGTACGGTACCGTGCCGTAGAAGATCATTCAGGGTCGAAAGTGTTTCCTCCAAAGGAGTTGCCGGATCCCAACAATGCACTTGATAGAGATCGATATAGTCTGTCTGTAACCGTTTCAAACTCGCTTCAATCGAACTCAGAATATGTTTCCGGCTCAAACCAAGGTCATTAGGCCCGGTTCCCATCGGAAAACGGACCTTGGTCGCAATAACGAGATCATCACGCCGTTGGCGGAGTAACCACTTCCCAACGATCTCCTCAGAAATGCCCGTCGAATAGACGTTGGCGGTATCGATAAAATTACCGCCGGCGGCCACAAACCGATCCAGCATTGCATGACTCTCTTCTTCGGTGGCCTCATTCTGACGCCCGAAAGTCATTGCGCCCAGACATAGCTCGCTGACGCGCAATCCAGTATGACCTAAGAAACGATAATTCATTGACGAAAGATGCCGAAAGGAGGCGCTGTGGCAATGCGAAGACTGGAGGGGAGCCGCTTTGGGTCGCACACTAAGGAGCTCGCGCGATTTCTCTCGGCGCATGTCTGGCCACAACGCTCTTTAAACGGGCGACTCCCGCGAACGACCCCAGCGTGTGGTTTGTCTCCTGGTAGGTGAAATTGAGTAATCCAATTGAGCGCTGGGCAAAACCTCGCGCTGGGTAGTTCGCGGGAGCCGCCCGTTTAAGCTGATGTTTTGGCCTTTCTCGCGCTGGAAGAAATATGCGAGGTCATTTGCCACGTGCCAAAGCGGCTTCCCTCCAGTGTACGCCCCTCTAAAAAAACCGCGCGCCATTGCTGGCGCGCGGTCTCCAGTTTCCCAACCAACGAAAGAATCGTTCTTAGCTGCCGGCTTGAGCCTGGCTCATCCGGGTGATGTGCTCCTGAATCTTAGCGTCTCGCTTCTGTTGAAGCGTGGTCAGCGTTTGCTTTTGCTCAGACGTTAAAATCGATTGCAAAAACGCCGCGAATTTAGCGCGCTGAGCAGACAATTCTGTCTGGGCGCTGGCGACGTTGGCGGAAAGCGAACGAACGGTCGACTCATCGCTAGGATTCTTCTCGATTGCCGAATCAACCGCCTGCTTCGCCTTCATCATATTTAACAGGTTGCTCTTGAAGGCTTGCTTGTTGTCCGAGAAGTATTGTTTCACCTGCTGCTTCTGAGCATCAGTGAGATTCAATTCTTTCAAGAAGAACCCAAATTGATGGTGTCGCCATCCATGATGATGTTCACCGGTCTCCGCCGACGCTGACCCTGACGCCGAAGGACTGGGAGTTTGCGCATTGAGCGTGCTAAACCCCGTAAGCGCTGCGGCGCAAACTAGTAAAGGTATCCATTTCATATATAGAGAATGACGTAAATAATACGCGTTGAGTTAGGTCCTGTGATAAACGGTCACCGGTCGGGACAATCGGTGAGGGCCGGTTTGTGAGAGGTGAGCGGGGGGCTGGGGGGGTGATCAGTAAGCAGTGATCAGTAAGCAGTAAGCAGTAACCGGTTTCGGAGCTAGGAGTTAGAATCTAGGAACCTAGGAGGGGTGTGCCATAGGGGGGCGAGGCTCCCGAATGGCCAGATGGTGTTAGCGAAGTATCCGATACCCCTCATTTCAGTTGCGTAGCTAGGCCATTAAACGCGCCGAGCCGTTGGTGCGTCGTGGGCCACGGCTCGGCGCGTCTAAAGGCCTTGCTCATCGATTGTTGGCGTGTAGACAGTTTACCTTGGTTGAATTATCCGGCCGTTCGGGAGCCTCGCCCCACCAAGTATGGCACACTCCTCCTAGCTCCAAGCTCCTAAACTGCTTACTGATCACTTCTCCCCGTCCTCTTGCTTAATTCCGCGCTTGAACGAGTTTCCGGCTTCCATATTTCTGTATGCAAACGATGAAAGCGCTCGTTAAGAAGGAGCGCGCACCCGGTCTATGGCTGGACGAAGTGCCAGTCCCACAGGTTGGCGAATTCGATGTCCTGATCCGAGTTCTCCGTGCGTCCATCTGCGGTACCGATGTCCACATTTTTGATTGGGATAACTGGGCCCAAAGGATAATTCCGACCCCGATGGTGATCGGACACGAGTTTGTCGGCGTAATTCAGAGCGTGGGCAGCCATGTTCATGATTTCCACCCGGGAATGATCGTGACGGGTGAAGGACACGTCGTTTGTGGTCGCTGCCGAAATTGCTTAGCCGGCCGGCGACACCTGTGCAATAACACCAGCGGCATCGGTGTTAATCGGCCGGGTGCATTTGCCGAACTCGTAGTGGTACCCGAGACTAACGTTTGGGCGGCTGATTCGAATATCCCGCTTGAGGTGCTCTCTTGTTTTGACCCGTTAGGGAACGCCGTCCACACCGCTTTGTCGTTTGACGTCTTAGGTGAGGATGTCTTGATCACCGGGGCCGGACCAATTGGTTTGATGGCGATCGCGATCGCTAAACACGCGGGCGCGCGGCATGTTGTGATCACGGATATCAACGCTTATCGGCTCAAGCTGGCTGAACAATTGGGGGCTACTGTAGCGTGCGACCCCCGTACCAGGACTCTCCAACAAGTGATGAAGGATCTCGGGATGAAGGAGGGATTTGATGTCGGTTTAGAGATGTCCGGTAATGGAGCGGCTCTAAATGACATGCTCGGGGTAATGTGTCACGGAGGTAAGCTCGCTCTTTTGGGGATACAATCCAAAGAGACCGCTATTGATTGGGATCTGGTGGTTTTCAACGGGCTGACCATCAAAGGTATCTACGGACGCGAAATGTATGAGACCTGGTACAAAATGACGTCCATGCTTCAGTCGGGTCTTGATATAACGCCCGTCATTACCCACCGGTTTCCGTTTCTGGAATTCGAAGAGGCTTTCGCCTTAATGAAATCAGGACAATCCGGAAAGGTTGTGCTGCACTGGTCGGATCTCTAGGAGCGGATCGAATCGTCCTCGAAAAGCTCGGCGTGTTCACGGGGCGTGTTTGTTTCCAGCGCCCATAACGGGAGCCGCTTTGGCGCGTTGTCCGGCATCCTCGCTACATTTCGTTCCTACGCTGATGCCGCCGAAACGTGTGAAAACGGGCGGCTCCCGCGAACGTCTCAACCCGACGCATCTCCTTGTGGCGTTCGATTTGTTTACGCCTGGCTTATCATGGAGCTGCGAAGCGTCGAGACATTCGCGGGAGCCGCCCGCTGCGATATCTTTCGGCCGGATAGCGCTCTCGGACGAATGCGCGAGGTCGTCAGACAACGCACCAAAGCGGCTCCCCTCCAGGCGTTGGGGAAAAACACACCTCGTCAATACGCAATGTTTTCGAGTGCGCGGACGATTTCCGACAAACCGCCATCTGTACTCCACACGCTACTTGCGATATCTTTCGCCGATGCGGCTCTTAGCTCTGGATCCGGCGCTTAGAAGCTCCGGATTCGCCATCCTCGAAAAGCGGGAGCAAAAGGTTCGTTCTTTGGCGTATGGCGTTATCCAAATTCGAGCGGATGTGCCGATGGCTCAGTGCTTGGTTGAGATTCATCGCCAGGTATCTGACTTGATTGATCTGCATCAACCGGAGGTCTGTGCCGTTGAGAGCGTGATTTTTGTACAAAATTCCAGGACTGCCGTCACGCTCGGCGCCGCTCGAGGTTCTGCCTTATTGGCCGCAGCCCAGCGCGGCCTGAACATTTTCGAATATCCTCCAAAACGGGTTAAACAAGCGGTCGTGGGAACGGGGAGCGCGCAAAAAGGCCAAGTCGGATTCATGGTGCGAGCGCTACTCGGGTTGACCGAGAACCCTCAATCAGATGCAGCCGACGCCTTGGCTATTGGCTTAACCCATTTACAAATGCAGGATTCGCCCCTGGGTTCGTTTCAGGCGGCGCGAAGATTATGAAGGTAGTTTGGTTAGGTCGAATCGAGTTTTCCAAGGGACTAGAAATACAGGCCGAGGCTTTGGAGCAGTGCGATCGGACCGGCGAAGAAACGCTGTTTTTGCTCGAACACGAGCCGGTCTACACGATCGGCCGGCGGCTCGACAAATCGAGCCTCGGCAATGCCTCATATCTGCCTCACCCGGTTTTCGAGATCAATCGCGGCGGCCAGGCTACCTACCATGGACCCGGTCAACTTGTTGGCTACCCGATTCTCGATCTTAAGAAGCGCGGGAAAGATCTCCACGCTTATTTGCGATCGCTTGAAAACGCCGTGATCCGCTTGGTGGAAGGCTTTGGCGTCCAGGCGGCGTTCTGCGACGGCAAAACCGGAGTTTGGGTGGAGAATCGCAAGATCGCTTCGATTGGGATCGGTGTCCGCCGCTGGATCAGCATGCACGGGTTTGCTTTGAACGTATCGTCTGATCTCACTGGGTTTTTATCGATTACGCCTTGCGGCTTGGCCGGAGTCCGAATGACATCGCTCAGTTTGGAGCTCGACCGGGAGGTGGCGCTAGAGGAGGTGCGGGATAGAGCAGGGGAAGTGCTCCAGGCAGAGTTTGAGGTAGCCGTGGTCGGAGCTGTGAAAGGTGAAAAGTGAAAATTAGGGCTGTCGCCCTAATTGGGTGTGGCTGCTGCCCTTTGGTGCTTTGGTGGGGCGAGGCTCCCGAAAGGCCGCATGGTTTGAGCAGGGGAATCGGCGGATACCAATTGATGTGACGAGCTAGGCCTATAAACGCGCCGAGCCGTGACCCAGCGCTGTGCCACGGCTCGGCGCGTCTGCAGTGTAGCGACGTCTGTCCTGAGCGGAATACCAATCGCTTCGTGAACACGTTCAGGCCTTTCGGGAGCCTCGCCCCACCAAATTCAGGCGGGCAGCCCTATCAGTCACCAACCACCAATCACGCCTGCCGTAATTGCCGGATATTTCCCAACCACGTCGTGCCGACGGAAAGCAGGATCACGGCACAAAAAGCGGTAGCGGCCAAGGTATCCTGAACGTCGAAATCGGATTCGAGACAGAACAACCCTAAAAGACCGAGCAAGTAGACCAGGCTACCGCAGATCATGAATAGGATGCGCCCGAATCGGGAAGGATTGGTGAAAACAAGAGACATCGGAAATGCGCTTCCCAACAATGTGACCCCCAAGAGGAGAGCAACATCATGGTGGCACAGTCCGACCGCGAACATTGGTAGCCCTACGAGGACACCGCCTCCGACCACGCACGCTTCCCATTTTTCGGACGGACGAAGGGCTCGCCGAGCGAAGTTATCGAACAGGAGAAACAGATTGCCAACGCTCCTGGCAACCCATATCCAGAGGCCGAACAATACGTAGAGCAATATCAGGCCCCAGCCGACCGGCGCGTATACCCCCATGAACAACCCGGCAACCAGTCTCGACAGTAATAGCAACCCGAGAATAAACGGCCAGCGCCAATAGTGCCGGAGCCGTTCCAGGTTCAAGGTATAATAAAGATAGATCCGATACAGCGGGGAACGCGCGCGAAACGCGGTTAGCAGGCCCTCTCGCGCGTAGTCAGCATTCGGACTTAGTCTGAGCGCCTCGAAAAAGTGCCGTTCCGCATCGCGCGCTTTGCCGCGCTGGAGGGCAGACCATCCGGCGGCGACATGAGTACGTTCATTCTCTGGGTTCCGAGCTAAAAGAGCTTTTATTTGTTGCTCGTTTTCAATGAGTTTCCCTTGTAAACGCAGCGCATGGGAAAGCTGATTACCGGCGGGTTCATATTCAGGATCGATCGCCAAAGCCTGACGAGCAGCCGACTCCGCTTCGGCGGTTCTCCCTAGAGCCAGGAGCGCGGCACCTTCTGCAGCGTACGGTTGAGGAATTCCCGGGTCGATCCGGCGCGCTTCTCGAGCCTCATTCAACGCCTCTTTCGACCGATGCAGTAAGATCAGTATCGAGGAACGTTGGCAATGAATTAGAGGATCGTTCGGCCGCAAACGCATGGCTTCGTCTATGGCGCGCTCCGCTTCCCGGTAAGTCTCGGGGCGTTTGGCCAGGCAACAGGCCAATAGGAAAAAGGCCCGCGCATTCTGCGGGTCACGCTCGATGGCGTCTCTTAGAAAAGGCTCCGCCTCGGATATCCGTCCTTGCTCAATCAACACCATTGCGCGTTGGAGGGCCGTATTCATCTTACCGAGTTTAAGGAAAAGACGTTAGACGATTCTAGTTGGATTCCAGCTATTTTCGCAGATTCAGAAACGATAATACATCGTCGTAAAAGCCGCTCTGATTGGCGTAGAGCGCATAGTTCTTGGCGCTCTCAAACCACGCTTTTGCAGAGGGTCGCAGGTCTCGTGCAGTTTGCAAAAGATCTTCTGTGGTTAACGGGACCACGCGGCCTTCTCGCATGGCGCGAGCCAATGCTTGCTCGGTCGTGATATCGAACATAGCCTTAAGGTCGGCGCCGGAAAACCCCTTGGTCTTACGCGCCAGCATGGCCACGTCCAGGCGCTCGACCGGCTTTTCCTTCGCCATTAACTCGATGATCGCGATCCGAGCATCTTCATCGGGCGGCGGAATAAAGATAATGCGATCAAACCGTCCGGGTCGTCGGAAGGCTGCGTCGAGATGCCAGGGAGCGTTGGTGGCGCCGAGGATCAGAATACCCTCGTTATTCGCGACATTGCCATCCATCTCTGCAAGAAATTGGTTGATCAGAGTTCGCATCCCGCTTTCTCTCAAGTCTTTTCGGTCGGCGGCCAGAGCATCGACCTCATCGAAGAACAAGATTGTCGGAGCGTGATCGCGTGCGAGCTGGAAAAGCTGATGCAGATTTTTCTCACTATTGCCGATGTAGAGATCAAGAATCTGATGCAGGGCAACCGAGATAAAATTCGACCGGATCTCGCCAGCCGTGGCCTGACTGATCAGGGTCTTTCCGCAGCCGGGAGGCCCATAAAGCAGCACACCGCCTCCTAATTTCTTTCCGTAAGCGCGGAACAAGTCCCGGTTCTGGAGCGGATAAATGATCTTCATCCGGATCTCCTCTTTAACTTCTTCCATCCCCCCCACGTCAGCAAACGAGATCCCGGGCCGGCTTACTTCGTCGGTAAGCCTCTCCGCAGAAAGCTCATCATCGTACTCATCTTCGTCATCGGGCCAGCGGTCCTTCTCGGGGCCGCTGGTGGACGCAGTAGCCGCGCCTCGACCCGAAAGCCCGACCAGTTTCTCCAAAGCGTTATCTTTAAGGGCCGGCCGCAGTTGGAGCGCTTTTCGGTAATGTTCGGCCGCGGATCTGTGGTCGCCGTCTGCGAGCTCAAGCCGGCTGAGTAACAACCAGCCCTCGGCTAACTTCGGATCCGCTTGAACCAGGGCCTCTGTTCGGACGATCGCTTCCGATATGTGGCCCGTCAGTTGTAACAGTTGCGCGATCCCCAGCTTCGCTTCCACGCGCTCTGGGTCCTGGGCGAGCACTTGCTCATACGCCCGGCGAGCCTCGTCGAAGCTACGCTCGTCGATGCAGGCCTGGGCGTACAGTATCAGCAACGGAACGTTGGCGGGCGACACCGCCAACGCTTCTCGTAGTGATTGGAGCTTCGACATAACCTTTACCTTCTGAATATCAAAAAGGCAGAAATCAAGCAGCTTTCTTTTCGTCTAAATGTATACGGAATATACCCCAAGGTTGCGAAAACATTTACTATTGCTTGGACAAAAGTACGGCCCAAACGATCAATTTCAGGACGACCGGGCTAAAAGGCGCCTCCAGCGGCCTCGCTGGGGCCGTAAGAAGTGAGAGGTGAGACCTGATTAGTGAGAAGTCAGGGGTCCGAGCGCGAACGACCTGGACGGAAGCCACATTGGCACGTGTCCTTAGATGCTCCCCTCCAGACGTTGGGCGATGCTACCTCACATGAACGCTCCACGGGTCTCTAGGCTGTTTTGGGAGCCTCGCCCTACCAAATATGGAAGACTATTATGTCTTCAAAAAGTTCAACAAGAGCTGCTTACCCACGCCGGTCATAATCGACTCCGGGTGAAATTGAACCCCTTGAATGGGATAACGGCGGTGACGAAGGCCCATGATCTCTCCCTGAGCGGTTTCGGCGGTGATCTCTAACTCTGGCGGCAGGCTTTCCCTCCGCACAATCAGAGAATGATAACGAGTCGCCTCGAATGGATTCGGAAGAGTCCGAAAAACGCCGTCTCCTTCGTGCACGATTGGCGATGTCTTCCCGTGCATGAGCCGGTCCGCCCGGATTACTTCACCCCCGAAAACATGTCCAATACACTGGTGCCCAAGACAGACTCCAAGGATCGGGGTGCTAGGTCCAAACTTCAGAATCAGATCGTTGCTGACCCCGGCGTCGAGTGGCGTTCCTGGTCCTGGGGAGATACAAATCCGATCGGGTTGCATCTCCGCTACCTCGTCCGGAGTCACCTGATCGTTTCGTTTAACGACCAGATCCGCTCCAAGCTCGCCAAAATATTGGACCAGGTTGTAGGTAAACGAATCGTAGTTGTCGATGACGAGCATCATACAATGGCTTGGGCCCTTTCTATGGCTCGAAACAGGGCCATCGCTTTATTGACGGACTCCTGGTACTCCAATTCCGGGACCGAATCCGCGACCACGCCGCACCCAGCCTGGGCGAAGGCGATCCCATCCTTCAAAACGATGGTCCGAAGCACGATGCAGGAATCCAAGTTCCCGTCGAATCCGAAGTAGGCGACCGCTCCCGAATAAACGCCTCTTTTTCCTTTCTCGAATTCATTTATCAACTGCATAGCCCTCACCTTAGGAGCTCCGGATACCGTCCCAGCCGGAAATGTAGCCCGCATAACATCGTCCGCATCGCGACCCTCCTTCAGTTGGCCTTCGATATTGGAAACGATGTGCATCACGTGGCTGTACCGCTCGATGGTCATGAAATCACTGACCTTGATCGAGCCAAAGTCGGAAATCCGCCCGACGTCATTGCGCGCCAAGTCGACCAGCATAAGGTGCTCGGCGCGTTCCTTTGGATCCTTTAATAGATCGGCAGCCAATTCCTGGTCTTCCTCCGGTGTAGCCCCCCTTCGGCGGGTCCCCGCTAAGGGTCGGATCTCGACTTTGCGATCGCGAAGCCGCACATGCACCTCTGGTGAACTTCCGATTAACGAGAAGTTTTCCTCGAGGCGCAGATAAAACATATACGGAGAGGGGTTCACGAAGCGCAGAGCGCGGTAGAGCGAGATGGGATCCCCATCGTACTTCGCCTGGAACCGTTGAGACGGAACGATCTGAAACACGTCTCCGGCACGGATATGTTCCTGACAACGTCGAACAATGTCACAGAATTCGTCGCGGCTGGTGTTCGATTCAGGCGAAAGATAAGGCGTCACTTGAGCAGCGTTCATCAACCGTGACTGAGTCGGTGACTCTAGCCGCTCGAGAATCTTCGCGATCTTAGCGCCGGCATCTTCGTAGGCAACGTCCGGGCCTTTCTCGTCAATGAAGGCGGGCGCGAAGATTTTCAGTCGCCGGAACCGATGATCGAACACGAGGAAAGTGTCGGTAATGATAAATACCGAGTCCGGAACATTCAGCTGGTCGGGCGGCGAGGGGGTCACCGTCGGCTCGAAAAAGCGGACGACGTCGTACCCGATGTAGCCTACCGCCCCCCCGACAAACGGGGGCAACCCCGGGTATTCGACAAAAGAATACCGGTCCATCAGCTTTCGAAGCTCAGCTAGCGGATCGCTATCTGTCTCGAATTCGCGAACGGCCCCGTTTTCTTCGATCCGAATCTTGGAGCCACGGCTTTCGAAATACACCCGCGGCGAGCTCCCCAGAAAAGAATATCTGCCGACATGATCACTAGTCTCCGCCGACTCGAACAGAAACGTTCGCCGGCCGTCATCGATTTTCTCGAGAACTCCAACCGGCGTTTCGTAATCGGCGACGAATTCCGAGTAGACAGGAACTAGCTTCCCGCGCTCCGCAAGTTTGAGGAACGCTTCTTTGGGAGGATTGAGTGGCGCGGTCGTCATTCTTGGTAGACCTCCGCCGGGTCGAAAACCTTCTCTTCTCCGGTTTCCTTGGGTTGCCCCTGAAAATCTAGCTCCTGAAAGAAGCAAGACCGGTAGCCCGTGTGACACGCCCCGGCCACTTGTTCGACCTCGAAAAGGAGAGTGTCACGATCGCAATCGGTGAACCAACGAATGACTCTCTGTTTATGGCCGCTAGTCTCTCCTTTCAGCCAGAGCTTTTGGCGGGATCGGCTCCAAAAATGCATAAACCCGGTTTCCAAAGTGCGATCCAGAGCATCTCGGTTCATCCAGCCGAGCATCAGCACCCGACCCGGGGTGTCTGATTCACGAATAATGGCTGGAATGAGACCATCTTTAGAGTATCGAAAATCGAGGTTCATTTTATTAGAACAGCAGCGCCGGAAGGTCCGGCGTCGCCAATTTTAGAGAAATTGTCCATTACCTCAGGGCAACCGTTCGTGCAAGAACCAGACCGTAGGGGAACGGTAAGGATGAGCTCACGACTACTCCCGCAGTGGGAGACTACGTCGCGGCCAACTCTATACGCCAGTGAGTTGGGAGACCTAGGGTGCGCCAAAGCGAAGCGACGGCGGCACCTGCTCGTTTCTCGGATGACCAGG
>JAFAZK010000149.1 GCA_019239825.1 Verrucomicrobiota bacterium | reverse complement strand
TATATGTGAACCACCGAGGTCGGATCTGCTTCGAGAACCCCGGGCACTGGCAGCTCCGCTTGCACCATTTCCACTTTCACCGGTTCAACCCCGAGTTTCTCCTGCAATGCTTGATCGGTTACCTTTATAGGCTGGCCGGGCATCGGTTGCTGGTCATCAGCAAAAGCTTGAAACACCAAGATCATCCAAGCCACCGCTCCAGCGCCGAATTGGTAAGTTGTCCTGTACAGGCTGGTTCCCATCTCTTTTCGAGTTAAAGAGGGCGACTAAAGCCCAGCCACGTTGAAAAGGGAAGGCCGGAAAGGTTAAAAAATGGTAATCATTTATTTAATTGCCTGGAGAGCGTCCGATGAATGGGATGAGTGTCATCGCTCTATGTGGTTACGCGTTTGGCCCATTGCTATTTTGATTTTCGCGGTTGGTGTAGAGCCATCCTCTGCTGCTGACGTGTCAACCGTATTCGCGAATTCGGGGCTTACGGTGAACACCGTTAGTGTGGGAAAGTTTGTGGACAATCGCGCTCAACTCTCGGTCGCTGGATTCATGCAAACACTCGGATCCCCGACCTGCGTTCGTGTGGATGGGCGTACGCAACGCTTCACCTGGGATGACAAGGGAATCCAGCTTGAGGCAATCGCGCCAGAGAGCACCCCGTTTGCCGTCCTTTTTGAATTCGCAAACGCTGATTCGACCGATCAGGGCGTCGTACCAAGCCAACCGTACCGGGGAACATTAACCTGCCTTGGAATCCGCTTATCAGTGGGGCAGCGAATCAACGATCAAGCGACATTGCTTTCTGCCGCCGGTTTCAAAAGGGACTTCGGATCGGCTTCTGGCCAAGTTTGGTCACTCAGGCTCGAACATTGGGCGGTGTTCTTGCGGTTTTCTGCCTCTGGAACCATCGACTCTGCCGTCATTCGGGTTCTGCCGGATGTTTACTGAGGGTTTATTCCGAGTTTACTGTGTGGAAAGACTCCTTCTCAGAATTTCAGATCAATTCTGGCCCCAAGGATATTAATCGGCCCGCGATCTTCATTGAAAGCCGGACTAACCGCCAACTGATAATCGAAAGTGACGTTAATCCCCTTGTGGACTTCGCAACTATAATAGAACTCGACGACATTCTCGAGACCGTAATGGGGTAGCTTACCGTCACCGGCTAAGATTCCGAGTCCACCCGCGTTGAAGTAAGCTTGCGCGGCGTGACCGATTCCCGCCGCCATCTCCGCCAAGCCAATTGTGTCATTCGGCCGCCTCCAGGCCGTACCTTTCAGAGAAAGACCGACTTCCAGACTTCGTGAGGCGTCGGAGAATTGCCAGGCCTCGTAGTTCGGATTTCGCGCAGCGAGCCTAAGAAAAGCACCCAGATCCGAAGTAATTTCCTGTTCAAAGTTGATTTCGAAGCCTTCGGTCAATCGGTAACGCCGCGTCGCAATAATATCTGCGTTCAAACTCGGTTCGTCGGTCGTCGCGCGATAACTCCCCATGTGGGCCCGTTCAAGGTATCCTAAAAGGCGCAGTTTGCCCGGATGTCCGAACAAGGTGTAGCGCTGTTCTAATTCCAAGATTTGTTGCCATGCCTCGAGGTACCGACCATCGGTTGCATTTTGATTGCCGCGAACTGGAATCGTAAACCACCCGTATCGCAAGGCCCATGCTTTCTGGTTCAGCTCAATCGTCGCTCCTTGTTGGTAGCCGAGCGCATCCGCAGCATAGTCAAAGGCGATGGCATCGACCGCGGCCCAGTTAAGGAAATCGACTCGCGGATTGTGGGCGTAAGCGTTGTTATCGAAGATATCGGTAACCGCCATTCTACCGACCTGGATCGTTACTCGCGAGATGTCGACTTTCTCGGCCAACTGCAGTTCGTCTGCTTCCAGTTGCTCTTGTTCACCTCCAAGCCCTATGATTTGACGAATGAAGAGGTGCGGAATATTTACGTCACCGCGGTACTTACCAACTTTATAAGCCATCGAGTTCGGATACTCCGCCAACCCGTGCGTAATACCGAGACCGAAGCCCTGATAGTATTCTCCGTTAAAATAGAATTCCGCTCCTGGCCACAAACGAACACCCAAGAAAAGATCGGCATCACTGGTCTGGCGAAAGTTATCACCGGGATGAAGGCTGTTAGTGCCGCTATAGGGTGCATGAAATCCTGGCTGGCCTTGAAGGACCTCAATCGCGTCGAAATGAATGGCCCAATTCTGTTGTTCTTCTTTCTTTTCGATTGGCACTAGTGTTTTGCCATCGTCGGTGCTGGAGCTCTGCAGCGAGTTGTCCTGGGCATTTGCCGTGAGGGCGAACTGAATCGAGAGGGCTGAGAGAATTCCGAGCTGAAAGGAAAGTCTCAAGGTGTTGAGCATATGGAGTGCAGGGTCCGGGAAACTTAGCGTAAACTATAATTATTAGTTGGATCTAAGTCAATCGACTCGTTGCAAAGGAAAGCCCGGTGCATTACCCGCCTCCCATGTTCCGAACCGGCCCTATTCGATAGGTCTGGCCTCAACAGTGTCAAGTGACGTTCCCTTGACACGCTGGATCCAGTCGTTGGTGTATTTTTTAGTTCTCGGTTAATTGTCGCACCGATGACCCCTGCGGTGGAAACGAATGCGTCGATAATCTCGTCTGGTGTGTTGAGATCAGCGGCGATAAACTGGCTCTTTAGTGCCCACATGCTGTCCCACAACGTAGAGCCGATGCGTACCGGTTTGGCTGCCTCTGTCGTCGGCGGGAGCGGTAAGATCTGCTGCCTGGTGATTGAGGACGAGGTCGATACCGCTCGGTATATCTCCAAAGGACTAGCGGAGGAGGGCTTCAGCGTTGTCTGTAGCCGTGATGGTGTTGACGGTCTCCGTCTCGCAACGATCCAAAACTGGGACATCGTGATTTTAGATCGCCTGTTGCCCGGCAACGTGGACGGACTGTCTATTTTGGAGACGATGCGCACTCTTCGTAAGGTGACCCCGGTTTTGGTGTTGAGTGCGCTAGCTAGTTTGGATGAGCGGGTCAAAGGGCTACGCAGCGGTGGCGACGATTATCTGACCAAGCCGTTTGCTTTCTCTGAACTGCTGGCTCGAGTCCAGGCGTTGCTGCGGCGATCCGGCATGCGACAGGAGGTCGCCGAGTTGCAAATCGCGGATCTTAAGCTTGATCTCAGAAGGCGACGGGCGGAGCGGGCCGGTCAAGTGATTGCTCTGCAGCCGCGCGAGTTCCGACTCTTGGAGTACCTCGTACGGCACCAAGACCAAGTGGTTACACGTACCATGTTGTTGGAGGCAGTCTGGGAGTACCATTTTGATCCCCAGACAAACGTAATCGATGTTCAGATCAGCCGCCTTCGGCAAAAGATCGACAAAGGGTTCTCTCCGCAGTTACTCCACACCGTACGCGGCGTCGGTTACATGGTTTCTATTCATGCTTAGGCTATTCAACACGGTCGCGTTCCGGCTAGCCTTAGGGTACGGCATCTTGGTGCTGTCCGCGGTTGCCGTGATATGCACGACCCTGTACCTGGGAACCGTTGGTGTGCTCGACCGCGAGATCGATGGCAAACTTTATGGGATCTCGGATCGGCTTATGGCGCGGTTCGACGAGCACGGAATGGATGGCGTTCAACAGGGGATCGATCAGTTGCTCACCGACGGCGTTGACTTCGACACGGAGGTCTATCTGTTGGTTGGGCCGGACGGAAAGAAGATCATTGGCAACATCGATCCGGTGACAGGAACCGCGATGAGGCTCGGCCGTCCGGTTGATAGACGCGTGCAGCGCTATGGCCGACTTTCAACCAGCAGGCTGCTACCTAGAGAATTATCAAATGGCGCCTTCCTGATGGTGGGTCGCGACATGCAAGACATCCACGAGATTAACCAATTAGTGCTGCGGTCGCTGGCCATTGGTGGTGTCCTTTCGATACTGATCGCAGTGGGAGGCGCGATTCTGTTTCGCAACCAGCTAGAGCACAGGGTCGCTGCCATCCGGCGTACCGTTTTAGAGATCGAAGCCGGCGATCTTAGCAGGCGCATTCCAGTGCTTGATTCTAACGACGAATTCACGCGGCTGAACCACGACATCAATCATATGCTGGATCAGATCCAACATTTAATGGAGGGCGTCAGGAATGTTTCCAATGCGATCGCACACGATTTGCGCACCCCGTTGGGTCGGATCCGCAGTTTACTAGATGAAGCGCTGCGCAATGACCGAAATGTACAAAAGCTCGCCTCGGCTGCTACCAATGCGATTCGTCAGATCGACGATCTGACTATCGTGTTTGATAAACTGCTTCAAATAGCAGAGGCCGAGTCAGGAGCCCGGCGCCAATCATTTGAGCCGGTGGCGCTCAAGGAAATCGTGACTGATGTTGTTGAATTTTATGATGCAGCGGCAGAGGCAAAAGGCATTTGTCTAACGATCGGGATCGAAGGCGAACCAACTACGTTGGGCGATAGAGATCTCTTAGCTAGCGCCACCGCAAACTTGGTGGATAACGCACTAAAGTATGCCGGTAGCGCCGTAACGGTACGCGTCCAGGCAGTCCAGGATCGCAGCACGGTGTCGATTGTAGTTCAGGATAATGGGCCGGGCATCCCCGCTGAAGAACGAGAGAAAGTGATGACGCGGTTTTATCGTGGCGATCAAAGCAGATCCTTACCGGGGAACGGCCTCGGGTTGCCGATAGTAAGCTCTATCAGCCATCTCCATGCCGGCACATTTGCCCTGGAGGATGCCGGTCCCGGTCTACGAGCGCTCATTGTTTTGCCTCGGGTGCGGGCATAAAAGCGACGCGAACGGGCGGATAAGGGGCGAGCTCCTGAACGTTTAATACCGGCTCGCAAGAGCACCTGGTTTCGTTATAGATGTGATCTATTACGTCACTGACGTTTGCCGGGCCGTGGTCCAGGGCGTAACCCGTGGCAGAGTTACCGTCGGCACGATAGCATTCCTTGGAGTATCGCATCTGCGAGTCCCGTTTAGGACGTTCGTGAGCCTCGCCTTACCATCTTCGTTGGCCCCTTTTGCCGTAGGCCATTGTCGGGAGCGAAGCCCTAAGGAACATTGCCAAATGGTAATGTGATTCAAAGCCGCCCTTTGAGTAGCCTTATGCCTTCTCTGACGGGGAGGGATAAGGTTATGCACCAGTCGTCTTCGCCGCAACTATCTAGAGCGATGCAGCTACTGATTGTCGCGTTCCTGGCAGCGGCGATTGTCGGGATTTTTGGGTTGCGTTCTTTAATGGGTTTGTTCGTAGGGAAACCGAGCTCTGAGGCTGCCGAGGCTCAGGCCTCCTCGTCGCCCAATTCATTTAGGCCAACCGATTCCCAGTGGCAAAGTCTCAAGCTTGAGACAGTAAAATTGAAAACCTTCCTGAACCAACACACGACTGACGGCAAAATCGCAAATGATGATGATGCGACTACACCGGTGTTTTCTCCTTACTCAGGACGAGTCACCAAGCTTTTCGTAAAGGCCGGCGACGAGGTCAAACAGGGACAACCGTTGCTGGCATTGGAGGCGACAGAGTTAGTGCAGGCGCAGAACGATCTAATTAGTGCCGTGGCAACGCTGCACACGGCGCAGGCGCAACTTAATTTGGCTCAAACGACTGAGAAACGGCAGCACGATCTGTATGACAGCAAAGGAGCGCCGTTGAAGGACTGGCAGCAGAGCCAAGTCGATCTCGCCAGCGCCGAAGGATCGTCTCGTTCGGCGCAGATAGCGGTTGCCGCAGTTCGAAATCGGCTACGAATTCTGGGTAAGAATGATGCCGATATTGCTGCCATCGAGAATGCACCCGACGCCCTGAACTTGAGCCCAGAAGCGACGGTGTTTGCCCCTATCGGGGGAGTTGTAACCCAGCGTCAAGTTGGGCTGGGGCAATATATCAACAGTGCGGCCAACGGCGGTTCGTCGCCGATTTTTTCAATCGGCGATATGATGAAGGTTTGGCTCTTAGCCAATGTTCATGAGGATAACGCCCCATCCATGCGAGTAGGGGATCCTGTGGAGGTACACGTGCTGGCGTTTCCGAGCCGCCGGTTCAGTGCGAAGCTAACTTACGTTGCCGTTTCAATAGATCCGAACACACATCGGTTGCCAGTCAGAGCAGAGGTCGAGAATCCGGATGGGGCGCTCAAACCGGAGATGTTCGCCAATTTCAGCATCATTATCGGAAAATCCATCGATTCACCAGCGGTGCCAGAGGAAGGCGTCGTTTACGAGGGAGAGACCGCCCGGGTATGGATCGTCGGGAAAGATAAAACCTTGAGCGTTCGTCAGATTCGTCCCGGTTGGATTCAAGACGGAATGGTTCAGGCCCTGGAGGGAGTCCAGGCTGGTGAACAGGTCGTTACCAGCGGCAGTTTATTTATCGACCGCGCGGCACGCTCAGACTAGGCAGCTCCCTGGCTGCAGGCTGAGCAGATAGTAATATGATGGATGGCATCGTTAACTTCGCGCTGAAGCGGCCGACAATCATCGTGATCTTGACGGTGTTGCTGCTCGGCGCAGGTATCGTCTGTTTTCTCCAACTCAACATTGAGGCTTATCCCGACCCCGTGCCTCCGCTGGTAGAAGTAATAACGCAAAGCAGCGGCCAATCAGCCGAAGAGATAGAACGCTACATCACGATCCCCATCGAGATTCAGATGGCCGGCATTCCTCATGTGACCTCCGTCCGAACCATCTCGCTCTTTGGACTCTCTGATGTGCGGATCGCGTTCACCTACGATTTTACCTACGAAGAGGCGGAACAGAGAGTAATCAACCGATTGTCGCAGTTGCCGCCCTTGCCCAACGGGGTTGTGCCCCAAATCTCCCCGGAGAGCCCTATCGGTGAAATCTATAGGTATCGCGTGGTCGGTCCGCCCGGTTATTCGGTGATGGATCTGAAAACACTGCAGGACTGGGTCTTGGAGCGACGTTTCAAGGCGGTTCCCGGAGTTGTCGACGTGACTGGATGGGGCGGTAAAACCAAGAACTACGAGGTTTATGTCGATCAGAACAAACTCTTCTCTTACGGCGTCACGATTCCTCAAATCCAACAGGCATTAAACAATGCCAACATCAATGTCGGTGGTCAGACGGTGAACTTCGGACCGCAAGCGGCCGTGGTTCGTGGTGTTGGTCTGATTCACACGGTTGATGATATTCGGAACACCATGGTGAGCCAAAATAGTGGTTCGCCGATCCGAATCAAAGATGTAGCCGACGTCCAGATTGGGTATCAGCCTCGGCTCGGGATTGCCGGCCAGGACAAGGATGACGACATTGTACAAGGGATCGTGTTAATGCGGCGGGGAGAACAAAGCCTTCCTACCATTCATCGGGTTGAAGAAGAAGTTAACAAAATCAACACGACAGGGATTCTCCCACCCGGTGTACATTTAGAAAAGATCTATGATCGCAGTGAGCTGATCGCCGTTACGACCCATACGGTCCTTCATAACCTCGTTGTCGGAATCGTACTGATCTTTCTTGTCCAATGGATCTTCCTTGGGAATCTGCGGAGCGCGGTGATTGTGGCGCTCACCATTCCGTTCGCTCTGTTTTTTGCGGTGATTATCATGTTGGCCCGAGGCGAGTCGGCCAATTTGCTCTCCGTCGGCGCAATTGATTTTGGGCTGGTGGTCGACGCGACGGTCATCATGATGGAGAACATCTTCCGTCACCTGTCCCAAAAGCCGGAAGAACGTTTTGCTCATTCGAACGTCAGGAACCAAACGCGCCCATTCGAGTTGCGCGGCAGATTCGCAGTGATCGCCAGTTCGGCAAGGGAAGTCAATCAGCCGATCTTTTTCTCTGCCGCGATTATAATCGCGGGGTTTGTCCCCTTATTTACTCTAGCCGGCGTTGAAGGTCACATCTTCGGGCCCATGGCGAGAACCTATGCTTATGCGATTGCCGGGGGGTTGATTGCAACCTTTACCGTAACTCCTGCCATCAGCGCTCTGTTGCTGCCAGAGCGAGTCGAAGAGAAGGAAACCGTCCCGGTGCGGCTCATCCGGCGACTCTACACGCCCATTTTAAGATTCATGTTAGCTAACAGGATCTTGGCGATCGGTGCCGCCACGGTTTTGGTTGTCGCCGCTATCATCGCAGGACGTTCCCTGGGGTTGGAGTTTCTGCCGAAGCTTGAGGAGGGTAACTTTTGGATTCGGGCGACTTTCCCTCCGACGATCTCGCTCGAGGAAGGTGAAGGCTATGCCAACCGGATGCGTCAGATAGTAAAGAGTTTTCCTGAGGTTATAACCGTCGTATCGCAGCTGGGCCGGCCTGATGATGGAACGGATACTACCGGTTTCTTTAATCTGGAGATGTTTGTTCCGCTTAAACCCTTTGATTCTTGGCCGGCGGGGTTAGACAAAGAAAAACTTACCCAGCAATTGAATACGGCGCTCTCCGAGCCATTCCCCGGGGTCGATCTCGAGTTTTCACAAAACATTGAGGACAATGTCGAGGAAGCCGCATCCGGGGTAAAAGGAGAGAACTCGATCAAACTCTATGGCAATGATCTGGAAGCTCTGCAGAAGACTGCTTATCAGATCAAGGATGTAATGGATGGGGTCACCGGGATTAGTGATCTTTCGGTATTTGACGCATTTGGTCAGCCCACGATTAACATCGACGTCGATCGGGTCAAAGCTGCCCGCTACGGCTTGGCACCGGGTGATATTAATACGGTGATCCAGACGGCTATTGGCGGTCAGGCGGCTGGCAATGCTTACGAATATGGTAGCGACCGGAATTTTCCCATCGTAGTCCGCCTCGCTCCGAAATTCCGGCAAAGCCTTGAAGCCATGCGGAATATTCCGATTGGGGTTGCGACAACCTCTGGAATTACCCAGATCCCATTAAGCGCGGTCGCGACGGTAAAGATGGTACCGAGTTACTCGTTCATTTACCGCGAAAATCAGGAACGTTATATCCCAATCCGCTTTAGTGTTCGGGGCCGCGATTTAGGCGGCGCAATATTGGAAGCCCAACAGAAGATCGCCGAAAAAGTTCATCTGCCCGCGGGTTCTCGTTTGGAATGGGCTGGCGAATTCGGAGAACTCCAAGAAGCGATCAGCCGCCTCAGTGTGGTGACAACGATTAGCCTTGTGCTCATTGTACTTTTACTTTGGGTCAATTTCTCCTCGATCGTAGATACGTTTTTGGCTGCAAGTGTGATGCCGCTGGCATTGATCGGTGGTGTATTTACGCTGGCGATCACTGGCACTCCCTTCAGTGTATCTGCTGCGATCGGCTTTATCGGTTTGTTCGGCATCTCTGTTATGGGCGGCATCATAGTAATTTCATCATTTAATTTGTTAGCTTCGGGCGACCTCGATAGACAAGAGGCCTTGTTGCGTGCCTGCCAAATTCAACTGCGACCGATTATGATGACCTGTGTCGCGGCCTGCGTCGGTCTATTGCCGGCTGCGGTTTCTACCGGTATCGGTTCTCAAGTGCAAAAGCCCCTGGCACTGGTGGTGGTCGGCGGCATTTTGCTGGCACCCGTTCTGATACTGATCATCCTCCCTGTCCTTATCGATATCTTCTCGCGTCGCGGGCGGCGCATAACAAAGAAAGATGTGCCGGAGTTGGAGGCGGTAAAATAGCCCCCGATGCGAATCGCAAATCGTCCTCGTACTCGTCGTCCCGACCTCGCTTCCGAAACCGCTACAGGTCGCATAGGCGAAAGCTATGTCGGGCAAGCTGTCCTCGCCCTTAGCAGGGAGTTTTGCTATGTATGCGAGCTCGATCAGACAAAGCCGCTATGTTAGGCCTTTGGTCCTTCCTAAACTCTGTAACTAACACATTCTCTCGAGGACGAGGACGATTTAGGTTTCGCGTTCGGACTGGCGGGTTTCTACCGCTTGCAACCTCACTGCTCCTCGCGGGTTGTGCGGTTGGTCCGAATTTCCATCGGCCGGATCCGCCAGCGGTTAAGGGTTACACTCCCGAACCATTGGCGCGTCGAACCTCTGGTGCAAAGGTCTCCGCCGGTGAATCGCAGCGCTTCGTGGAAGGCTTGGATATCCCCGGACAATGGTGGACGCTATTCCATTCTCAGGCTCTGAATGAGCTCGTCGACCAAGCGATTAGAAACAGTCCGAATCTGGAGTCAGCCCAAGCCGCTCTGCGCATTGCCCAGGAAGACGTTAAAGCTCAACAGGGCTCCTATTACCCAAGTATTTCGGCTAATTTTACTCCCAGCCGAAACAAGACTGCGACCAGCACAATTACGCCGGTTGCCAACACCGGGAACCCTTATTATAGCCTTTATACGACTGGTCTCAGTATTTCTTATGTGCCTGATGTATTCGGCTTGAACCGGCGCACAGTGGAATCCTTACAAGCGCAAGCCGACATGCAGCGCTACCAGCTGGAAGCGACTTACCTGACTTTAACTTCGAACATTGTGGCCGCTGCGATAACGGAGGCTGCACTCCGGGGCGAAATCAGCGCGACCGAGGAGACAATGCGGGTTGCGACCGATGCCCTCGACATCATGCGAAAGCAATTGTCGCTTGGTCAAATCGCGGGTGCCGATTTGGCTACTCAGGAAACCGCGTTAGCCCAGGTTCAGGCGACTTTGCCTCCGCTGCAAAAGCAGTTGGCGCAACAACAGGATTTACTCGCGGCCTTGGCCGGCCGTTTCCCCAGTGACGGAGTTCTGGAAAAGTTCACCTTGGACGATCTCCGGCTTCCGGAGAATTTACCGGTTAGCCTTCCCTCCAAACTAGTTGACCAGCGGCCTGATATCCGCGCTGCAGAAGAGCAACTCCATTCCGCGTGTGCCCAAATTGGTGTGGCCGTTGCCAACATGCTGCCGAACATTACCTTGAGCGGCACCGGAGGAAGCCAGGCGTTGGCCTTTAGCCAGCTATTTGCTCCAGGCACCGGCTACTTTACCTTGGCCGCCGCTCTGACTCAGCCAATCTTCGAAGGTGGCACGCTGCTGCACAAGACGCGAGCCGCTCGAGCTGGTTATGATCAGGCAGCAGCCCAGTATAAGAATACGGTGATCACCGCATTCCAAAACGTGGCTGACTCGCTCCGCGCTATTCAGGCAGACGCGGAAGCAGTAAGAACGGCAGCGGCAGCCGAACACGCCGCCGAGACGACTTTGGATATCACGCGAAAACAGCTGCAAGCGGGGCAGATCGCTTACCTATCGTTACTAAACGCCGAGCAAGCGTACTATCAAACGCTCATCAATTTGGTTGTGGCTAAAGCCAATCGTTACGCCGATACGGCCGCGCTATTTCAAGCGCTCGGCGGTGGCTGGTGGAACCGGTCGGATGTGGTGGTAAAGAAAGGCAGAGGCGGGCCGCCGCCCCAGAAGCCGTTCCTAGAGTAGGTAGATCAGGCAAACTTCGCCGTTGGCTAAAGCGGCTAACGGCGCCGCTTTCTTCCCCGGTTATTTGATCCTCTTTTGTCAGTCGATTTCGAACGTCGCTTGCGATCGTTACCGGCTAGGCCGCTACTCGCGGTCATCGCTTCGCTTTTGACTGGGCTGTCAACGCGCTGACCCTCATCCTTGCGTAACTCGTGAACCAGAGCGCAGGCAATATCCGTGGAAGAAAAGCCTTGTTCCAGCAAACGATCCACGATTCTTGATTCTTCTCGAAATTGGCCGCGTTGCAGGCTTTTACGAATCCGTTCAAAGAAAATGTTAGTACGCTTTTCCTCTACTTGTTCTAAAGACGGAACCTGGTGTCGGGAAATCTTAGTTCGAGTGAAGCGTTCGATACTCTGCAACTTATAGATTTCTCTACCGGCCACGAACGAAAATGCCCGGCCGGATCGCCCGATTCGTCCAGTTCGCCCAATCCGATGAACGTAATCTTCTTCGTCCCACGGCAGGTCGTAGTTGAAAACGACTTCGACATTGTCGACGTCGATTCCCCGAGCGGCCACATCGGTTGCGACCAGGAATTCGAGTCCGGAAGAGCGGAATTTGAGCATGACGCGGTCTCGCTGACTCTGGCTCATGTCACCATGAATCCGATCGGCCGAATACCCGCGCGCCACTAGCTCTTCGGTCAGAGTATCTACCATGCGTTTAGTGTTGCAGAAGATAATGCCGAGCTTCAAATCATAGAGATCGATCAAGCGAGTCAGGATCTCGGTTTTTGAATGGCCTCGGCTCTCATAGTATGCCTGTTCAACCGTCGGCACCGTCAGAATTTTGTGTTCGATACGGACGGTTTTCGCATTAGGAGCGTAAGTCCGAATCAGCTCGAGGATTGGCTTCGACATGGTGGCCGAAAAGCAGATAAACTGACGCTCGCCCGAAATCGCACCTAGTATCTTTTCAATGTCGTCTCGAAAGCCCATGTCCAACATTTCGTCGGCTTCGTCGAGCACTGCCATGCGGACGAATTGCAAATTGAGAGTTCCTCGCTCCAGATGATCAAGAATTCTCCCGGGTGTTCCAATGACGATCTGTGCGCCTTGTTTTAGGGCTCGGATCTGGCGGTCATAGGATTGGCCGCCATAGATGGGTAGCGGATGAATTCCGCGTTTAAAGGCTGCCAGTTTGTAGACCTCTTCGGCGACTTGGACGGCGAGTTCCCGGGTCGGGCAGAGGATCAACACCTGAACGGCGTGGTGCTTTGATTCCACGAATTCCACGGCAGGAATGGCAAACGCTGCCGTCTTACCAGAGCCCGTCTGCGATTGGCCTACGACATCATTCCCGGCCAGAATCAGCGGAATCGCTTCCGCTTGAATCGGAGCCGCTTTTTCAAAGCCGAGCCGGCTAATTGCTTGCAGCAAAGGTTCGGAAAGACCGAGTTCCGCAAATAGTCTTTGAGTCACAGTCGGTTGGTCAACATTTGTACCCAGTCCTCTCGAGAAAGACTAGGTTTGATTCGTATCGGCACTTGTCGACCTTATGCTCTTTTTCCTAGCGTGACAATCTCAGCCGCATAAACAGATGAATTTGGAAAGCCTCTTCTACCTGCGGCACGGTCAGAGCGGCGCGAATCTAGCCGGGCTAATGTGCGGGCGGAATTGCGACTCACCGCTCACAGACTTAGGCCGGGAACAAGCGTGTCTAGCCGCTCGGATCCTTGGCCAGGTGTCGGTTATCAAGTCGATCTGTGCCAGCCCGCAGCATCGTGCGCAAGAGACCGCTGAAATTGTGATGGCAGTTCTTTCGGTTCCGATTGTCACGATTGATGAGTTAGCCGAGTGGGATGTTGGTTCCTGGGATCATCAGCCGTTTGCTGCTGTCAGGGAACAGTTTCTAAGTAATGTTGATCCTCCGGGCGGAGAAACGCGGCTAGCCCTCGTGCAGCGAGTTAAAGGGGCTTTAAGTCATTGCGCAGCGGTCAGTCAGCCTGCGCTTATCGTTAGTCACGGTGGAGTCTGGATGGCGGTCCAGCAAATTCTCGGGTTAGAGCCGATCCGATCTGAAAACGCAATTCCTTACAAGCTAGAATGGCAAGCGAATCAGTGGGCGATACAACGATTGGAGTGAGGAGCTGCTGATCTAACGATTTGCCACGTCCCAGACCCTGGAGGGGGCCGCTTTGGGTCGTGCCGGAAAAACCTCCCGATATTTGTCATATCGCGAGCCCGGCCTTAAAACGTAAGAGCAGGCGGCTCCCGGGAACTACCCCTGGTGTGCCATGTCTCTAGGCGCGTCGACTATCTCCGAAGAGCTGGCGCAATCGAAATATGTTTTGGCAAGACTAAGAGCGAATTCACGCGCTGGGTCGGTTCCGGGAGCCGCCTGCTTTCACAGTTTCAAGCCGGGCTCGCGATAGAACGAACTTCGGTTTGTCAACAGGGTACGCGGTAAAGCGGCTCCCCTCCCAGGTCTGGAGGACTTCAACGCCATGGGCGTTTTAATGCTCCAACTTCATCGGTTCTTTTCGTTGGGCAGATTCGTACGCGGCTAACACGACCCGCAATGCCTGATAACCGTCATTCCAAGTAACAGATGGTTCCCGTTGTTCGCGGATGGAGTCCACAAATTCCTGGATCATTGGCTGGTTCGCGTCAGGACCGAAGGCGATCCATTCAGGATTTCGGTCACCGCTTTTTGCGTAGACCGTTAAATGCTGAGCGAAGTTGTCTACAACGGTAGCGCCTTTTTCACCGATAACCTCGATTTTCAGATGTCCCCAACGGGGATACCAGGTTGGTCGGCTCCAACTGCAGTCGATGCTAGCCTGAATTCCGCTGGACATAGTGATTAGGAGCAAGCCTGCGGTATCTACATCCAGTTCGTTTGGATAGAATAGATTATCGATCTCGGCGTAGACCTCGGTTATCTCCGCGGAAAAGCACCATCGAAAGAAATCAACTAAATGTACGATGTGATCCATGGCCGCTCCACCGCCGGCTAGTTCTTTGTTCGCAAACCAGGTCCGATGTCCGCTCGGGTTCTCGCTATGGTTGATTCCGTTCACTCCGAATACTTTTCCTAGCTCCCCCTGCTGAATCATCGTTCGTAACGCCTGAGTCGACGAAGCAAAACGGGTGGGAAACGCGGTCATAAATCGGACCCCGTGCTTATGGCAAACGTCTTTCATCGTTTCAGCGTCGACGAGCGTAGTCTCAATCGGTTTCTCGCAAAGGATCTGGCAGCCGGCCGCGGCCCCTAGTTCTACCAATTCGCGATGACGACCGTTTTCCGAGCAAATCACAACTCCATCCAATCTTTCAGCGAGAAGTTCCTGATGGCTGGCAAACCATGGCACGCCGAATTCTTCACTGAACGCTAGGCCTTCCGCTGAGTTCTCATGCGAAAATCCAACCAGTTCGATTCCCGGAATCGCTTTGAGGTTGGCTTGATACCCCGCGGCGTGCAGATGAGCGATGCTGAGAATTCCAATACGCATAACAAACAATTTCACCACAAAGACACGAAGGACACGAAGGTCGACAGGCAAATGCGGTCTATTGTGCTGCAGTGTGGCATTCAGAAAGTGGGTAATGTGCGCCTAGATTGTTTTGAGTCTTCCTTTGTGTCCTTTGTGCTTTGTGGTGAAATTTTTATTCATGAGACTTTTATTGGTTTACCTGTTTCCAGCGATTTCCTCACGGCAAGACTGATTCGAAGTGCTTCTAGAGCATCTTCCGCCGTGACCTCGAAAGGTGTTCCGCTCCGGATGCACTCGTAGGCGTGCCGGAGCTCGGCAGCGAAAGGGTCGTCAGCTAAGCCAGAGATCGGTAAACCGACTGAGGCGGTTTCTTCCACTTTTGGAGGAAAGAAGGTGGTTAAAGGCGAGGGCTGATCTGAGCTCCATTCAATCAATCCGTCTGTTCCGGAAAGATCGAACCCGGTACGGAAAACTCCGGCAGGATATGCCCAGCCCCCTTCGATCAAGGCAATCGCTCCGTTCTTCAGGCGGAGAACCGCTTGAACATATTGAGCAGAGCCGCTGCCGGCCTGCGTCTTTAACGCGAAGACACGTTCTACCTCACCAGCTAACCAACGGACATAGTCGAAATCGTGAATCATGAGGTCCACCACCATTCCGCCGGAAAGAGCTTCATTAAAATACCAGGCGTCCGGATTTTGCGGGACGTAACTGACCCGTTTAAGCCGTAAGACACCCGGCTTACCAATGCGTCCGGCGGTGACTAACTGTTTCGCCGATCGATAATGTGGAAAGAACCGGAGGACCAATCCGATAAAGAATCGAACTCCTTCGCATGCATCGATCATGGCTTGCCCGTCTTCCACCGTGAGAGCAATGGGTTTCTCGCAAATCACGTGTTTGCCTGCCTTGGCCGCGGCTAAGACGAGAGGCTTGTGCGATGTCGTTGGCGTGCAGATGTCGACAATGTCGACATTGCTCAGCAGTTCAGGATAGCTGGCAAAAGAGGAGATGTTGTGTCGCTTGGCGAATTCGTCCGCTTGAACCGAATTTGACGAGGAGCAACCAGCCAGCTCGACACCGATGGCCTTCCAAGCGGCCGCGTGCACTTCGCCCATGGTTCCGGTACCGATGATACCAACTCGCATAGCGTGCTCCTTTCATGCGCTCGTTGTCGGTACTCGTCAATGAAAGTAACCAGGGAAATGTTTAAAGCCCACGGGGTTGGTGGGGCGAAAATCAAAATCCGCTTCTCGTTGACTCCCGCTTCTTCAATGACATAGTTCGCCCTTACCGACCTAGGTTTACCTCTTTGTCGCGCAACTTTGGAGGGATGGTAGAGCGGTTTATTGCACCGGTCTTGAAAACCGGAGACCCGAAAGGGTCCGTGGGTTCGAATCCCACTCCCTCCGCCAAACGGTTAACAGTTCACGGTTAGCCGTTCACAGTTGGCTGATCGGATTCTGGCACTTGTTTCCTCTGCGTCCTTCGCGACCTTTGCGCGAGGCTTTTTATCTTCGGCTGGCTGCGGTTTCCTTCCGCTAGCCTATGGCGCCTGGCAACAAAATTCGCGCTTCGGTGAAACTCTTGCCGTCGCTCTCGACCGAGATACTGCCTCCTATCCGAGACAATTCTCCCGCCGCTCGAAACAGCCCTAGGCCGAATGCGTCAGGATATTTTCGAATTGTAAAGAAAGGATCAAAAATCCGTGGCATTAGCTCTTTCTTTATTCCCGAGCCGTTGTCTTTGAACCGGATAAGGTAGTCTCCGCCTGCGGCCGGTTCTAATTCGCAGGTGATCTTGTTTGCTCCTGCCGAGGCGGCGTTATCGCATAATTCATGGAGGATCGCGCGTAGTTTGTCTGGATCCGATTTCACGATTACCGGCTTTTTTTCCGGTTGAATCAACTGAATCGCGATCGGCGACTCTATGGCTGAGATCAAAGCCGGTAAGTCGACCGTGCTCAGGTTCACTTTACTGCCTTTGCAGGCGATCGCCGCCTCATTCAAAGTCTGGGAAAGTTGTTCGATGGACTGCGTCATCTGCGTAAGAGCCTCGCGTACGTCGCGTGGCAATTTCTCCTCCATCAGCAGGAGCCCCGCGTTTCCGGTCAAGACCGTGGTTACGTTATTCAGCTTGTGGATCAGTCCGGCAAGCAATGACGAATAATAGGGTGCAGAGTAGGGAACCTCGGTGTGGACGGGCTTTTGTTCAGATTCAGACATACGGGGCTCACTTAGCGATTGCGCACAACTCTAGAGAAAAATCGATAGACGGCGCAGAATGCGTGAGCTGGCCGACCGAGATATAGTCTACTCCAGTCTCAGCAATCGCTCGAACGGTCATCAGGGAGACTCCGCCGCTGGCCTCAAATTTGAGCCCCGGCCTACGCAAGGCAACGCACTTTCGGATTTCTTCGGGACTCATGTTGTCCAATAGAATCACGTCGACCGCTTCGAGGCGAACGAATTCGCGGACTTGTTCTATCGAGTCGGCTTCAACCTCGATCAGCAGCTTCGGATGTTGGCCCCGGATTTCTTGAATTGCTGCGGGAAGATCGGGATGGTCTAGCAGATGGTTATCCTTCACCATCACGGCGTCAAACAAACCGATGCGATGGTTCCGGGCCCCCCCGGCTTTCACCGCCGCTTTTTCCAAGGCGCGCAGTCCAGGGGTGGTCTTGCGCGTATCTAGGATCTCGGCCCCAGTTCCGGCAACGGCCTCCACGAACTTCCGGGTAATGGTTGCCACTCCGGAAAGCCGTTGGATAAAATTAAGAGCAACGCGTTCCCCGGTTAGAATTGAGCGCGTTGGTCCGGTGATTTCGAGAACCGTGTCTCCGGGTTGCACTGAATCGCCATCCTTTCTTCGAGCGGTAACGGTGATGTTCGGATCCACCTGATGGTAAACCGCTCCGGCGGCCTCGATACCAGCTACCACGGCGTCTTCTTTCGCGAATATCCTGGCTTCGGATCGGTGGTCCGCTGGAACCAGAAACGTAGAGGTCAGATCGCCAGGGCCGATGTCTTCTACCAGCGCGTTTTGAATAGGGTCAACGGGGAATGTCACGGGTAAGAGTAACCCGGCGAGTGAGATACTCAACCAAGGTGAGAGGTTGGCGTTGAGTTGGTTTTGTTGGGGCGAGGCGCCGGAACTTCCTGAAGGATTGAGCAAAGCCCATGAAGCTGTCCCGCTTTATGGTAGGAAAGGCCCAAAACCAACCGAGCCACGGTCCAAAATGTGGCCAGCTCTATCATGAACGATGGTTGGGCAGATCATCGAAGCTAAATCTAATGTGAAGACCTGGATTTAGGCGACACGTTGCTTCGGCTCCAACTCCGCAAGCTTCGGCTGGCGATATAGCGTGGACCCGCGCCCAGGTACAGCGGGCGCTGCGCGCGAAAATGCATCAAGACGGTTGCTGACGCCTTCCCAAAAAAGAGCACTAAGGCCGTGCCTGGAGCCTCGCCCCACGAAGCCGAACGTTTGGGCTTGTCGCGAGGGAAGGTGAATAAAGCATAAAACTTAAAAATAATATGTTGCTTCTTCCCAACATAAAACATAGTGTTTGCGTGTTATGAACAACTGCGATCTCAAGAATGTTCCGTGGATCCACTGGTGGGTACGGCTATGGTTGGCGAGCACGTCGTTAACCTTGTTGGTCAGTCCAGCCCAGGCCCAAACATCAGGTGGAACTTCGATTGGTGGGTATGTCTCGCAACTAGTGCAGGGACTGAACCTGATAACAGCGTTCGGCTTTATCGCCGGATGCACCATGGTGATCGGCGGCTTCCTTAATGCCCGGCGAGATGAAAACTGGAAGATGACGGTAATTTATGGAGTTGGAGTCGCAGGAGCAGTCGCTCTAATGAAGGCGATGTTCGGTTTGTTTGCTGGGACCAACAGCAGCTCGCAGTACATCGGCCAATTTTGAACGGGAGCGTCGGTCAATTCCTGCTCAGGAACTGCGATTATGAAAAGGCTCATTCGCAAAGTTGGTTTCTGGAACAACCTGTGGATAAGGTTTTGGTTGGCGAGTGCCACGGTTTGTCTACTAGCTACTCACGGTTATGCCCAGGGAGCACTGGCGCCGGCGGCTGCCCCAGCTGCGCTGACTTTGACCACAACGGCAAGCTCGGATGCATCCGGTGGACAGTTCGCTGCTCAATTGGTGCAAGGGATGAACATCATTACTGCATCTGGATTCATGGCCGGCTGCGTGATCGTCGTGAACGGGTTTCTGAACGCGCGCCGAGATGATAATTGGAAGGTGATCGTCATTCACGGTCTTGGTGTAGCTGGCTCCGTTGCCTTGTGTAAAACGCTCTTTAGCCTCTTTATCGTGAACAGGTGCAGCATTGTTGCCCCGTTCTAGGGAATAGCCATAAATCACCGCCCGCCGCCCACCAAACGCCAAACGCCAAACGCCAAACGACGTCTATGGAAGAGGGACTAATTTATACTGATAGCCGGCCGCGAGCCAAATCGACGGGTCATGCCTTCGGGTTCGAAGGTAATCTGGGAATGGTCCTGATCGTGGCGGCCATGGTGTCCGTCTTCATCCTGACCATGCTGTTTCATGCAAATAACCCTTTGCCAATCCCAGCAAAATTCATGGTTGCGGCCCTGCCCACTCTGTTAGTCGGGGCTTACCTTATGATATTTCGTCACCGGCGGCCGCCGCGCTACGACCTGGACCTGTTAACTACACTGGTAAACGGCCGTTCCTTTCACGCTGCTAAACGTCAGCCCTTACACCCGATCCGGCACGCCCATGATTGATGCAATGATAGATGCGTGCACCGGAATCGTCGATTTCGCTTCCGGTGGAAAAGGGAAACGCAGCAGCCGTGTCTCCCGGCTCGGAATGCCGAACGGTTTCTTTATTAACAATCTGATCTGGTTCGGAGACGGTGCCTCGCGAAAGACCGCCATCTCCCGGGGTTTCACCGTCGAACCGGGCGAAATCAATGCGTTTAGCGTCCGCCAATTAAACGCGTTGCACGAGAAACTCAGGATCGTGTTAGGGATGCTCGGACAAGAGTACCATCTCCAAGTCCAGTGGAGTATCGATAGCGACTACCGGCGAGAACTTGAGCAATATCACCAAGAGACTCTAGAACTTCGTCGCCGCGACCCGGTCTACGGGAGGTTCGGGGTATTCGTTCGAGCCGAGCGGTACGAACGGTATTTAGCGGCCATGCAAGAGGGTCGTCTTCGGCGTGAACGACTGAATCTGTTCTTCACTAGAGTGATCGATACGAGGGTTCCGATGGCCGGTGCATCAGCCATGGCTGACTATTTCGACGCGCTCTCTAAGAAGGAAGCTCTTTCACTTCAAGACTTCGCCATGGGCGCGTTGAGTCGTCTGTTCTCGGATTGCCGGATCATTCCGATGCAGGATCAGGACCACTTCCTCTTCTACTACCGACTGCTCAATCCGAACCTGCAAATGGGGGTGACAGACCCAATGGAACTGTTCGACCCCAGCGTATCGATTCAAAAGAACTGTCTCCACACTGATGGTTCCGGAGTATCCGGGTTGCCGGGAGTGTCATTGTGTTTCGATGGGTTCTATCACGCCATCTTTGCGGTTCGCCAATGGCCCCGTCGAACGTTCCCTGGAATTATTTCCGCTCTGACTAGCATGGGATTTCAGGAGTATGCCATCACGATGAACATTTATCCGAAGGCGGTCGATAAAGTCATCGAAAAGGAAGAACGTAATATTCAGCGTTTGCAAATCGACGCTGCCTCTGAGCGTAAACAATCGTTAGCGACGGACCTAGAAGCGAAGCAGGACAAGGTCACTGAGCTGCAGCAAGGCAAGGTGATTCCGTTGGGATGTTTGTATGTTGTCCGGCTTTGGCACCGCTCCGCGGATGTTTTATCGGCGAGATGCGCTTCTCTGCGGAACGCATTCACAGCGATGGGTGGCGCGATTGCTCATCACGCCACTATCCCTGAAAACGCGCGTCAGCTTTTTTATCAGACCTGGCCTGGCTGGACCTACGGACGTTACCGGGCATTCGATTTGCCGGCAGAAGACGCTTATCTGGCCGATCTGATTCCTTGGTCTGCGACTTTTACTGGTCATCTCAAGGACGCAGAAGCAATTTATAACGGCGCGCGCGGAAACTTGGTTGGGATTCGGACCAGGATCGGCAACACACCGCAACATGGTGTTCTCTTTGGAATGACCGGCGCAGGCAAATCGGTCATCGTAAGTGATCTGCTTGCCCAGATCGGGCATCGGTTTGGATTCCGGCTCATAGTGGAAGAAGGCCTTTCTCATGGGGTCATGACTCAGACCTCGGGCTGCGAGCCGGTGATAATTAGTCAAAATGGGGGCCTAACCATCAACTACCTCGATACTCATGGCTCGCCCCTGTCTCCAATGCACCTCGCATTCAGCGCCGGACTCTGCATGCTCTTTTGCGGAAATGAAGGTCTCGATGCCGAGCGGCGCGCGTTACGCCACGCGATGATCGTGGAGAGCCTGCAACAACTCTACACCGACTCGTTTACAGATTGGAGCGTTGCTAATGAAGGAGCTGCTGAAGAGTTGCGCTGGTTAGCTTGTGCCATCGACAAGTATCTACGGACGCGCATGAGAGGGTCGCATTTCGGCTTCGACGATGCTTTTGTCGCATTTCGCGATTGGCAGCAACGAAACCCGGATGAAGCCGGTTCCTTCGTTGAGGAACTCGGTGAACAGACTGTCGCTGAATTCGCTAAGAACCGAGCGACTGAAAGGTTGGTCCGAGATTTAACTTTTGCCGGCTTATCATCTGCGCAGTTTCCCACGCACAGCGCGCTCGTGGAACAGTTGCTTTACAACCCGAGGGGCGGCGCGAGAGAGAAAGAAGAGTCTGACCGGGTTGGGAAACTGTTGCGAGGGTGGAGCCGAGATGGAGAGAAGGGTTGTTTGTTCGATGGGGTGAGCAATATCCGTATCGATGGCCGGGTGGCTCATTTCGAGCTGGGCCAAATCCCAGAGCATGCGGTCGAGCTAAAAGCGGCCGCTAACTTTCTGGTCGCGAATTATGGTCGGCAGAAGATCATTACCATGCCGAGGTCAGTCCCGAAGATCGCCATCTTCGAAGAAGCCGCGCGCACGCTCGATATACCCGGAGGTACAAAGATGATCCAGGAATACTACCGCCAAATGCGGAAGTTCGGGTGCAACATCCTGGCCGTCGTTCAGCAATACGACATCATCAAAGATTCGGCCGTAAGAGGCGCGATGATCGGCAACTCCAAAATGTTCATGATCACGGCTCAACAGAGTCGGGAAGATGTTAGGGAGATTGGCGAAGCACTCAGCCTCTCCCCTAAAACCATGGAGACGATCAATAACTATCCGTTACCGGAGCTCATGGACCCTAGGGAACGCTTTAGCGCCTTCACCTACGTGGCCAATGATCGGATGCGGCGATTAATTGGAACGGTGAAAAATGTTGCTTCCCGTGAACTGCTTTATGCGGCCTCGAGCGACAATGAGACGTTCGACCGACGCAAGACGGCACTTTCTCAATACCGCGACATTGTCACCGGGATCATTGAAGAATCAGGCGCGATCGCTTGTGCCAAAGAGGAATCTGCGACTGAGCCAATCTTATGAAGCGTGTTGGCTTGTTAGTCAGTCTAATTCTAGTTGGTTGTACTGTCGGTCCGACAGCACCGAAAGGCCAACTAACAATGCAAGGAAAAGGTTCCGAGGCCCTGACCAACCAGGGAGACCCATTGATGGGGACTGGGGACGACGTGCTCAAAGTGCCGATCGATTTCGCTAAAGGCTACGCGAAAGGTATTTCTGACGAAGTGAAACGAAATTATTGGGCGCAACAAGAAAGCCAGCGAACCAGTAAAACCAATACCGAGGGAGAAATGAAATACTACAATGCCACCATTCCGGAACATCAAGATCCGGACGGGGTAATTCGTGTGCAACGTGATGTCGTTATTCCGATCATCGAATAAACATGAAAACCATCCTGAAGCTTTTGTTAGTGCTCGTGTTGACTGCCTCCGGAACATACTCCGCACACGCCGGAGGGATTCCCGTGTATGACGCAATTAATACCGCGGAAAACGTCGTTCAGCAGGTGGTCGATCGCGTAGTACAGGCAGCGCAGCATGCGGAGGACATCGCGAAGTACGCGCAGATGTTGGAGAACCAGACGCAACAGATCGCCCAGCTGACAACCATGATCAGTCAGAATGTTCAGGCACTCGAGCGGTTAGGCAATCCGCAGACCTACATTAACATGTTGTCGCTCAACGCCATCTTGGCTGATATCCAACGAACCATGAACGGAGTAGGAACTACCGTCGCCGGGTTCCAGCAAACCGCTAATGGGTTTATGGCCCTAAAGTATACGGCCAACGGACTGTACCAAGATCTCAGCCAGCTAAAAGATCAGTTCGGTAATCCGATTCAGTTTCAGTCCAACAATTTCACGAAGTTCGCCATGGTGCAGAACATGTACCAGTCATTTAATACCGAAATGACGCAAGCGAATCAGTCGTTGGCGAGCTTGCTCCGGCAGAAACAGCAGATATTACAGCAATTAAATTCTGCCAGTTCGTTGATCGAGACCGAAAAGCTGAAATCGCAGCTGCAGGCGATTGAGGCCAATATCAACAACGCGACGGCGCGATTAAACATGTACTCGCAGAAGATAACGGTCCAACACCTGGCTAACCAAAACGACGCGGCCCGAGTACAAGAGGCACAGAGAGAACAGTGGCAACAACAGGCCTTGGCGGACGACATGTTAATGCAAACGGCAGCCAAGAAGATGTTTGCGCCGGCTAACGAATAGAGGTTCGCCCTATGCCCACTTCACTAGCATCGATGCTGTCTTCTGTGTCCTCCTTCGCGAACGGTCTAACCGCTATCGTGACCGGGATGCAAAAAGTGGCCGACCAGATCGAGCCGATTTTTCTGTGCGTGGCGTTTGTGCTCTTGGTCTTCGGGACGATGCGCGGGTTTATGCAAAACGATCTCCGGCACTTTTTCGCAAACCTTGTGCGAGTGGTCGTGCTGGTATCACTGATCGGGAATTGGACACTTATCACCGGGATAGTGACTACCGCTGTAAACTCAGCTTGCAGCGTGCAAATCTCGGCGAATTTTGGCGTTCTCACGAACAATCAGGCGATGACGACCAGCGCTAGGATGGACGTTGGTCAACTGACCAAGATACTTGAGGCGAAGGCGTCGGGCTCGTTAACAGCGATGGTTCAAGGTCAGACCACACAGTCCGCAAATTCACAGACTCAATCCGCCAGCGGACCGCAGCAATTCTTGAGTTGGTTAAACCCGGTGGGCCAAGTGCAACGAGCCGGCCAAGCAGCGTTGCAAAGTGCTCTATCGACGGTGACGCACGCATTGTGTGCGGTTCTGTATACCGTGTTCTTACTCGCTCTCCTGCTCTGCGAGTTAATCGTGGTTTTGATGGAGGTGCTACAGAATTGCATTCTCGTTTTTCTGGGCCTGTATGTACCGATCGGTTTTGCCGAGTTTTCTATCCCAAGTCTGCGCGGACAAGCAGAGGCATTCTTCAAAACCTATATCGGTATCCAATGTTGGCCGATTGGCTGGGTTTTTGTTAACGTCGTAACGATTGCTCTTTGCCAGAATTTGATCGCGCCGAACCAGGAAAACCTCGGCCAGTTGCTCATAGCTATTCTTTGGTGCGTTCCGGTTCTCATCTGGGTGGTGATCGGCCATATTCTGGCCCCATTCTACACCCAAAAGATAGTAGTCCGCGGCGGAGCGGAGTTGCAGGGGTTTGTTGGTGCAATGATCTCGGCAGTTGGCGGAGCCACTGGTTCAGTTTACGGAACCGGTTTCTCGCTTGGGCGTTGGGGGGCACAGAAGCTCAACCATATTGGCGCGTTGAAAGGGAATGACGGTGACCGCAGGCACTCCAATGCTAGATCCGCTTACGATAATCGCGCTGTAGCGAATGGGTCGACGGATGAGCACGGGTTTGGCGCTGAGAATCTGTCGAGCGATGGCATAGCGGGGGCTAATACGAACAATTGGGCGGAGCACAAAGCGAAAGGGGCTTTCCCAGGAGCGGTGCGCTTAGGCGTCAAAGGCGTTGGGAAGTTGTGGGATGCAGGTGAGTTCGGGGTGAAGACGGCGGGCAGTATGGCTAACACCCTCGGCGCCTTGGTAGCAGACGCGAGTGGCAACCGAATTGGTCCGGAGGGGAGACTGTCT
>JAFAZK010000132.1 GCA_019239825.1 Verrucomicrobiota bacterium | reverse complement strand
CCTCGAGAGGTTTTTGCTGAGGGACGACTTTAGGCTGTTGATGGCGGAATGGCAAATCGGTGCTTTTGGGTACAAACCCAGTCCATTGCCACCTCAATACGCCAAACGACGTATTGCGAGCCGCGCACGACAGAACGAATCATTCCTTATGGCTGATCCCGAACTAGTCGGAATTTACTGGGCGGAACTATCCGAATTCGTCAAGGCCACAAGAGCGATAGCGCAAGATTCAGGGGCAGCGTTTTCAGATCCGGAACTTCTGGGACTGGCAATGCATTTTCACCTGCTCGATCGGCTGGGAGATATTCGAGTAGATATTCAAAAGGACCTTAGAGAGATTAGGGAGCACACCGCGGATATTGAAAGCAACACAGGTGGATTAGCTAGGGACGTTCCCGCGGTGACTTCCGCGATCAAAAAGCTCGATCGATAAGACTACGGAACAGTCTGAATTCTGACGCCGCTTTATCCGTTGCGTCCCCGCGACTTCGGCGCTTCACGCTTAAGCCCAGAGAGACCGGCGGATAGACTAGGCGTAGGTGGGCTTTATCCGCCGGTCTTCACTCTTGGCTAATTCATCCTCTCCGTCGCGAGAGAATACCCGGTGTTGACTATGGCTCTGTCCACAGGAGCCTGCAATTGCACCTAGGCACTAATCGCCTAATGCTTTGGTTTGGGGTAGCGCAATGCTCTGGAAGCGTTCAAGGGCGAAGCTGCCAGTGGTGCCGTCGTTGGCCATATCGGTGGCAGGGTCATCAAGAAAAGACGGCGGCTAACGGGCTATTGCTTCTTCCCGTCATCCATCCCGATACTAACAATCAGGTTCAGCCCCGATTGTGTCGGGATTCAGGGTTAGGACACATTTCGGCTCTTACACTGAAAACAGGACACTAGACACGCATCCCTTAGCGGGGTAGACCGGCAGCGCTACGGCATGGTGCTGCCGGTTCTAGCGTCGGTGGACAAGGCTAAAGAAAGCCCGCAATCGAATGGGCAAGATCATCATCAATTCTGCCTTCTGGGACTTGGGCCGCAAAGATGGGCTACTTCGGCTCTGTTCACATCGAAAAATCGGCCGCCTGCCGAAATATGAGATCGTGCGTACACTTGGCGGCGGGGTGGTGCTGGATATTCTGTCTGAGGATATTAGAGAGGACAAAAAAATCCTGACCTTCCAGCCGATCGGCAAAGGCGATGCTATCAGTGATGCGATGGGGTTCGCGGAACGGCACGAAACGGTGCATTCAAAGTCGTAGCCCGGTTGCGGCTGCAACACCGGCTTTGCGGCCGTCATTAGAGACGGTAGCTCGCTGCGTCTGCTTGGAGGGAATCTCCCGGTGACCGAAGTAAAGTAGGGCGTTTCTTTGGGAGTCGCATGCCGATGCTTACCTCGTCATTCTCCCCAGCCGAGAGCTTTGGACGGTGATCCGCGAACTGCTAAGGGGGTGGCAGATTAACTAAGAGTGTGGAATAAGTATTACGCTGCCAGAGTCTTATCGGTGAGGAGTTTTTATGAAAAAGCATTTCCCTTGGCATCTCATTGGGGTGCTGCTGGCAGTCAGCGCGGTTTCCTCCGCAGTGGCTGCCTCGTCTAACGTCGTCATGACCTTCGTTCATCCGGAACGGTTCACGGACTTTAGGATTCAAGACCGGAATGAATGGGACAGTGCGGCGTGGTTCACGCGAAATATGACCGAGGCGCTCGCTCCAACGGTGGCCCAACAGGCGCCTGGTTGCACGTTGGCCTTTCGGTTTACGGATATCGATCTGGGAGGTCGTTACCGGCGCAACATTTCCAATCATGTCCGATTTTATGATAATGGCCGTGAGCCTATCAGATTGTACTTCGATTATACCCTCACCGATCCGCGCGGCCGGGTGATTGCGAGCGGCTCGGATTCAGCAACCGATGCGTTGTATTTGGGCAAATACACGTCCGAGCCCGTAAAATTCCCTTTCGAGGAGTTCTATTTCGAGAAAAAGACTTTGATCTCTTGGATTAGAACAAAGATCCACGCGCCTCGGGCAGGAGTAACCATAGGAGATAAGAATTAGGAGCTGGGAGGGGCTGGGTTTTGAAATCAAAGATTTCATCGAAGGTGCGCCCGCTTTCCCAATGGCCTGTTTAGACGTGACCCTCTGGAGTATCTGAAGGCTCTTTGGCAGGATGATCCCTTGAGGAGAAGACGAAACAGCGTTTGACCCGGATCGTGCCATTCTCAGATTCTCGGGTATGGCAGAATCCGATGAGACTGAAGAGCTTCGGGCAAGAGCCAAGGCCCTAAAGAACGAATGTATCATGGCGGTGGCCCAGACAGAGCAAATCAAGAAGGCGATTCGCATCGCATCCGAGCAGCACCAGAATGAGCCCTGGAGTGCTGAATTTGTAGCAAAGTGGCGGAGCTATCTGGACCGGTATGGAGCACAGTACTTTTAAAGGCTTCGATCCTGGCCTTGCGCGAGGCGGCAAGGAAATCTAGAGAGGCTGTCGCTCGCGATAGGCTGCAATCAACTCTAGGTAATGCCCTATTCCGAGGTTGCCTTGCTCTCGGGCTTGCAGGGCTACCCTGCGCAAGTCTAACGGAGAAGCTTGGTCCGAGACGACGACGAATGTCTCATCGGCGAGATCCGCGTCGGTGCGAATTTCGTCGAAGTGTTCTTCAAAAATCTTACGCAAAGTCAAATCGGCGACGGCTGGATCTTCGAAATCTTCAACGCTCGCACCTTCCGCTTTGACCGCCGCTATTTCTTCCAGGAACCACGAATTTATTTTCTCCAGATGATCAGCCCGCATAAACTGACAATGGTATCTATGCCCTTCGGTTTGACAACCGCATGAACCACAAAATCAGTGACTTGCCGATAGCCGGCTAAACTGGCAAATCATTAACATTTCGCAATGTTCGATCGGTTGCCCGTCATGCCGGCCACCGGGAACAGAACGGTCACAATACGTAAAGATCACAGAGGATACGGAGAAGACCAACCGCGAATGGACACAAATAAACGCGAATAGAGAACTAAAGCAGCAGGCTACAAACGATCTGCGTCCATATGCCAGTAATATGTTTTAATTCGTGTCCATTCGCGGTTGATCTCTGTCTTTGTGGTCTTTGGGCTATTTCTGTATTGTAGAAATGGAGTTGGGCAACAGGCTCTTATCGCTTTGCGCCTGTGAAGACTTCTTTGATTAGCGGGTTGCTCATGCTTTGCTGGCTGGGTCTGAGTGCTCCGTCTGCAGCCAGAATCGGCGAGACGCTAGACCAAGTACTCAAACGTTATGGTCATTGCCTAGGAACCGTCACGGCAGACAATGGAATGACTTACAAAGTATTCAGTTGGCGCGGCCTCAAGATCCTCGTCCATTTCTACAAGAACAAAGTTGACGAGATTACTTATGGCAAAGACGCCGATATCTTTGACGACGAGCTAAAGGCACTCATCCAGGACAATGCTCCGGGAGCATGGGTTGGGTCCGGCTGGCCCGTCAACCGTTGGCACAACGCAGCGGGAATCAGTGCACACTATTCCTTTGAACGTCGCTTGTTGATGATAGTGACGGACGCAGCGCTAGAGCGCGAAAGGAAAATAGGTAAGGACTCCAAATAGCCTTTTACCTTGGTTGAACGTTTAAACCTCTGACCTTTAATTCCAGCCCTTAAAACCTCAATTCACAATACGTAAAGAGCACAGAGGGCACAAAGACAGAGACAAACCGCGAATGCACACGAATAAACGCGAATAGAGAACTAAAGCAGCAGGCTAAAAACGATCTGCGTCCATATGCCAGTAATATTGTTTTAATTCGTGTCCATTCGTGTCCATTCGCGATTGATCTCTGTCTTTGTGGTCTTTGGGCTCTTTCTGTATTGTAGGAATGGGATTGGGCAACAGGCTTTTAGACGTGGCCTTCGCTTATGAGGCAGATTGACCGGTCCGAAATTGTTCCGTGCTTTGACGAGCAGCGGCCGGCGAACATCAGCCCTGTCCCCGCTAGTGCAAACAGAGCTGTCGCGGTACTAACGTACGCCAAGAGCGCAAGCTTCATCATACAATGTCCGGTAGACCTTTCGACATTTCGCCAGCCGAACATCAAGATTACAATTGCGTAATGCTTATCGATGAGCTGGCTAAGCGGCTATTGAGTTCCAAACGGCAAATGTCTGTTTTGCTACCGCGGCTGGGGTACGCCTTATTTCAATCTCTCCAGAATCCTCGGGTCAAATCGGAAAAGCTCTGAATCGCCGATTTCGATTTTCTCAAAGGCAGAGTGATTGGGATTCAACAGATAATTCGGTTCCCCGGTGATAATGCTAGGAACCTCTAAGATGGGATGACTGGCACGCTGGACCCATTCATTTCCAATCCGCCGGCTCTCCGATTTTGGCAATTTAGCTGGCAGGTCCGGTTTAAACACCAGGTCCGGATCCGCGAGGCCCTTAAAGAGAACAAAACGTTCGTTCAACGCGGACCGGCTTTTGGTATGCACGAGCAACTCCAAAACGCCTAGAGCGATCGAGCAAGCCGCGTAAACAACCGGCACCCCTACCCCATTCCAGCGCCCGGGATACTGAGCTGCTCCGGCGCCGCTAAAAGCGTCCGCCACCTTGTCGTACTTGTCTCTGGTGATCCTCCAGAAAACGACTTTTCCCGGCGCAGAGTTACTCACTTAGTGATCTGCGGATCTTAAATTCGGCTTTTCGGCTTAAAACACTCCATGTTCGATCCGACCCAGAAGTTGGTCGACCTCCTGTATCCCGGGAGCCGTATCCAAAAGCTCGAAGGGCTTCATGTCCGCAAAGTCCGGCTCTGGCGCATGCAGCCAGCTCTGTACCGCTTCGGGACTGCCGAGTACATCCAAGGCGTGTACATAAAGCACCACCAAGTGGTAAAGAGAACTGGATTCTCTAGTGGTCAATTTCCCGTCATTACGCCGCCGCGTCAGCGTCCGAGGATCTATCCCGACTACCTCGGCAAATTCTCCCGCCGCCGCTCCAAAGAGCTCGGCTAGACGATCAAACCAAACAATATCAAGACCCTCTTTTACTGCCGAACGAAACAATTCCGGGTTCTCCACGGCCTGCTGAACCTGCAGCTCGAAGGAAGTGT
>JAFAZK010000331.1 GCA_019239825.1 Verrucomicrobiota bacterium | reverse complement strand
ATGCGCTCCGAAATTTACCGATTCTCGGCGGCGCCAACGCCAGTCCTCAGATCTTGGCTAACGTTGCCACCATTTCTCGCAGCACGACGTCCCCGGTAGTGGACCACTACGATATCCGCCCGGTAATCAACATCTACGGCAATGTTGATGGCAAAGACCTGGGGTATGTTTCTAACCAGGTCCAAAAACTGATCGATGCTTCGAAGAAAGATTTGCCTAAAGGAAGTTTGCTGATCGTTCGTGGACAAACGAAGACCATGGAGTCCTCGTTCTCCGGCCTTTACCTCGGTTTAGTCTTCTCGATCGTTCTGGTCTATCTGCTTATGGTAGTGAACTTCCAGTCCTGGACGGAACCGTTTATTATTATCACTGCGCTTCCTTGTGCCTTGGCCGGAATCATTTGGATCCTGTTTCTCACTGGCACGACGCTGAGCGTTCCGGCACTCATGGGCGCGATCATGTGTATGGGAGTCGCGACTTCCAACAGCGTTTTGGTGATCACTTTCGCGAATGAAAAACTATTGGAAATGAGAGACTCCTATCAGGCTGCTCTGCAGGCAGGATACATTCGTTTACGACCTGTTGTCATGACCGCTCTAGCCATGATCATCGGCATGGTTCCGATGGCCTTGAGCTTGGGTGAAGGTGGTGAACAAAACGCGCCCCTCGGCCGAGCCGTCATCGGAGGACTAATTCTGGCGACTGTCGGCACCCTGTTTTTCGTACCAACCGTCTTCATGATGGTCCGGCGTCACTACCACTTCCCTGAGCAGGCCGACAAGCCGGAAACCGCCAAACCATGATTTAGGGCTTTTTTGGAACCGAACTATATGGACGACACCGTTCTTCAACAAAACCAGAAACCAGACTCTACACCTGCTCACGGGTCCCCTGGCCACGGCTCTACCGGTCATGGGTCCCCTGCGACCAAGCCACCGCCGCGGCGAAGCGGTCGACTAATGCTTCTCCTGTTGGTCGGCTTGGCCTGCCTGGCCGCACTAGCGGTATACGGCATCCTGAACCGGTCAGCCGCCACCGAGAAACTTGAACAACAGGCGAACCAGACAGCTTCCGAGCAAACCGTTACGGTGGTTAAACCAGAGCGGTTACCCACAGCGGTCTCGGTAGAACTACCAGGACAAACCCAAGCCTATATCCAGGCGCCTGTGTTTGCCCAAACTAGCGGCTATTTAAAGGCTTGGTATTTCGATATCGGCGCGCACGTAAAAGCAGGAAACGTTCTCGCCGAGATCGATACCCCTCAGGTCGACCAGCAGTTGAATCAAGCCAAGGCGACCGCCAAGGAAGCGCAAGCGGCTCTGGATCTCTCTCGCGTAACCTACCAGCGAGATCAGGATCTGCTACAACGCCGGGTGATCGCACAGCAAGACTTCGATACCGCCGCTAGTGACTTGGGCGTTAAACAGGCGACGGTCAATGCCGATCAAGCTGCTGTGATGAGCCTGCAAGCACTTGAGGATTTCAAAACCGTTAAAGTCCCATTCGATGGAATTGTAACTGCAAGAAATACGGACATCGGGGCCCTGGTCAACTCCGGTTCGGGGAATCCACTCTTTACCGTGGCGCAGGTAAAACCGTTGCGGGTCTACATCAATGTACCCGAGAACATGGCCCAGGATGTCGCTGTCGGAGCAAGCGCTGAATTGAGGTTCAACGAATTTCCCGGCAGAGAATTCACCGGTAAGGTGGTTCGCACTGCGGGTGCTATCGATCCTAACTCGCGCACGTTATTGACTGAAGTCGATGTACCCAACGAATCCGGGGAATTATTTCCCGGCGCTTACACCCAAGTCCGGCTGGTTACGGGCGGTAACAACCGATCGGTGCTTATCGCGGCAAACACACTACTTTTTCGATCCGAAGGCGCGGCAGTTGGAGTCGTGAACCAGAACAATGTCGTAGAATTAAAGAAGATTAAGATCGGCCGCGACCTCGGCAACCAATTGGAGGTTACCCAAGGGTTAACCTTAGACGACCGAATTATTGTCAATCCCTCTGACAGCCTGACCGCTGGCCAAAAGGTAAAGGTTCGGCCGGCTCAAGAAGAGAAAAAGCAAGCCAGCGCCACCCCGGCCGCGAAGAACTCTTAAAGCTGTTACGGCTTTAGAATAGCCAATAGCCAATAGCCAATAGCCAATAGCCAAATAGCCAATAGAGGCGGCAGCCCTAACTTGGTGGGGCGAGGCTCCTGAACGGCCTTTCCAGAGGATCAAAGCCGGGCGCTGATGACGTCTAGGAGCCAGCAAGGCCCAAGCGCTTGCCGAGCCGTCGCGGCCGAACCCAGTGTGTTTTTCGCACATCGGGCGCAACCGCACCTTTGCCATTCCTGGAACGTTGCCACACTCCCAACACGGCTCGGCAGTGGGTCGGCCTACTCACACGATGGGTCGAGACTATGCAAGCAGCCCTGCGAACCCGATTCAGCCGTTCCGGAGCCTCGCCCTACCAATCCGCGCTCCCGGCCGCATTTGCTATCTGCTATTGGCTATCTGCTATTCTGAAGCGCTAATAGCTTCAGCGCTTCACTTGAGCGCCTTCTCGGTGGCCCGAACAATGCGGGCGAAACTGTGTGCGTCGAGGCTGGCGCCGCCAACCAGAGCGCCGTCAATATTCGGCTCGCGCATTAACTCTTCGGCGTTCTCCGGTTTAACACTGCCGCCATACTGAATTCTTGTCCGATCGGCCGCAGCTTGGTCAAAGAGCTCGGCAAGTAATGACCGCAAAAATGCGTGAACTTCCTCCGCTTGCGCTGGAGTGGCCGTTCGGCCAGTACCGATCGCCCAAATAGGCTCGTAAGCCAAAACGACGTCAGAGACGTGTTCCGGCGAAACCCCTCTCAATCCGTCCTCAACTTGCCGGTGCAAGACTTTTTGGAATGAGCCAGACTCGCGCTCGGCTAGTGTTTCACCAACGCACATAATGGGACGTAGTCCCGCCTCCAGTGCGGTGTGAACTTTCTTTTGAACGGTCTCATCGGTTTCCCCGAACAAAGCTCTGCGTTCGCTGTGCCCGATGATGACGTACTTCACAAAGAGCGCCCTGAGCATGGTCGCGCTGATCTCGCCCGTGAAAGCTCCGCTCTTTTCCCAATGCAAATTTTGTGCTCCGAGGCGGATAAAGGGTGCCTTACCCGAAGCTTGGGCTAGCGTTGGAATGGAGGTGAATGATGGAACGATCACAATCTCCACGTCGTTCACCTCACCGACCTCATTTATGAATGCCTCAACGTAAGATTCCGCCTCCACGTGAGTGAGGTTCATCTTCCAATTGGCAGCCAAAATCTTCTTACGCATGCTTATTTATCGGTGAGCGCGGCAACCCCGGGAAGAGTTTTCCCTTCCAGCAATTCCAGCGAGGCTCCGCCCCCTGTGGAAATAAAGGTCATTTGGTCGGTTAACCCGAATTGATTCACTGCCGTTACTGAGTCTCCACCGCCAATGATTGTCTTGGCGCCAGACTCCGCCAGGGCGATTGCCAATTGCCGCGTGCCGTTAGCAAAATCAGGAATCTCGAACACGCCGACCGGCCCGTTCCAGAGGATCGTCTTGGCCTTCGCGATTTCCGCACAGTAAAGGCGAATCGTCTCTTGCCCGATATCCACGGCCTGCCAGCCCTCGGTGATGCCTTTGTCCTTGCTCAGAACCGGAGTATTGCGGGAGTTCGCTCCCGCCCGAAACTCATCGGTCTCGATATTGTCTACCGGAAGCAGGAATTTAATCCCTTTCTTTTCCGCCAAACTCAACAGCTCGTTTGCCAGATGGACTTTGTCCTCTTCTACCCGGCTAGCTCCAGTCGGGATGCCAAGCGCCCGATAAAACGTATAAGCCATCGCTCCTCCAATCAGAAACACATCCGCTTTCTCCATGAGCGCTTTAATGACTCCGATCTTATCCGAGACCTTAGCCCCTCCCAGAATCACCAAGAAAGGGCGCTCCGGCTGCGCCAGCTCGTCCTGTAAATATTTCAACTCGCGCTCCATCAGGAGGCCCATCGCTGCTGGCTTTAGAAGTTCCGCTACCCCAGCCGTGCTGGCATGCGCCCGATGTGCGGCGCCGAAGGCGTCATTGACATAGACATCGCCCAAACGGGCCAGTTGCTTGGCAAACTCGGGATCGTTCGCTTCCTCGCCTTCGAAGAAGCGCACATTTTCGATTAACAGCACGCCGCCTTCCGGCAAAGCTTTCGTAGCTGCTTCGGCTGCCGGGCCAACGACCTCGGGTGAAAATTCGGCCTTCGTTCCCAATAATTTGCCAAGATGATCGGAAACCAGCTTCAGCGAGTATTTTGGGTTCGGCTTGCCTTTTGGCCGTCCGAAGTGCGCCAATAACACGACTTTTCCGCCTGCCTTCCGGATCAGGTCGATCGTTGGCAGGCTTTCGCGAATCCGGGTATCATCGGTAATCCGTGGCCCGGAATCCGTTTCTTCCGTTGGAACATTGAAATCGACGCGGGTCAACACCCGACGCCCCTTTACTTCGAGGTCGCGTACCGAAAGCTTCGCCATAAAGCCGTCGCTCCTAGAGGATGTACTTGAGCAGATCTACACAACGTTGGGAGTAGCCCCACTCATTATCATACCAGCTAACGAGTTTGAAAAATCGGCTGTTCAACTCGATCCCGGCACCAGCGTCAAAGATGCTGGAATGGCTGTCATGTAGGAAGTCGGTAGAGGTGACTTCGTCTTCGGTGTAAGCGAGCACGCCCTTGAGATAGGTTTCGCTAGCCGCTTTCATTTTCGCGCTGATCTCAGCGTAGCTTGTCTCTTTGGTCGTGCGCACGGTCAGATCAACAACCGAAACTGCCGGTGTTGGAACCCGGAAAGACATACCCGTCAGTTTACCCTTTACTTCCGGGCAAACCAAACCCACGGCTTTGGCCGCACCCGTGGTTGACGGGATGATATTGATTGCGGCAGCCCGGCCACCCTTCCAGTCCTTAAGCGAAGGCCCGTCCACCGTCTTCTGGGTCGCGGTATAACTATGAATCGTGGTCATTAACCCCTCTTCGACCCCAAATCCTTCTTTCAACAGGACGTGAACCACCGGAGCCAAACAATTGGTCGTGCAGCTCGCATTCGAAATAATGTGATGCTTGGAGGCGTCGTATTTTTCGTGGTTCACGCCCATGCACACCGTGATGTCTTCGCCTTTGGCAGGAGCGGAAATGAGGACTTTTTTAGCGCCCGCTTCGATATGTCCTCTGGCCTTCTCAGCCGCGGTAAATAATCCCGTCGACTCGATGACGATCTCGCAACCCAGCTTGCCCCAAGGAAGCGCCGCCGGCCCTTGTTTGATCGCAAGACACCGAATCTCGTGACCGTTGACCACCAGCATATCGTCCGCTTCCAGGTCCGAACTCGATTTCTTGCTGCTCACTTCGCCCTGAAAACGTCCCTGGGTTGAGTCGTATTTGAGCAGGTAGGCCAGGTTATCCGCAGGAACGATGTCGTTGAGCGCCACGACGTCCACCTCTTTGCCTAAAAGCCCTTGCTCTACAATCGCTCGAAACACTAAACGTCCGATCCGTCCAAAACCGTTAATACCAATTCTTGTCATTTGATCAGTTCCAATCTCTTTGAAGGACTCCGCCAATAAACCGGGCCCCTCCTGGGCGTCAACTAAAGAACAATCTAGGGGTCGTTTCGAACAATTTAATGGGACCTTAGGGCAGGCGTGGAGCGCTGCCTCGTCATGTCTATCATTTGTGCCGCTGAAATGTGTGGCAACAGGCGGCTCCCGGAAACGACCCAACGCGGCCTGTTCCACAGCGGTTTTGCCGGCGAGTCCAGTTTCGCGAGCCTACAGAGCAACAAAACGGTAATTCGCGGGAGCCGCCTTGCTTTCACGTTTTCCGGCCTAACTCACGACGCGACAAAAACCTCGCAGTGACGAGGCAAGCGTTGAAGCGACTCCCCTCCAGGGTGCCGGCCGCACCGATCGCGCCAGCGAGGTAGCGCTCCACAAAAAAAAGGCCGCTTATGCGGCCTTTTTTGCAAATTAGAAACAAACACTAAACGGTTAAATCGGCGCCTCGGTCAGACCACCCAGCCCTTCCGGACGCGGCAACCGCGACTCCTCCGGGCGATTATCAACGGGGCTTGAAGGAATCGGCGGAGGCGGATTCAGCAACTTACCGTTGTTGATGATCTCTCGGACCTGGCTCCCATCCAGCGTTTCGTACTCCAACAGCGCCTTGGCGATCGCAATCAGGATCTCCTTACGCTGCGTCAAATGTTTCATGGCGCGCTGATAGGCGTCGTCGCAAAGACGCTTAACTTCCCGGTCGATCTCTTGTGCGGTCGCCTCGCTATACGCTCTCGACCTCGAAATATCTCGGCCTAAGAAAACGTAATCTTCGTGCTCACCGTACTCGACCATGCCGAGGCGTTCGCTCATGCCCCATTCGCACACCATCTTACGTGCGATGCCCGTCGCCATGCGGATATCTCCGGAAGCGCCGCTGGTGACATCCCCAAAGATCATCTCTTCGGCGACTCGGCCGCCCATGATCACCACCAAGCGATCCAGCAGCTCGTTCTTCCGGTTGTTGTATTTGTCCTCCACCGGTAAATACATGGTGGATCCAAGCGATGGGCCACGCGGAATAATGGTCACTTTATGGACCGGATCGGTATGATCCAAAACCTCGCAAAGCAAAGCATGGCCGGCTTCGTGATACGCCGTATTTTCTTTCTCTTTTTCGCTGATCGCCAAGCTTCGGCGTTCCTTACCCCAGCGCACCTTATCCCGAGCCTCTTCCAACTCGGCCATGGTAATCGCTTTCAGGCCTCGACGGGCGGCTAACAACGCAGCTTCGTTGATTACGTTGG
>JAFAZK010000292.1 GCA_019239825.1 Verrucomicrobiota bacterium | reverse complement strand
GTCGCCTTTTTCAGCGCGTCGCTCTCGTCGAAGCTGCGCGGACGTCCCCGTGGCTTGGCGGCATTATGAAACATCTAGTTCAAAAATCCTTGACTGCGATCTTTTCATTTTGCAATATATAACTGAATAGTTCGAAAATAACAAGGTGTGGCTCCTAGCTCGCGGGTGCTCCTTCGAGCTTCTTTCAACACGGAGACGCTATGAAACATTCCTTCGCGCTCGTCACCGGCACCACTTCTGGGCTCGGCTATGCGGCAGCCAGCTTGCTCGCCACTAAAGGCTACAGCGAGGTCATCGTCACCGGGCGCAGCCTGGCTCGGGTCCAGGAAACGGCCACTCAGCTCGCGGCGGAGACCAAAAAACAAGTCTTCACGCCGCTAGAGCTCGATCTGGACAAGCCGTCCAGCGTTCAATCTGCCCTCGCCAAACTAGTCAACCGAAATCGGCCAATCGATTTCCTACTGCTCAATGCAGGGCTGGTTCCCTTTAAGCAGCGCGTGCTCACCGCGGCCGGTGTCGAGTCTTCTCAGGCCCCGCTCATCGGTCATCATCAACTGACTGTTGGGTTGCTCAATGCCAACTTGCTGAGTCCCAACGCGCGGATTGTTATCGCAGGTGCAGAACCTGCCCGAGGGGGCGTACCCATGTTCAAATACACCGACCTGCCAGCCTTCGCGGCCAAACACCACCACGGTGACCGAACCGCCGCTGTTGAAGCCCTGATACGCAACGGGCCGAACGTGAAGTACGTGCCCAACAATACGTATGCCGACGCCAAGCTCATCATCGCTTGGTGGACCGCGGCGCTGGCCCGCCGGCTGCCCTCCGGCATGGCCGTGTACGCCGTGTCGCCCGGTGGCGCGACCGACACCAAGGTGGTGCGAAGCGCTGGCCCGGCGTTGAAGTATCTGTTTATCCCAATCGTGAACCTCATTCCCGGCATGAATCAAACGCCGGAGACCGCGGCTCGTCGCTACCTCCAGGCGTCGGAATTTGGGACCGACGTCTCGGGGCAATTCTTCGCCTCGGCCAAAGGGAAGTTCTCAGGCCCAATAGAGGTGCAGCGCCACCCACACCTCCACAATCGCGCCAGCCAGGAAGCCGCGTGGCAGGCTGTCGTCAAGGTCTCCGGCTCCGATTTCTCCTACCAACATACTTGATTGGGGTTGGTCAGCCCTCACGCCGGCCATGACTTTAACGCTAGTTTCACCGTGCGATGAAGATCATCCCGGCTCGCCCCCGATTGCGCTTCCACCGCCATCCCCCACGCGATCGTAAAGACATACCTTGCAAGGGCGTCCGGATCGGTTGGCACTTAACCTCTCAAAGGAGACAACGAAATGAAGATGCGAAGAATTGTGACCGCCGAAAGCAAGGCGGGAGTCGTAGTGCAGGCGAGTGATTTGGCCGAAACGATCACGGCTGGTCTCCCCACCAATATTTGGGGGTTCGACCAGCTTCCGGCCCTGCCCCTCGCAGCCGAGCAGGTGCTTGGCGAGTACCAGCAAAAGGGCCTCTTCGGTCCGAAAGGTGCCCTCCGAGTCGACGTCATGTCATTTCCCCCGGAGACGAGCAACCAGGCGCCGGATCTTGGAGCCCTTATGGCCAAGCTCGACTTCGGGACGGGTCACAACATGACGCCCGGAAAATCGGGCGGGGGAATGCACCGCACCGACAGCATCGACCTCGTGGTCGTGATTAGCGGCGAAGGGGAGATGTCTTACCCCGACGAAGACGGCGAGTTGAAGGAAATCCACCTCAAGGTAGGCGATTTCGTCGTGCAGAATGGCAACTTTCACGAGTGGCGTAACCGCTCCGGCGCACCCTTCGTGGTTTTGTTTGTCACGCTTGGGGCCGAACGCAAAGCGAGCTGAGTAACAAGAGGCCGTCAAAAAACTCCCCGCGCCTGCGCCTAACGAGGAAGGAAACAAAATGCCTAAACTGAAAGAAGAGAACGTTCCTGTGATGGTGGTTGATGGCGTCGTAAAGCTCCCTCCGGAAGCAAATGGCGCCGTCGTTGTTGGCGGTTCGAATGCCACGGCCTACGCGGCGTATTTCTCGGCCAAAGCTGGCGTTCGCGCTGCCATTCATCATGACTGCGGCATCGGTCGAGATGAGGCGGGGGTCAGAGGTCTGCCTTGGGCGGACCAGCATGGCATGGCTATGGCTACCGTAGCAACGGACAGCGCCCGGGCCGGCGACGCCGCAGACATGCTCCACCGCGGGATCATCAGTCGCGTCAATAAACTTGCGGCCACGTGTGGCGTAGAGACCGGTCAAACCGTCGCACAAGCAGTGGAGCTATTGAAGTCTGCCCCCTGGCCCCACGCAGACGTGGAGGCACCGGTAGAGGAACGCGCCTTTGTTGACGGCATCCTCTGCATAGGCTCCATCTCATTTGCTACTCCAGAAGATGCAAGCTTAGTCGTGGCAAGCGGTAGTCATGGAGGCAGAAGCGCGGCTCCATTTACGCGTTCCTTCAAGCCTCGCCTTGTTTTCTTCAACGATGCCGGCTTCGGCGCTGATCGCGCGGGCGCTGCATGCCTTCCTCTTCTCGATTCTGATGGTATCGCCGCCGCTACGGTCGCCGCGGATTCGGCGTGTATCGGTGATGGCGAGTCAACGTTAAAACAGGGCATTATCTCGGCGGTGAATGAAACCGCATACAAACTCGGCGCCAGGGTCGGAAAAACGGCCCTTGAGGTGGCACGCAGCCTCGTGGAGAGACCATAAATCACGCCGCAGAACAAGCGGTGTTGCGCGCGAGCAATTGCTGCAAGACGCCCGCGGCTATACGCAGTCACGTGTGCCGAACCAGCCTCTAGAGGTCTGCAAAATCAACGGAGAACCGGAAGGAAATATGACCCAGCGTGATGCTATCTTCCCTGCGACACCCCATGCTCTTTACGAAACACACGGTTACTCGGCTGCGATCAGATCTGAGAATCTGCTCTTTGTATCCGGACAGGTCGGAAGCCGCAGCGACGGTTCGCCTGAACCGGACTTTGGGAATCAGGTCCGGTTGGCGTTTGACAACCTGAAAGCGACGTTAGTCGCAGCAGGATGCGGATTCGATGACATTGTCGACGTAACCACATTTCATACTGATCCAGAGAAGCAGTTTGAAACGATCATGGCGGTGAAGGACGAGATTTTCAAACGGGCTCCTTACCCGAACTGGACGGCGGTAGGCGTCAACTGGCTTGCTGGCTTCGACTTCGAGATCAAGGTAATCGCACGCATTCCCTCTCGGCCTTCAGCGTCAGTGAGCCGCCGCAACCCGCCTACCCTGTGGGATATGGCATCGGCCGGATTCTCGCACATCAGTGTCGCGGAACCGGGCCGCCTCGCTTTCCTGTCTGGCCAGATCGCATGGAAGCCTGGCAGTGAGGACGTGCCCGACGAACTCGTTGGGCAGGCAAAGCTTGCGACTGCAAGCCTCGCTGCCGCACTCAAGGAATTGGAGGCGTCTGCGCATGACATTGTCATGCTGCGCGTCTATGTCGTGAATGCGACTACGGAAGCGTTCCAACAGGTCCTCCCCGCTTTACGTGAACTGCTTGGGGACGCGATGCCAAGCATCACGACGATTGGCGTCCAAGCTCTATACACCCCGGAGATCCAGGTTGAGATTGAGATGGCGGTGCGTCTTCCATAACGGTGGTTGCCGGTCACGGTTGGCGCCTAGACCTGCTCATACAAAACGCCGTTCACGGCAGTTAAGCGCCGCAGGCAGTAAAGGGGAAGAATGCAAAGAGGAGTAACTTGACTCATTGCCGCGCAGTCGGCGAACGGGGGCCGGTGCCAGGCGGGATGAGGGCCGGGAGAAACCGAAGGGGGTTCTCCGTGCAACTCGCGAGGTTTCCGCACACGAGAACAGCGCCGGTCGCGGCGAAATGGTCACGGTGACCAGAATCAAACATGCGATTGTAGAGCTACACGCTCGTCCCTAGGGTCTTACGGTATTTTGAAATAAATAGTTCGAAAATCTCTTGACCTCTGCCTCGCCGCTTGATTATCGTACTGAATAGTTCAAAATTAGCAAGCAACCCTAACGCGCAAGGAAAAGAGACATGGAACGCTATCAAGGTAAAAAGGTGGTGATTATCGGCGGCACGAGCGGCATGGGGCTCGCGACGGCGAAGATGCTCCTCGATGGGGGCGCGCGCGCACTGGTGACGGGTCTCTCGAAGGCCGGCCTGGAATCGGCCCAGAAAGAGCTTGGAAAGGACGCCCTAGTGGTTTCAAGCGACGCGCGGTCGTTGACGGAAATCGACGCCCTCGCCTCTCGGGTGAAGGCCGAGTTCGACACCTTCGACCTGCTCTTCGTCAACGCCGGGTTCAGCATCCGAGCGCCTCTTGAGAGCATAACCGAGGCTGTCTACGACGAGATGTTCAACCTTAACGCCAAGGGGCCGCTTTTCGCGGTGCAGAAGCTCACGCCGTTAATAAACAGGGGAGGCTCTGTCGTCCTCACAACCTCGGTCGCCAACGTCAAGGGAATGCCCGGCAACGCCGCATACGGAGCGGCCAAGGCTGCGCTGCGATCCTTCGCTCGGACGCTCGCCACCGAGTTGGTTTCTCGCGAAATTCGCGTCAACGCGGTGACGCCCGGTCCCATCGACACCCCGATCATCGGCAAAGTGTTTACCGGTAAAGACGAGGCCGCCCAGATTAGAGAGAAGATGATCGGTATGATCCCGATGAAGCGCTGGGGAACGTCGGAGGAAATCGCCAAGGCTGTCCTCTTCCTCGCGTTCGACGCGACCTTCACAACCGGCGCCGAGATTCCGGTCGACGGGGGTTGGTCACAACTCTGAGGGCGGTGCACGCCATGATTCAGCGTACTTTCCTTGTGACCGGCGCCTCGAAAGGTATCGGTCTCGCGCTCTCAAAACGCCTCGCCGCGGCAGGACACGAGGTCGTCGGCATCGCCCGCGAGCCGCTTCCTTCATTCCCCGGAACACTGGTCTCGGTTGACCTCAGCGACGACAAAGCCTCAGCGGAGGCCTTTATCGAGCTTGCCCAGCGCTATTCATTCGACGGCGTGGTCAACAATGCCGGCGTCGGGAAGTTGCAGCGCCTGGGCGAGGTCGATCTAGCTGTCGTCGACGAGCTCATGCACTTCAACCTGCATTCGCCAATCAACGCCGTCCAAGCGATCCTCCCGACGCTGCGGCAGAAGGGATGGGGCCGCATCGTCAACATCACCAGCGTGGTTATCCTCGGAATGGTGAACCGAACGGCCTATGCGGCCAGCAAGGCGGCGCTCGGAAGCTTCACGCGGACATGGGCGCTTGAGCTGGCGGAAACAGGCATCACAGTCAACTCGGTCGCACCAGGACCCGTCGAGACAGAATTGTTCCGCCGCAACACGCCCGCTGGCAGCGAAGCGGAACGCATCTTTCTCACAAACATCCCGATGCGGCGTCTGGCACATCCAGACGAGATCGCGGCGGCTGTTGCCTTCATTCTGTCGGAAGACGCCAGCTACATCACGGGTCAGACGTTGTTTGTCGACGGCGGCGGCTCCATCGGAAAAGCCGCGATATGAGAGGGGTCGTGTGGCGCAGCATGCCAGTTCGGCGCTCCCGAGAACCTGATATCGGAAGGTCGCCCTCATCGCAGGGATCGAGAGCATTGGATTCAAGCCCAGGAGCAACTCCTTCGCTTATGACCGTTCTCCTGATTCAGCTTCACCTTGATTACTCTTCTCATGCCTTCCGCCGAAGCAGAGAAACGCATGACCAAGTTGCGTATCAGGTATTCGCTGAAGCGAGCGGAGTACTTCGCGCATCCAAGGGCGTGAGAGGGCCACTCGTCACTTACCAAGAACAAGGGGCACATAGCTTCGGGAGTCTTGCAGCAATTGCTCGCGCGCTATGCCGACTTTGGCGCGAAGCCGCAAACCTTGCATCAAGTCAACGAGCGCACGGGCTCGCACCTTGGCAGAGGGTGTACGAGTCAGGCGCCCCGCCTTCATTTCCTGCTCGAATCGCTTTGCTAAAATATCAGCGGTTGCCGTAAGGCCGCTGGCGACATAAGACCGAATTTCCGATACTCGGTCCGACTGTCCCAGCGCAGCCGCGGCCAGCATGCAACCCTGGCGAGCCTCACCCGTAGCGTTGTTGACCATGGCCTCGCAAAAGGCGGTTACGGCCTTGTTGATGTCCGGCTCCGTCTGAAATGCCGCCATTATGGGAGCTATATACGTTATTGCATAGCGCTCGACCGCCTTGAGCAGCAGGGCGGGTTTGTCTCCGAAGGCTCGGTATAGCGAGGGTTTGGTGACGTGCACGGCCTGTGCGATCCGCTCTACATCAACTCCTTCATACCCATGCTCCCAAAACATCTCAACGGCACGGTCGAGTGCTTCGTCGTGGATAAAGCCTTTGGGACGCCCTGGGGCGCGCTTCGATGAATTAGTTACCATAGAGTACGAAACTCCTTGTCGTGTCGCTGCGCTTAACGTACTCTTGAGTACGTAATACTTCAAGACGCATAAACACACGAAACAACATAACAAACAAAGGAGACAACATGGATAGGTTTAACGGAAAAACAGCACTTATCACAGGCGGAACCACCGGCATCGGCTTGGCGACTGCCAAATTATTCATCAACGAAGGTGCCCGCGTGATCGTGACTGGACGCGCCCCTGCAACGATCAAGGCGGCTCAGGCTGAGCTTGGCGATAATGCCATCGTGATCAAAAGCGATGCGACCTCACTTCCCGATATGGATGCCTTAGCGGAGAAGGTCAGGGAGACGTTCGGCAAGCTCGATGTATTGTTCGTCAACGCGGGATATGGTGAATTTGTCCCATTTGAGGCGGTGACTGAGAAGGTTTACGACGAGATGCTCAACCTGAACGCCAAGGGACCATATTTCGTCGTCCAGAAACTGGTGCCGCTTATGCCGGACGGAAGTTCGGTGGTCTTTACCACTTCGCTTGCCAACGTGAAGGGGATGCCAGTCCTGAGCGCCTATGGCGCCGCCAAAGCAGCCCTTCGTGCACTTACTCGGAGCCTTGCCGCTGCATTTGCGCCCCGTGGAATACGTGTTAACGCGGTGAGCCCGGGTCCAATTGAATCGACGGCCATACTCCAGAAGGTAGGAATGCCGAAGGAGGCGGCAGATCAGGTCTACCTTCAGATGACGGAAAGCGTTCCGATGAAGCGCCTTGGCCGGCCGGAGGAAGTTGCCAAGGCCGTGGCATTCCTGGCGATTGATGCAACCTACACAACGGGAGCAGAGCTGATGGTAGACGGAGGCTGGTCTCAACTCTGACTTGGAGACCGTCCGGAAAACCCGATTCATTTCGTCACGTTGCCCGAAGAAGCAAAAGCGGTGCGGCAAACTAACCAAAGAAAAAACCACAAACCAAATAAAAATACCATGAATACCAAGTTCACGTTTCTCCTGCAGTTGAAGGCCAAACCCGGTAAGGAAGCGGAAGTCGAATCGTTTCTCCAAGGGGAAGCCAAGTTGGTTAGTAAAGAGCCCGGCACGATCACGTGGCATGCAGCGAAGGACGAAAGCGAGCCCGGCTCCTATTACGTCTTCGATACCTTCAACGACGAGGCCGCCCGCGAGGCCCACATGAGCGGTGAGGCCGGACAAGAGTTCGTCGCCAATAAGGATCGACTCTTCTCCGAAGTTAACATTCATCGGCTTGCGGTAGTCGCCCAGAAGTAAGGCCGTGAGGCGGCGCTTCATTGGAGACACCGAAGCTGTCTGGCAAGCGCCGCCCACCCACCCACTAGAGCTAACTCGCCTTCCGTATTGAATGGCTATCTGGCATCGATCGGTTCCCCCAGGGCATGTCCTTGGGTTGCTGCACCCAATCACGAACAAGCTATCGATACGCTTGCGTTCAGCGTCCACGTCCTCAACGAGAAACTCCAAGATCGTGGATCGGCTTGCACCTCCCTGCCAACTATCCCCGTAGATAACCTCAGCTCTTTCCTGACTGGCGATGGCCAGAGCTTCGCCTTCCGGGCGCAGCTCGACGTACTCGCTATTTCCCGTCGCCTTGACGCCAAGCAGCTTTTCGTAAAAACCAGCGAGCTCTACTACATCGCGGGTGATTAACCGGGTATAAACAAATTTCATTGGGGACGAGGTTCCTACGGGACTAGTCCACTTATTAACACTCCAGATGCAGGAATAACAGAACGCTACCGTAGCGTACTGGATAACCGCGTCAAGGGTATTATCTGTGACTACCTGAAAGATCGAGGACTCCGAATCCCAATACGGACAAAAATATGCCCGAATCGCCGTCTAGGAAGGAAAAGCGTTAGACGCAGATCTTTGTCTCTAAGATCATACCTTCGCTGTTGAATAGTACCCTACTCAAAGACCACCTTATTTCGTACTTCTCGCGTAAGCGGTCTGAACAATAGTCTCGGCGATTGCTTCCACAAATTGGCCGTCAATTTTCTCCCTGGAAAACCATCGTCGATAAAATAGGGGGCCCACGCTGGTAGCCAACAGAGCGGTGGTGGCCTTGTTTGAACGAATCTCGCCCCTGTTCTTCGCCAGGTTAAACACAGTACCGAACGGTGCCATGAAAGCTTTGTGCAGGGCCGCCTGCATTATCCGAATTTCGGAATCACGCTCTGCTGCGTCGATAATGGAAGGATAGACGGCGCTCCAGTTCGCCGTTTCTAACTGGCTAGCAAGTTCCTTGAGCAGCTTACAAAGGTCTCCTCGCAGGCTTCCGGTATCCGGCGCCATAGGCACGCTAGCTAAGCGGGAACATGCGTCAATCAGAAGAGCCGATCGGGATGGCCAATGGCGATATATTGTTGTTTTCGAGACCCCAGAAGTCCTGGATACCACGTCGATACTAACCCCGCTGATGCCGTTCTTCGACAGTTGCCTATAGGTTTCGCGCAACACGGCCGCCTTCGAGCGCTCCACCCGCTTGTCCATGTTTTTGAAGGTTTTTGCCATTCCGGCCCTTTCGCCTGTTTCGTACGATACGATGCAATACGATCTCGATCATTGTTTTACTCGGTGACTCAGAGAATGTCACGTTTCGCCCAACAGAACTGCCGAGAAGAAACGAGAATGTCTTTGTGGTCTCAAGGTCGTTCCGTCTTTTCGATGACTAACGACTTCAGCATGGCTCGCGCCGTCGCAGGATCGCGAGCAGGTTTTCGCATAATCCGAATCTGTCCTTCGACCTGAGGTGCTTTGTTATTTCTCTTTCGAACTTGCACCGGCAGCATTGGCAACTTTCCGGGCCACAAATAGGCGCGGGAGCAGCCGGCGAATCAAAACCATCGCGCGGTTCATTCCGGCCGCGACAACGGTCGGATGACGACGAAACATAGCCTCAAGTCCGATCTTCGCGACTTTCGCAGGAGATAGGGCAGTTCGCAGTGTTACCTGGGTTGGCTTCGCAAAGCAGCTTTTTGAAGGCGTTAAGCGGCAATCCTCCAACTCCACGTTGGCGTTTTCACCGACACCGCGCGGGTTATTTATTGAGTCTTCATGTTTAGTTCCCTCAGCAGGGTCTGCAATGCGCTGCCAATTTTGCCCCGCTGCCAGACAACGAACAAATCCCAGGTTGCACCGGCGTCAGCGATGGGAACCATTGCGATGTTCGGAACGTTCAGGTGAGAAGTGAAGGCTGGTTGAATCGAAATCGCTTCTTCATTCGCTGACAGGGCGAGAGACTCCACAAGACCAGTTGCTTTATCAATGGTGGCCAGGCGGGGACGGAAGCCGCCATATTTGTGGCAGAACTGAATTATCCTCTGGGTGTATCCCGGCAGCTGATCGTCCGATCCCCGGACGAACGTTTCGCCCTTTAATGTGAAAGAGACACCTGTCTTTCGGTCGCGAATCGGTGGCTGACCGGAAGCGCAACCAGGCTCCTAACAGTCGCCAATTTACGAGCATAGAAATCGCGCGAGAGCAGGTCTATACCGTGCAACGTCAGTGCTAAATCAATTTTACCTTGCCGTAATGCGATAATGATCTCACCGGGCGTTTGATCGAGCATTTTGACTTTCAGCCTCGGATAAGCGCGCCGCAGCACGGCCAGAGCCGGCCCAAGATACTCCTGAGCGGCCGATGCAATATAGCCAATACGCAATCGTTCACTTTCTCCGCGAACCAGCCGGCGGACTTCAGCCATGGTGGAATCATAATCTGCCAGCAGCGTTTTTGCCCTTTCGGCAAGGGCATGTCCTCCGTTCGTGGGACGTACCCCGGTCGAAGTTCGTTCCAAAACGCGCCCACCGAGATCCAGTTCGAGTGATTGCATCTGTCGCGTGATGGCGGACTGAGAAATGCGTAGACGGTCAGCCGCACCACGGAGACTGCCTTCCTCGAGGACCACTAAGAACAAGCGAAGCTTTTCCAGCACGATTAAAATAGTGATGCCAAACTCGCATCACGACAATCACCAACCAGCATTTTCCGCAAGGCTCGAGAAGGCGGACGTTGGCAATATTGATAATAAATGAAAAGGAGGTCAGTTATGGAAGTAGGATTTATAGGCGCCGGTAACGTAACGCGCACAATCGGCCACCATTTGATAAATGCGGGTCATACCATAGTCGTATCCAACTCCAGAGGCCCGGAAACGCTGGGCGAATTCGTCGCTGAACTGGGTCCAGGAGCCCGCGCGGGGACCAAACAGCAGTCAGCCGAGTGCGATATGGTGATTCTCGCAACGCACTGGGTGAACGTTCCTGAAGCGCTTTCAGGCATTGATTGGCAAGGACGAATACTGGTGGACGCGACCAACGCGCATATGGATTCCAAACCCGATCTCAGCCTGGCCGGAGTTAATCGGTCGCGGGCCGCGTTAAAGGAGCGTACCTCGAGCGAGATTGTCGCCGAGATGGCCATTGGTGCGCGGCTTGTAAAATCCATCAGCAACATGCCGATGTCCTGGATACAGGACTTTTCGCCGAACAAACCTCGCACCGTCCTTTTTACGTCGGGGGACGAAACGGAAGCTAAACAGCGTGTAATTGAGTTGATCAACAGCACCGGACTGGTCGCGATTGACCTCGGATCTCTTCGGATGGGCGGTGCGATGCATGAGATCGGCGCACCGCTATCTGGCATTGAGTTTCACTTTGTCCAGCGTCTTCATCGCCGCTGAGAACGGAGAGAGTAGGAAAACCACGACATTGGATTCTGTTACGATCTCCGATTTGGACCAACCGGGCTATTTCAAAACTGGAAAATTATGAAAACTCAACATTTCTTTATTGATCTGACTCAACGCCCATCCCGGAGCTTTCGCGTTCGTTTGGGCAACTACGTGGTTTTGGCACGCATGCTCGACAAGGGCCGGGCGACCCTCGCCGAGAAGAATGGCGAATACATATACAATTCCCCAACCGACCAGCGCTTGGTGCAGTTTCTTGGCTTCGATCCAGATACCTTGTTAGAGGAATTGGCAACCGGCAAAGGTGACGGGGAAATGCTCGAATGGGTTCAGGCCCATTCCAAGACCCCGCGATCTCCATGGGAAATCGAGGCTTGGTCTTCTTTCATGGACAAACGCGCGCCGGACAGCGACGCCGAAACACTCGCGTTCTTTGCCGAACACCTGGGCCGGCTTTCCAAAACGCGGGAAGACATCAAAACCTTCTTCGAATGGGGCGAACTCGATGACTATGTCAGCTTCGGCGGAAAAGCGTAAATCTCACATTTAAAAAAATAACTAAAAACAAAACAGAAAACAGATGAGTAATAATCACGTACAAAAATTGGCGGGAAAAATTGCGGTAATTACAGGCGGAAACAGCGGGATTGGCTTGGCCACAGCCAAGCGCTTCGTGGAAGAAGGTGCGCACATCGTGATCACTGGCCGACGAGAGAAAGAGCTGAAAGAGGCCGCAGCCGTGATCGGGAGAAACGTCACGACAGTCGTGGGCGACGTAACGCGCTTGGAGGATTTGGACCGGCTCTATGCCGTCGTGAAAGAGAAACACGGTCACATCGACGTACTCTTCGCCAATGCCGGCTGGGGTGAAGTCGCACCGTTAGAAGCGGCTACCGAGGCTCATTTCGACAAAACCTTCGACTTAAACGCGAAGGGAACATTCTTTACGACGCAGAAGGCCCTTCCCCTCTTCAAAGATGGAGGCTCGATCATCCTGACCTCTTCAGTCGCGAACGTAAGGGGAGATGCAGCCTTTACCGCCTACGCCGCTGCCAAGGCAGCCGTGCGCTGCTTCGCTCGCGGCTGGACGATGGAGCTAAAGGATCGGAAGATTCGAGTGAATTCGATGAGTCCTGGCCCAATCGAAACTCCGGCTTTGGAGAACGCGGGCCTCACCGCTGAACAGGTGAAACAGGCGGCAGCTCAGTTCGCCTCGGAAGTTCCGCTCGGCCGCAGAGGCAAGCCCGAAGAAGTCGCTGCCGCCGTTTTGTTCCTCGCTTCCGATGAAAGTTCATACATCACCGGCGTGGATCTCGCCGTCGATGGAGGCATGGCGCAGGTCTAACGCGAAGAAGCCTTCATTGTCGAGCTGGCAATTCGGGGAACGCACAAAGGCGAGCTGCGACTTCCTTCCGGAACTCTAGCTCCCACGGGTAAGGCGATAGATGTGCCGTCGTGCGATGTTTTCCATCTCGAGAAGGGAAAGGTCACTTCCTTTCATTGTTACAATGAGGCTTCCGTAATGCTGCAACAACTTGGCGTCGGTCTCAGCTGAGTGACCGGCACTACACGATTCAATGTGAGAGAAATGGAGAAAGTTCGATGAGCACACAAGAAAATGTCCAGATTGTGAAGGATTTTTTTGGGGCAATGGGCCGCGGCGATACGCAAGCTTTGCTGGCGTTGTCTGCGGAAGATATTGAGTGGATCATTCCGGGCGAAGGCTGGCCGCTGGCCGGCACGCACCGCGGGCACGCGGGATTGGCGGATTTGCTTCAGAAGGCTTCCGAAACGCTGGACACTTCTTACCCAAAGCCTCCGGAATTCGCAGCGCAGGGAGACCGGGTTTTTGTCGTCGGCTTCGCCAGTGGGGAAATCATATCTACGAAGAGAACGTTTGAGGACCATTGGGTCTTCGCCATAACGGTTCGAAATGGAAAACTGAGGAACATCCGGGAGTATATCGACACGCAAGCACTGGCGCGGGCCTCCGAGATGAACGCGAGCCCCACCCCCTCATCCATCGAGACCGATACCCCAGACAGTAACCGACGCACGAAGGATTCGTGAGACTCGGTCAATAAGAAATCATCAGAGAATCTACGCCGCCGCAGAGGAACAGGACGAAATCGTGGTTATGTTTTACCGAAGCCTCTTCACAATATCCTAAATCTCGCCAAGCGTTATCATGCGTTGAGATTCGACATCCCAAACCTTTAAACGCAGACAACGAACGATCTCTATCGGATTCAAAGAGGTAGTCTTGGGCGTTTGCAATTCGGGTATGCTTCTTAGAACCTCCGGCAATCGATAGAAGGGAATTCGCGCGTTCAAGTGGTGAATATGGTGATAACCAATATTGGCGGTAAACCATCCCATAATCCGGCCAGTTCGCATAAAGCTGGAAGACTCCATCGCCGCCTTGTGATATGTCCATCCCGCCGCATCGTTGAACATCACTTCCGGGAAGTTGTGCTGCGCGTAAAACAAGTAAGAGCCGATAGCGCCCGCGATAAAGGCAGGGATGAGCTCCGTCAGCAACAATGCCTGCCACCCAAATAACAACGTCAGAGCTATTCCGATGGCTACATGCACCAGCAATGCGATCAGACAATCGTAGTGTTGGCGAGGTTTCCTGAGCAGTGGAAAAACACACATGCCCGCTAGAAAAACGAAAATGTAACCGAACAAGATCGTCAGCGGGTGACGCATAAAAAGATATTGTCCGCGTACGGCTCGCGACGATCTCAAGAATTGGTCCTTCGTCATTATCGGGAAGGACCCGATATTAGAACCGCGCAACTTTGAATTATGATTATGATGGTGATTGTGTGAGCTCGTCCAGATGCTGGAGGGGCTAAGGGCGAGGATTCCAAAGACTCTCATCAACGCCTCTGCCAGTCCGGATTTAGGCAAGATAGCCTGATGCTGCTGATCGTGGTAGATCACGAAAAGTCTTAGAGTTAGCAAACCGGCAAGGACACTGCAGGCAATCTGTCCCATCGTACTGAAGTTCCAATGGGTGCCTGCGATTGCGGCGAGCAACAGCAACACCGTCGACAGAATATACCACCAACTCCTCCACGGGTGATCGACCGCGTAAGCTCTGGTTGCTAAAACCAGCTCCCTTCCCTGTTTTGCAGATATGTGAATAGGTGAGGCTCAGTGCACGCGCTTGGTTTGTCAACAATCCGTAGTTCGTCTCAAAGAAAATTGCTTAGGGTCGCGGTGACGGAGATAGCAAAGCACTGACCGTGCGCCTTGTCTGTCCTGCAGAAGTCCCGCGTAATGCTCGGTAAATAAGCCGCCACGAAGTTATTGATTGGGGCGTTTCTTGATATGTCTCCGGGGTAACCGTTCGGATTTAGGTATTGCCGATGAGCTTTAGCCAACTGCCGGATCCGTCCAGAAGCGGTTACCTGTGCTTTTGACGCGGCTTCAGCCCCCATCCGACTGTCTCTGCTGCCGGGTCTTCGTTCTTGTCCACAAAGTCCCGTTTGCAAGCTTCCTTCGCGTTTTTCTCGGATTCGAATTGACCAATTAAGTTCGATTTGTCCGATGCAGAAGCGAGAAACATCGATCCCCCAATCAGTTTGATTTCCTCAATTTGGTAAATCGGCAAGGAAGGGCCAATCAGAAACCGGCTCACCCGGTCTTCGCGCTCCCAACGCGGATAGGCTAATTCGTTTGTGCTCATATTTTCCTTCGAGTCCAAAATTCATCTCTTCCTCTCCTGTCACACTCAGGAAGCACTTGCTATTTCCCGGACACTCGAGCCGGATTGGGCAAACGGTGTGCTCGCTCAATACCCCGCTTCTGTCCGGACCTTCCACCCTTTTGACTGTGAACACGAAGAAAATCTCTGCCGGGCAGTTAGATGGGGTAGTACGCCGGAGCGCATCGTTGTTAGGAAGACGGAAAGTTTGGGTTCGGTTACGAATCCCTATGCCATCTCGGCAAAACAGGAACAACGCTTCGTAAAAAGTATGGGAGAACCAAACAAACGGGGACCAACCTCACTGTGTTTCAAGATCTAGCCCTTCAAACCGATGTCCGAAGAGAACCCTAGACCATCATAGAAAAGCGGTGGAGCACCAGGAACATGCCACACGCCATAACAAAGATGCGGCTAAATATCCGACAGAAGCGGACGGTTCCTGGCTGTCACCGGTAATTTAAATGAAGCAAAAAAGGCTTGTCTGGACGGCAAAATGGCTCGCGATTTTAGTATTGGGAGCCGCAATAATATTCTGCAGCAGATTGATACTTTTGTCGTTGCCTTAGCAGTATCTCCAAAAGGGATGATAGTGTACAGGCCTCGTTTCTGTTGGCTAGTTAGAGATGTTCTTGTAGGTGCGCCGAAACCAATCATACAGGGGAACGCTTCCCGCCGGGAGCCCGCCGTATTGGTCGGTCAAGATCTGGGATCGAGCCCAGTGTAGCAGCTCCCGCCGCTAAGTTGGTTGACGTTCGCGTAACCGCGGCATCCGCAGTGGGCCCATAGCCACCCGAATTTTGTTACGAATGCTGGCGAGCATTTCGCGAGTCAATTCGAATTGCTCCGCTTTGCATTGGTTCAACCAATGAGCGGTTTCCAGAAGAGTCTGGTAAGCGCTGGCAACATAAGTCGCACGGGGTTCGGTCAGAGCCGGGTTGGCTAGCGTCGCCTCGAGTTGACGTTTCGCTTCGGCGAGTTCTGCTAGTACGATCTTTTCTGTCGGGACTCTGCGCAGGTTACTGACCAGGCCAGTCTTGGAAAGGATCCAGATGATCCATTTCGTCGGATCGATTTGCCAGGGTTTAACTCCATTTCGGTAATCGTGCTGAAACTCGTGATGATAGTTATGATAACCTTCACCGAAAGTAAGGATCGCCAGGATCCATGAGTCGCGAGCGCTGCATTTTGAAGAATACGGTTGCGCACCGATGTAATGGCAGAGCGAATTGATGCAGAAGGTAGCGTGTTGCAGCACCACAACCCGGAGCACGCCGCCGATTAGGAAAGCGCCGAGAGCAGCTTTCCAGCCTCCCCACAAAAAACCAATGCTGGCCGGAAGGACGAAAGCGACGAGCACCGCAATCAAGTGTATGTGGCGATCTTGCCATACCAAGAGTGGATCCTTTTTGAGATCCGCCACATTATCGAAAGACGGCAGCGGCTTGAGCTTGAACATCAGCCAGCCCATGTGGGCATAAAAGAGACCTTTGCTGATACAATAAGGATCGTCATCGTGGTCCACATGCCTATGATGGCTGCGATGTTCGCAGGACCAAAGAAGAACGGAATTCTCAAATGCGGCAGCGCCGAAGATGACCGTAAAGAGCCGAACGATCCAGTGAGCGCGGAAAGTTAAATGAGAAAAAAGTCGATGATAGCCGAGGGTAATAGAGAACCCGCAAGCTGCCAGCATCGCGAAGAAAAGAACCGTCTGAAATCGATCAATGCCAAAAAACCAGAGATATACTGGCACGACCGTGATCGAAAGGAACAGCGTCCCGATCAGAAATGAGCTAACGAGCCAATTGACTCGATTGAAGGGAATTTGTGGAAACATGGTGCTGGTTGATTATTCGCCCGGAAAGATTCACAAATCGGTTGAAAAGAATGGCTCCTCTCGAGAGATTTAGTTGTCGTCCGCAAAATCGCCAGCTTCGTCGCACTCTCTCGCGATCTCCCATATCATTTTAGACGTTTAGCTATTCCAAAAGAGTATTGGCCGGGATCCAGCACGGGCAATAGTTTCCGGTGGGTTCTGGAGTTACCGGACTAGATGCGCTAGCTACAGGATCAAGAATGGCGACATCTTCCAGGTAAACTGTTAGTGAAGCGTCTTATCAGGTTGGCGGATGGATTACGACAGTACGATTGACACGACATTGCACATCAACCGGGTACGGTTTCTCTTGGGACAGTGCGCCATTAGGCTTTTAGAGCGCGGATCGAAACACGACGCCTCAAAATTGGAACAACCGGAGAAAGCAATTTTTGACGCCGTCGGCAATCGACTGGCGGTGATCACGTACGAAGGCGAAGAGTACAAACAATCGTTGGCGGAACTAAAAGTGGCGCTTGATCATCACTATCTCCACAACACCCATCATCCGGATCACTATCTGAATGGGATTGACGGCATGTCGCTTTTCGATCTCGTTGAAATGCTGATGGACTGGAAAGCGGCCAGCGAACGGCATCCGAATGGGATGAATATTGCTCGTTCTATTGAACTCAGCAGTCAACGGTTTTCGGTAGGCGGACAACTGAAACAAATTCTACTGAACACGGCCAAGGAGATCGGTTGGATCTGACTACCTTGGTTTAGTATCGCGGATGTAAGACAACCGCGGAATGCCCTGAGTTACCCGAGCGACATCGCAGCGTAGGCGGTTACAAATTTTGCAGAGGATCAGAAAAGTCAGATTCCGTTCACCTCGCTCGATTCCCCCAAAGTGAGTCCGGTTTAGTCCGCAATCCTTGGCAAAGCTGCCTTGGGTAAGCCCGAGAAGCTTGCGTTCCGTCTGGATCCTTCGGCCCAATCGGAGAAGTTCGACGTTATCACTTTCCATATTTGGAGTCCGACGTGTTACGTACCCCGTCGGGACATGCAAGTCGCTCTGGACGAGACGGTTTTCCAATACTCTTTTCGAACTGTTCCTCGTTGCTTTGCATTATAGCGGAAGTATGGTCCTTAAAAGGATCTTTTCTTGCTCGTTGAATGCACGAGTCGCGCAAAGGCGATGGCCCAGACACGTGCGAGCAGAGCCGGTTGCGAATGAAATTGCGTCACCTGGAATACTTTGTCGCTGCTGCGGAGGAGTTAAATTTTACCCACGCGGCTGATCGGCTGAATGTGTCGCAGCCGCCCTTCAGTAAACAGATCCAGGACCTTGAGGGTGAACTCGGATTTAACCTGTTCCAACGCGAGCGAAAGGGCGTTGCATTGACGGCAGCAGGAAAAGCATTCTTGGTTGATGCGCGCGGGATCTTGGAAGCCTGTGATCAGGCAGTAAAAAAAGCGCAGCGAATCAATAGAGGGGAGCTTGGAGAGCTAACCGTCGGCCATATGGCTGCGCTCACCCACGATTTTCTAGGTCGGGCGCTGGAGCGTTGGCACAGGCAGTCGCCGGGGATCGTCATCGATTGTGTGGAGATGGACGCGATCGAACAAGAACGGGCATTGCTTGACGGACGCATTGCGGTGGGCATCCTAGTCCTCAGTGATCGGCCGATACTTGAGTTGTTGAGCGCCGAGTTGCTGGTAGAGCAACCGGTCGCTGTCGCCCTGGCAAAATCACATCCGCAAGCCGTCCAGCCAGAGATCCAGTTATCAATTCTAAAAGAGCAACCCTTCATTGGCCTAAATCGGATGTACCCCGCATATGGTGATTGGCTGCACACCGTCTGTCAACGGTCCGGATTTACTCCACGGATTGTGAGAGAGGCGGACGGGGTAGGGAGCGCTTTGGCCTTTGTGTCTGCCGGCATTGGCATCGCACTCGTTAGCGAACCAGTTAGAAAATTTCCAGCCCGCGAGGTCGTTTTTAGAGATTTAGTGGCGTCCAAACCTATTAAGATACCTCTAGGGGCTGTCTGGAAGAAAAACGGACTTGAGTCTGGAGCCGTCTCTAAATTCGTAAAGATTTTGACACAAGTGTGCGCCGGGACAGCCCTACGCGATTGAACCGGGTCGTCATTATGGGCTCCCCCGAACGAGCGGCGTACCTGATTCCTGATGCTAGGATCAGCAGAAATCTCTGAGTTGATCGGTGTTACTTCAGACCTTAGTCTTCGGCTCATGGGCGACAAATCTCCAAAAGCCAAAAGCAAACAAGCGGCGCAGAAACAAACAAAGGTGGACACTGAAAGCCAGAAGAAGAAAGACGCCGCAAGCGCTAAGCAGATCGCAAAGACCAAAAAATAGTCCGCGCGGACAGCGATCCGACGCACAAGGTAAGTTAAAGCCGGAGAACACGGCCACGTGATTGATTACCAATCAGTTTCCCTCAACATTGCGGCCTGGCGCGCGATTTCCTCCTTCAGTCCTTCGATGAGCCAGTGAGCTTCATGTAATAGGCGGTTGCATCGTCTACCGTTTCAAAGCTTGAAATTTGGTCAGGATCCTCCGGCCAGACGAATCGCTCGAAGCCGTGAAAGTCGATGGAATCCGCGGTCACAACTACGTATCTTGCTACTAGATCGTTCAGTCGAAGTAGAAAGATCGATTCAGACTGTCGCCGCACGGAATAGACTTTTCCGTTTACAACCACGGTGCGACGACACATTTCCACACGCTCTGCCATCGCTAGACTGTCGCTCGACTTTTCGAAGAGCGCACTCGAATCCTTGAGGACTCGGAATATAGAGCAAGGTCACTTCCTAACGGTGTAGACAAATTAACTTTCGCCACAGTCCTCGAGCCGTCGGCGGATGGGGTTCGTTTGGATAGTAGTTACCATTGCGGTAGTAGCGATTCGTGACTAACGCTTCCCGAGTGATAGTACGGCCGTCACTGAAAGAAACAGCGTGCCAATTAAAAATGAACTAACGAGGCGATTGCCTCGTTTAAATGGGAATTGAGAAAACCTATTCTGGGACCGCGCCAACTAGCCACAATCGCACGCCGTTTTCTTCCGCGTCTGGAAGGCGTTCCGTGATGTCATTCGACACTCTGGGCATCGAATGAAAAGAGACCCGCATTTCGTCTTCACCTGGCTGGCGAGTTTCACCTGTCATGGCCATGCATGTCTGGCTCACTGCTAGTCGTGCTGCCATTTCATAGATCGCCTGATCGTTCTCTGGCGCTTCCGAGACGGCCTTGGCCGCGTCTATCCGGACTTCGGCTAGAAAAAGAATTTTTCTTCCCGTCGCCAAACCTGAATGCTTGAGATGGGGTTCCAGCGTGATTTCAAAATAAAGGGACTGAGGCATCGGCTCAACTTGGCAGAGGATCGAATGGAGGTTTAAGTCGTATGCCATGTACATGGAACTGAGACATGACTTCCTGAAAAATGCGGCTTTTACTTAAACCCCGATCGGGGCCGGCAGTACGCTCCCATCCGGTATCACTTACGATCAGAATGGCGCCAGCGGACTTGTAAAGAGTAAAAGTGCGCTCCTGGCCAGTGCTATCATCGATCCCGGTCAATTCCCCCCATAGCTCATGAGGGTGCCTGTTTGCCGCCTTAGAATTATTCTCTCCTAGTTTCATGGAAGAAACAGAAGCCACGTCTAAGCTCAACTAACGATGGCGACGCTGAAAGTCACCGCTCGCTCGATCATCGTTCTTCGGACGAGCCTCACTAACGGTTAGATTGCGCCCGTCGATGAACTGACCTTCCAGCGCATTGATCGCAGCTTGACCTTCGTTACGATTTCCCATGGTGACGAATGCAAAACCGCGAGATTTTCCGTTCATGCGATGATTTGGGGTTAAGGGTATTTTCAAATAGGAGCAGAAGCCAGCGCCGGCGCCGCCTTTCGATGGCGAGCAATTCGGCTTCGACATAGGAGTTCCTAAAGGCGACCTTCGTTCAGTGGTGGATTGCAACGGCCTAGGCAAGAGGTTACTCTCTTTAAGCAATGATCAAGGATAAGATTCCCGAGCTTCAAACGCTGTCGCCGGCCGAAAAGTTCGCGCTTGCGATCGAGCTCTGGGATGAGCTGGCTTCTAATCCTGATGAGATCCCCGTTACCGACGAACAGCTAAACGAATTGGACCGGCGCTTTGAGGAGTATCAACGGAGTCCGGATACAGTCGTTTCTTGGGAAGAGGTTAAGACGAAAATCCTTTCCGCGGGCCATTAAATGGAGGTTGTCTTCCTCCTCGCTGCAGAACAGGACCTTCAAGAGGCGTACAACTGGGTCGCCGAATTATCGCGCGGGCAAAGAGAAACCATTCCTCTCCGAAGTAAATTCCAGGCTACAGCACTTGAAAAGTTTCCCCCTAATCGGGCGTCTTTACCGAGGTCGATATCGTCGGCTGCTAATTCCGAGATATCCCTTCGGTATTTTCTATGTTGTCGAATCAAACAGAATCGTCATCCACTCAATCTTTGACCTTCGTCGTAGCCCGCAAAGGCTGAGAGAGCGTTTGTCCTAGCGAGGTTCACCATCGATTAGTCTCAAGTGAGCTTTTGCCGAGCGGGGCTCGCCAATGCCAACGACTGCGAATGGTCTTCTTCGGGATTCTCGTGCCTAGTCTCGCTTTGGTCCCTCCCTTTCCGGAGTTATCCTGATTCCAGAGGGCTTTGTAAATGGTCAATTTTTGAACAACTGACAAGCTCTCCTAGGGAAAAGATCAGGCTCATAATCCCGCGCCCGCGGGATCGCGGGTTCAAATCCCGCCCCCGCAACCAAGCCTCGCGACAATGGCTTGGGTCTATGTTATCCAGAACGCGGAGGGTCGTATCTACATCGGGATGACTACTGACTTGGATCGACGCCTTGTCGACCACAATAGCGGCATATCCAAATGGACCAAATATCGCGGTCCCTGGAAGCTAGTTTGGAACCAGAAGGATAATAGAAATGGGGACAGGTTAATCGTTGCTAGAGAGAACGAGAGCCGCGCGCGCAGCTCCTTTATAGGCAACACTGTTCGCCTGGATAATTGACCTGGCCCTTGGACTGCTTTTTCATTGCCAGACTGATCGGGCGCCGAGCACGCCGTTCCGCGCCACGGTGGCGAAATTCCTCCAAAGTTCACCTTCGTGAGAGACGCTGTCGATCTAGCAAGGATAACCGGAGTGAGATGGCGCTCCCGATAACAGCCAATGAGATCCCGATTCCATTTGCACGACGACGACCAGCCGTGCAGCAACAGGACGACCTGGGACCCGGACGGCCGCTTCCCGGTAAAAGATCGGAATGCCTTGAACCATTTCGGTCCGATAGAAGGTGGGCGGAAGCAAGTCTCCGGATGCTCCGGTCGGCTGCGAGGACGCAGCAGTTTTCTTCTCCTCGGCGCGGGCGCCAAGGCCGGTAGCCCCTAGCCCCATAAGCCCGAGGAGGGCGCCCCCTCGGCTGAAATCCGAGCGTCTCATTGGCTCCTCCAGCCAGGTTAAGCAGCTTTGACGGGAGAGGGCGGATAATCTGCATAGCCCTCACGACCGTTTGTATAGAGGGTTGCCTGATCGAACTCGGCGAGCGGCAGCTTCTCACGAATTCGCAGCGGAAGATCCGGGTTGGCGATGAATAACCGTCCGAAGCTAATGGCGTCGGCCTCACCCCGAGCGAGCACCTCCGACGCGCGTGCGCCGTCGAAGTCCGAATTCAAGATCAACGGGCCGCGAAACGAAGCGCGTATCTTCGGCGCGACAGGCGGAACATCGGACGCATCACGGGCGCCCCCACCAGTCGTATCGAGTTTGCCCGTGAACGGAGCTTCCCGAACGTGCAGGTATGCGAGCCCAAAGGAGTCCAGCGTCGCTGCCGCCGCCGGAAAAAGCGAATGAGGATCGCTGTCGTTGACGCCCCATGCCGCACCATTCGGCGAGAGGCGCACGCCGACGCGGTCGGCGCCGACTGCGGCGACGATGGCCAAAGTAACGTCGCGGAGAAATCTGAGTCGGTTCGCGATCGAACCACCGTACTCGTCTGTCCGCAGATTCGAGTTGTCGCGGAGAAACTGGTCGATGAGATATCCGTTCGCGGCGTGGATCTCGACGCCGTCGAAACCCGCCGCGATGGCGTTACGCGCGGCCAATTCATAATCGGCTACCACGCGAGGGATTTCCTCTATGCCTAGCGCTCGTGCGGTTTCGAGTGGTTTCCTTCCTTCATAGGTGTGCGTTTGACCCGGAACCGTGGTCTCGGAAGCCGACACGGGTTTCGCCCCTCTATTGAAGGAAGGATGGACCAGGCGACCCATGTGCCAGAGTTGCGCGACCATTCGCCCGCCCGCCGCACGCACACGATCGGTCACAAGTTTCCAGCCGGCGACCTGATTTTCGTTCCAAAGACCTGGCGCATACGGGAAGCCCAATCCCTCGGCGCTGATACCTGTCCCTTCTGATATAATCAGGCCTGCCGACGCGCGCTGAGCATAGTATTCTGCCATTACCGGCATCGGAACGTGGTTGCGATCGGCGCGGCCACGGGTGAGCGGCGCCATCACGATCCGGTTCGGAGAATGGATGGCGCCAAACCGGATGGGGTCAAACAAGCCAGGCATACCTTGCATCTTCAAAAATCATATCCACTGGCTCCGACAGCCGCTACGCCTCCAAACCAAATTCCGAGAACAATGCCGATCGTGATGCGTTGCTGTCCCGTGCCGCCAAGGAGTTTGGCCATGGTGGTAACCACAACAAGGGCGCTAATCGATATAGCTGCCATGGAGAGTAGATCGAGATTCATGGAGAAACTCCTTTTAGGTCGATTGTTCGCCTACGCCTGGCGGAAAGCCGCTGCATTCTCGACCAGCCAGTCGGTCAGCTTTCGCGGAGGCTTGCCCGTCAGTTCCTGGAAGGTCGAGGTCGTCTCTGCGAGCGCAGAGTCGCGAAAAAATTGCTCCAACCCCGTAAACAGGTCGGCGACGAACGGCGGAAGGCCGCCCGCAAGCAGCGCGGCTCGCTGCTCGCCAAGCGACCGACTTTTGTAGCTTACGGAGCGGTCGAGCACGCGAGAGAATTCCGCAGCCAATTGTTGCATGCTCCAGGCGCGGGGTCCGGTTATATGATAGATGCGCTGAGACTCGGGTTCGATGTCCTCAAGGAGAGCGATCCGGGCCGCTTCAGCGACATCGCGGGTATCGACGAAGTTCACACGCCCATTTTCTCCGGCGCCGTTCCAGGTACCCGTGCTGATCTGGTTGGCGAAGCTGAGGAGCATTTCTGCGAACGCAGATGCTCGAATTACGGTTGAAGAAATCGGTTGCTGAGCCAAGTGCGCCTCGATTTGCATGTGCCAGGCAACCGGGTTCCGCCGTGTTGCAGGCCCCATGGTCGAGAGCTTGACGACGTGACCGATGCCGGCGGCGACTGCGCCGTCAATCAGGGCGATCTCGTCAGTAACCTGTTGCGGCGATGTTCCGTGGGAAATGAAAAGACGGTCGGTCCCCTTAAGTGCATCCTCGATTGTCTTCGAATTCGCGAAATCGATCTCCGCCACTTCAATACCGAGTTGCTCGCGCGCTTCACTGGGCCTGCGGGTCAACGCCACCAAGTCCAACGAGTCGGCCGCGAGCAGCTTGGTCAAGGTACGGCCGACGCGACCAGTGGCACCAGCTAAGGCGATCCGAGGCCTGCGCGCGGTTGGGGTTTCGGACATCGTGCCTTCAGTGATCAATCTTGGAACAATCATTCCAACGAAAGTGGATCGAACAGTCCAAGATGTCAACTGCGACGAGTCGAGGGTGTCGTCTTTCGTGGGGCCGCACCCTCAACGCTGCCCCCAGCGAATTTCAGCTCAGCGTCCAAACGCCATTCCTCGCGAAGCGCGTGGAGCGACAGAGGCGTAATCACCCCGCGTTTTTTCACCCCGGCTCATTTTGTCCGGACGATGGCATAGTTGGCCAGATCAACCAGAGTCCGGCCGTTTCCGTCCGGTTCGATGCCTAAGGTTTCAGGCACGAAGCCGGGCCGGTTGACCCAGAAGGTTTCCATCCCAAACGATTTCGAGCCGGTGTAGTCCCATCCCCCGGTCGCGGCGAACAGCACCTCTCGGCGCGGTAACCCGAAGGCGTCTTCTGCCATGGCGTAGGCGCGCGGATCGGGTTTGAAAGCCTGCACCCGGTCGGCGCTCAGATAATGCTCGAACAATGGCGCGATGCCGGCTCCCTGACTGCTCGACTTCAGCATCGCCTCTGTCAGGTTCGACAGATAAGCCAGTCGCAACCCCGCCTCGTGCATTCGACGCAGCGCCTCAGCCGAGTCGGGCCAGATCTTCAGATGGAAGAAGGCGTCGACCATGGCTTTGACAGCGGTCGGGCTTGGGTTCAGTCCCTTGGCGCTGCAAGCGTAGCCCCAGGCCTCCGAAGCCACCTGTCCTCCATCTGCGTACCGCTTCTCAATGGTGCGAAGGAAAAAGTAATTGAACAACTTGTCCCTCCACAGTGCTCCCAGCTCGCGGCCCTGACCGGGGAATTGCGCCTCGATCGCATCGTCGAGGCTGCTAGCGTCGAAAATCGTGAACACGTCGAAAGCAATGGCTTTGATGCCGTTGCCATTGGCTGCTCGGGATGGCGATCCGACGAGGGCTGCACTGGCCCCCGCGGCGGCGATAGTTAAGAAGGTCCGTCTCGTTTGCATAAAAGTCTCCTCAGGCTATACTGGAACGAATGGTCCAGCGATACTGGATCGATCGGTCCAAGAAGTCAACAGAGGATTAAATGGGCGGAAAGCCGCAATACGATGAGCAAGCCGTGATCGCTGCAGCCGCCGGCGTTTTCTGGCGCCATGGTTTCGCCGCGGCCTCCCTCAGCGATCTGACGGCAGCGACCGGCCTCTCCCGCTCCAGCATCTACCAGCGCTTCGGCGACAAGGATGGCTTATTCCTGGAAGCCCTGGAGGCACACACCGAGCGATCAATTTGTCGAATGAACGCAGCGAAAGCCGGTACGCCGCGTAGAAGGCTTGAGGCCATCCTGCGCGCGTTTCTCCCAGACCCGGCGGCACCCGAGCGCCCACCGGGCTGCTTGATCGCACGAAGCTGTAACGAGGTGGCCGAGCTATCCTCTGCAGGAAGTGCAGCGGCTGTCGCGGCTGCGGCGAGGCAACGTCAGATAATCATTGAGATTTTGCATGACGGCATATCGGTTGGTGAACTTCCGAAAGACGCCGACGTCGACGCGTTGTCGTGGTACTTTTTCGGCGTACTGCACGCGGTTTTAAACTTTCCAAACGCAGGTGCTGATCGGTCGATACTTGATCGTATGATCAATGTGGCGATGGCAGCTTGGCCTGAGCCCAGAAAGTCCAACTAAAATCATAGGCTTTGCGGGGGGGCGAATCGCTCACAGTGAAGGCAAACAGCCCATAGTACGTCAGCATTGCGGCGTCGGGATGCCCGTACACCGCGAAGACACGCATTCGTGTGTGGGTTCATGGTGAGTTTTGTAGACTACCACTAAATAAACCTATTATGGCACTGCCACCGATACAGCCCGGCGAACACCTGAAAGAGGAACTGGAGGCGCTAGACATGAGTGCGGCTGAGCTCGCGCGCAAGCTCGCCGTGCCAACCAATCGCATCCCGCATATTTTGAATGGCCGACGCGGGATCACTGGCGATACCGCTCTCCGTCTTTCGCACTTCTTCGGCACGAGCGCAGAATTCTGGCTCAATCTTCAAAGTCTCTTCGACCTAAGGCTGGCTCAGCAGAAAGCGGGCAAAGCGATCGATCGGCTGCCGACGTTTAAGCAGATGCAACATTCGCCCAGCGATCAGTCCATGGCGCTCAAATAACATACCAGTAATAATGTTGTATGTAAGGACGGGCTCCTACGGCTCTCAGCTCCCAGGGGCCGAGACGAGCCACGCCGACGCCCCAGGCGTCGTCAAACGAATAGCCCCGCGTTGGTTCTTAGCGATCCCAGTTTAAGCGGTGTTCAAGCACGCGCACGCCCAGTGCCAGGCCGCTCTTGGCGCCATACTCCGAAGGTCGAATAGCTCCTTCAAGGATTAGTTTGGCTATCCCGTGTACCAAAGCCCAGAGTCCCAGGCAGGTGAGCGGATCGAGTCTTCCTTTAGACGATTCTGCGGCGACAGCCTGTTCAAGGACGTCATAAGTGAGTCTGCGCGGTTCGGCCAAGGCAGCATCGGCGGCGAGAGGTTGGTCATTTCCGCCAAACATCAGTCGAAACAATGCCGGGTGGTGAAGAGCGAAGGCGATATAGGCGATGCCACATGCTTGGGTGCGGGCGCGAGGATTTGTCTCCTTCTCCATCCGGGCCAGCATCTCTTTCCTTAGCGTGGAGAAACCTTCCGTCGCGATAGCATCGAGCAGGGCCTTCTTATCGGCGAAATGATGGTAGGGAGCGGCCGATGAAACTCCCGCGGCTTGGGCGACGCGGCGCAACGACAACTCCGACAACCCGTCATTTTCCAAAATCCCACTCGCGGCGCGGATCAAGGCATCGCGCAGGTGACCGTGATGGTAGGGTTGAAGGCGCTTTGGTTGAGCAGGCATGGAGATAAAGATGCTCAGATGCACGCGATTTGCCACCAAATCTTTACGGTGCTTAGATATATCTTGACAGCGTTTAGATGCCAGCTCATCTTATCGGCGTTAAGATTGGCTCGACTTCGAGCCTGTTCATCGTCATCCACTACCATGAAAATCATCGCCTATATCAACGTATCCAAGACTTTCGTTGCTGGCATCGCCCTGTGGCCGATGCGGCATTTCAATGTATTGGAGTCAGCTCGCTTTCCCGAGCGCTGTCTTGAAGAGGCGCCCGGCATCGGCCTGCCGTTCATTCTCTTGCCTCTGGCCGGCTACGCGCAGATGACCGTGACGGCAGGTCTGGGGGCGCCCTGGTTGTGTAGCCAGGGAGACCGAGATGCCCAGATCAGGGAATTTTGTCACTAAATCTTAACACTGCTCAGATCGAGGCTCTCTCAACCCGAATAAAACTCAACCGAGTTCAACCACACCATCATCAATCAACCATGAAAATCATCACTTATATCAATCTCCACAAGATCCTCGTCGCTCCCATCGTCCTAGGACTGATGTGGTATTTCAATAATTGGAGCACGGAGGCGTTCATTTATTTAGGCCTGCACGGAACCTATTGCGCGCTGTGGTTAATAAAGTCAGCGCTCTTTCCCGACCGCCGTTTTGAAGAAGCCCAGCCGCCCCAGATCGGCCTGCCATTCATTTTTCTGCCTCTGGCCGGTTACTATCTCGCACCTTACTTTCTGATCAGTCGTCACGTCATCCTACCCCCTTGGCTCGTGGGGCTCGTACTTTGCCTCTATACCATCGGAATCTTTCTTCATTACGTGAGCGATGCTCAAAAGTTCTACACCCTGCGTTTGCAAAGAGGACTAATTGAGGATGGACTATTCGCCTATACACGAAATCCCAATTACCTTGGAGAGGTACTGATTTATTTTAGCTTTGCCATTCTCTCGTCGCACTGGGTGCCCTTCGCGGTACTTGCGGCTTGGACTTTTGGGTTTTTCGTGCGCAACATGCTGAACAAGGATAAGAGCCTGTCGCGCTATCCCGAGTTCGCCGAATACAAGCTTCGGAGCGGACTTCTGTTCCCGAAACCCTATGCCCCCGATCTCTTCGCAGGGGTTATGCGGTTGTTTCGTGGCACTAAGTGCCAAGGCCGGTGATCCAGAATTCGAGAATATCGCCTGGTCTTTAGAAGGGCCCGCGTCTGAGCTCGGTTTTGGCTGGAGTTCGCGGGCATATTCTGAGAAGTGCAAACCGCATAATGAAGCACCGCCTGCTGCCGCTACCGACGATGGTGGCGGCAGCTCTTCTTCTTGGCTCGTGCGCTCCTGAGATGCCACAAAAGGTCGCGTTTAACGATGCCGTTCGCTTCCATTAGTTCAAAGCCGAAAGCGGGCAAAGCTAAAAATGAACGCCCACCGACTTGGTGACAACACATCGGCATTGGGATAAAAACCCGGTTTGAGCGGGTACGAGGTTGCGAATATTCGATATCTCGAATACAATAAGCAAATGCCGGACTCGAATGCCCTCCGTAAATTCAAAGCCGAGATCTTCCAGGCATTAGCTCATCCGACGCGGATTGCAATCGCGGAGATACTAAGAAATGGGGAGTTATCTGCCGGGCAGATCATCGAACTCCTGGAGCTTGAGCAGGCCAACGGCTCGCAGCATCTCGCGGTTCTGCGTGCCAAACGGATCGTCACGGCCCGTAAAGCGGGCAACCAGGTATTCTATTCACTTCGGGATCGTGCTTTAGGAGAAATTCTTGATTCTCTGCGTGCTTATTTTCAACGTTATTTGCGCGAGGCAAAAGCGGATCTCGAGTCAGTCAGTCGCTTGGAGTCACGTTCCAGGTAACAACGGAGATGAAACCGGAAAGCTATGGGTATGTATTAGACTATCTAAAAGATTCGAGAATTCGAATATACTGATGAAACTTGTCAAGTTCTATACAGTTCAAGCTATCATTCCCTAAGAAAACCCAGGTTCTGGCTCATTTACGTTGATGTTCAGGTTTTTTGATTTCCGGTTTCACCCTCGCTTGGTTGATTGTCTCAAAAGCTATACCCCGAAGAAGCTGCTTTCGGACGTCATTGCTGGGATTACCGTGGGCATTGTCGCCTTACCTTTGGCCATGGCATTTGGTATCGCCTCAGGAGTGACGCCTCAGGCCGGGATATTTACGGCCGTTATCGCCGGGTTTCTGGTCTCGGCTCTGGGAGGGTCCCGGGTGCAGATCGGCGGTCCAACCGGCGCTTTCATAGTGATCGTCGCCGGCATCATTAGCCAGTACGGTCTAGCGAACCTGCTGATCTGCACCGTCATGGCCGGGGTAATCCTCCTGATCATGGGTTTTGCCAGGCTGGGCTCGGCGATCAAGTTCATCCCGCTACCGATTACGTTAGGATTCACGAATGGCATCGCAGTCCTGATCTTCTCAACGCAAATCAAGGACTTCCTGGGACTGAAATTGGATTCCGTCCCCACCGAGTTCTTTTCTAAGATAGGAGCACTTTTGCACAGTCTCGGTAGCCTTAATCCGATGACGGTTGCTATCGCCCTGATTTCGCTTCTGATTATTGTTTTCTGGCCGGTAGCATGGCGTAAATTTCTGCCGGGCTCGATCGTTGCCGTAATCGCACGGCGAAATAAGCAGGAAACATCAAACGATCGTCTTCTATAAGGATATCGAACATAGGCGCCGTTTTTGGCATGGTTTTGGCCGCAGGATAAAATTCATCGAAGATCGACTGCGGGATCAACTCCAACACGTCTCCAGCTGTCGGACCGAGAAGCATTTCATTGATGCGGGCTTTCCCTGACAGGTCCACGCTTCCTTGGAGCCAGTTGACAATGTCCTCCTCAGCCTGAGCCTGTTGTACAAGCTGAAACAAGGTCTTTTCGCTCAATCTCAAGCCGTCGAGAAGAAAGATGCTGAGCCCAGGACCAAATTCGGTGCTTAGGCTGTACGGACCAAGTTTTCCCCCTGGGAGCTGGGCCCGCATTTTGTCGATTGTGCGCGGTATCATGTAAATACCGTGCATTTGGGCGTAGGGGCTACGTGGCGGCCGAACGGATAAATCAAGCGGTTCCATAGTAATATC
>JAFAZK010000287.1 GCA_019239825.1 Verrucomicrobiota bacterium | reverse complement strand
TTATTGTTCACTGGTTCTTGCTTGATATTCGTCACCTTTGCTGATGGCATGACGTGGACCCGGACGTCGATTCTGCGGTTCAGACCTTATGTTGCCAACAAGAATGGTTCCGACCTTGGGTCGGCGCGAGTTTCTTCTTCGACTTGGGGCCGTTTGCATTATTCCGAGCTATTTGTCGAGTGCACGGGCGGCACCTACTCCCGCAGCGGCCACGCCTATTCCATCTGGCACGCCTATTGATTTGCCTTTGACTCCTCGTCTGCTTCGCGACTTCGCGAATGCTCGCCGCCTTAAATCTATGCCCCCCGCCGACCTTTTCGAACAATTGAGCGGCCTGAGGAATTTGCTAGTAACAACGTCGACACCTAACTTCGACAAGCTGTCAGGAAAGCAACAGCTTGCAGACGTAGTGAGCAGTCATCCTTTTGAGAAAAGTCGTAAGCTTTCCAGGGACGATGTAAGAAGCGTCTTTCGTAAATACTATGCGGATATTAGCCAAGCCCTTTCTGCGGCGGAATTGGGAGTATCAATCGCTACGACATCTTACGCAGGCGGCATGTGCTTAGCGGGGTTACTAACTCCGTACACTGGTATAGGGTGGCCGGTTGCGTTGACCGCGTGCCCAATGTTCGCCCTTGGCACCATATTCGCCACCAATGACGTTCTGAGCTTCATCGGCAACCAAAAGCGAAACGAGACGTCTGCAGAATTCGACGCAATTCAAGCACTGCAGGCACTTGATGGGTCCGACGCAAATACTTTCTTGCAGCTTCCAGATTTTAGCATCGATCGAGATTTACCAGGCTTTCATTTGCAAATTGATGAGGAGAATTTTCCAGGCCTCAAAGATACTGTGCCTCCCGGTACACCATCGAAAGCCGAAGAAGATCTCAAGAACTATGTAGCCGAGAACGCGCCTTCGGACGGACACTTCAACAGTCAAACCAAACTGCAAGACTTTGCTGAGGAATATATAAAGCGCGCGACTGCCGTTCAAACGGAAGTGCTAAAGAGCTATCTCGATGCGGAACGCGATCGCAATGCGAGCGCAGCAGCCGAGGCTCGTGACAAGTCGGCATTCTATCAAGCGTTGCATAATATCGTAGGGAACCTGTTATCGCGTTCTCTACCGCCGCAGGAAGCTCAAATTCTTGACGCGTTGATCGGAGCCGGATTCAGTTACCTCATCGAAGGCAGCATGGGGCCACTAGGCTGGGGCGCAATCGCACTGAATTTGGTCAATGCCTTGCTGCAGTCGGGAGATTCTGTTCAACAGCAAATTTTAACAGCAATAAACCAAATCTCGAAACAGCTCGCACAGATTACGCGGCAAATCGAAGAGATTTACCATGTCGAAGTAACCATTCTGAATCGGATTGCTGAGGTTTTTGATCAAGTAGTCGAGTTGAAACAGATCGCTGTGGCCGGTCTTGAAAACTTAGCACTACAGTCATCTAGGATATACCAGGCGATAACTTCCGATGCAATGCAGGCTTACTATACCGGCATGCAGACCAATACGCTGGTTCTTAAAGGGTTTCTCACAAAAGACCGGCCTACGCAGGAGCAGGCGCACGCTGCACTTCGAGCATTGCGCGATCTCACTTTGCAGGTAGGCAATCGCCCATTCACGGCGTTTGAACGCCGTGGATTCGGCGCAAATGAGATATATGATTTAATTAGTAACTCAGGAGTATACGATCACCAAATTAGTCTCTACAACGTGATTGGGCTAGCGACCGCACTGGCTTCGTATGATCCGACCAAAGATATGGGTGCATGCACCAGATCCTTAGTGCACCCGAAAGAATTTTACATCGCGTGCAACAATATCGTGGATTGGTGTGTAATAAGCGATGCCAGCGATTCACTTGCTGGTGATGTTCTTCAATCGTTGCTTGACCTTGCTATCGAGACTCGCTCGACGATGAACGAGTGTTGCTCAACAGATATTGTCAAAGCGAAGTCGTCACAATATAGCGCTCTATTCGACCGGGGCGTTGAGGCGATATACGAATTTCTCCGTGACCGCGAGGAAATTGACTTCGCCAATCGCGGCGGTGTATGGGCTGCTATTTTTCTTAGTTCTTCTAGGGATTTTGAAGACAATGTCGATTACGGAAAGTTGTTTAAAGCAGTAGGTATGTCGAATGATGTACCCCAGATCGTCGATCCGCTTAAAAACAGTAACGATTACGCGCAACATCCAACTATCGCCGATCGTTTTAATGATGTCCGAAACGACGACCCTGCGCTAACCGTCCTTATCGATTTGGGATTTTGTAGCGAACCGACTCAAGACATCGAAACGTGGTGGAAACGCCGTGCGATTCCCGGAACCAACGTCGCTCCCGGACAGGTGTTGGCAAAAAAAACCGTTCATGTTACGGTTGATCACCTCCCTCTATCCGAGAAAGAAAACATCAAGCTTAGTGCATTTTCGTTCAGCTATGAAAAGACGTTAATCTTGGACGGTTCTGCTTGGTTGGCGCCGACCGTTTCGGCCGTAACGCGCGCTCATTACGAGCTGACTTTCACCAAAAACTTTAAAGAGGCTATTGCTGAAGCGTGCAAAGCACAGACTAACCACGACATTAAAGATTTTGTAGCGGATTGGGATGCATTTGATCCCGTCACGGGGTCAATGCACCTCTTATCCTATATCTTAGGCGAATACCTCGCATTTACGCGCCGCGAATATCTCCAGGCGGCATGCCGAGACGAGCGCTTTTTTGGTCAGCCGCTGCAGGGAACTGGCTTGGCGTTCCTGTACCTCTCGCACATGAACCAAATCGTTACTGCGGACGAGTTTATGTTTGATGGATTTGACCTTACTGGTTCATTGTGCTCTCTGACGGACATTCGCAGTCTTGTCGGCCAAATAACTGATCGCGATTTTCAAAATGAGCCAGTCGCCTTCCAAAGTCAGTTAGGTAAATTGGCTACTCAGGTGCAGATAATGTACCGCGGAAATGCAGTTGCTCTCGATTTGAAGCGTTGGCGGGACTATGTATGCGTGTTGTTGTTGGATCGCAAAAACAGCGTTGTTCAAAGTTTCCTTGATCACGTCGCCGAAGTGAAGAAAAGTGATGCAGACCCTTATATTGCAGATAGTTGCAACCGATTGAAATGGTGCCTTAGACTTCTTAAAATTAAGCGCGAGGATATTTAGCTGTAAATGCCAACGACCGAGCGAGTTTGACAATCGGTTATGGCGTAGATCAAATATTCGATACAGTCGACTTTAGAAAGATTCTGTCTTTTGGCAAAAATTTGACCCCCGCCTGTGTAAATTTTTGATCGGGGAGCTTCGACTGAACAGCTGATTATAAGGGGATTTATAAATCTTCCATTTTTCACCGAGGGCCTAAGGCGCTAGGCTTTCGGTTCCGAGAGTGAGTTCCGCAATTCCATTGTAAAATACTCTCTGGAAAAGCGTTGCATACGCTCTGACATCGTTCTTGCGGATATAGTAGCCCGTTAATTTCTCAAATCTCCATCAGCTTTCACCCGCCGAACTAACGATGGTTGTTAGATTTTTGTTTATCGTCGCCGTCATCTCGTCTAGCGATAACTGATGCAGTTTCGCCAAACCTAATACGGTATCCGCAACATCTGCAGGGCACGCCGGACGTCCGCCGAATTTCGTAAAGGGACCGTCAGTTTCCGTGAGTAGCCTTTCATTTGGTAGAATTCCTATCAGGTCTCGCCCCCTGTCCGTCTCCAACATCCGTGCATTCACGGAGAAATAGCAGCCGAGATCGACAGCTCGTCGAGCATCCGCCTTGGTCCCCGTAAACCAGTGGAGGACTTTCTGTCCTCGTCCTGGAGGCAGGTGGGCTTCGATCAGGTCGAGAACCACCGCTGCAGCTCGGACACTGTGAATAGTCAATATCTTACCTCCTGCTTTCGCGCACTGCTTCAAGATGCGTTCAAATATCTGTTGTTGCAGATCGAAAGAGCGATAGTACCGCGGTGCGGCATCCAGCCCTACTTCTCCGACGTAACGTGCTTCGGGCAAGTATGTCTCCCACAAGGATATCTCACCGCTACGCTCACTAACAACTTGGGGATGGAGACCTAGCGCCGCGCGAACGCGTGTTGTACCCCGCGTTAATTCAAGGTTACGCGGCCACGCCTTCGGTGTCGTGGTAACTGTCAGAGTATATACGCCGGCCGCTTCAGCATCAGCAATCGCTGCAACTAGGTCGGGATACAAATCCAAATGACAATGAAAATCGACCAGCCGTGATTTCATGAGCCAACTCAGTTCGGTTGTGCGCGAACGCCAGCCAACAGCGTCCCAAGTTCTTCTAGCCCACGTCTATAAACTCCCGCGAGTTCCAATTGACGAGTCGGTGACTCATCAGATAAAGGGCCCGGCTTATGTATGAGAAGAGTCGCCAATTGAGGCCTTTGCCGAATTCGCTCAATCGCAAATTGGAAAGATCGCACTTGCTGGCCTTGAGCTTGGCCAGTGTCCAAGATGCCAGCTGTAACGTCTACCGTGTACGATGTGTTATCGGCCGACGCCAATCCGTGACGCAATGCTGCGCGGCGTATCAAACAAGGAAGGCAGTAACCGCAGTGTTCTGTGGCTCGGCCTTTCCAGCGGCTTTTCGTTGGCGATGCGCAAGAAAGGGACGTGGGAACTAAATCTGCCAGAACCGCGCGGTTCGCACATTGGGCTGCCATCTCTCCTTTTGTCAGATTCCAGTAAGGATTTTCGAGGAGCCCGGAAACACCGAGCGCAGCGAGCAAATCGTTCCATCTCGCCATGTAAAAAGGGTGTGTCGTCCGCGTGCTTAAGGCGCCAAGACGCAATGGATCAAGTGGAACATTGAGAGCTATAAGACCGTTCTCGGGAACTCGAAGAGTGAAAGAGTCAGGAAGGCCGGTGCCGGCAAAAACACCTGCCGCGAAAAACAGAAAAGATCGGGCACGTGTGGTGTTTTCAGAATTAACATTCTCGATGAGAGCGTTCGGAAAGTTCATCCAGACCCTTAAACGGTTGAAGGGCTGGCGGTATTGTAGTTTTAAGCAATTGAAAAGTGTTGTCTGCGCATCGCTGGTAGCTCCTTCACCAGCATGACTGATGAGCAGTGGTGTTTGTCCCTGTTCCAGGACGTCGATTGCACCTATTAAGCTATCGAGACCACCTGAAAATAGGGCAATGCTATTAAAAGCGGGGTCTGTGGACCGTCGCTGCCTGATGCGAACTGTATGTTCAAATTCCGGTGGCCGCGGTCTGAATCCGAGTTTCCATTGATCTCCTGTCAAAAAATTGAGCATGCGCTGTAGGAGCGGTACTAGCGCGTTCCAACGTGCAACGTCACTTACGGGCACGACGAGACGGATTTCTCGTGTCCACGTGTCTTGAGATTCTGTTGCTCGGGCTATCCTGGTGTCGGCAGCGTGTACATGAGCGGCGACAATTAGCAGATCAATCCCAATCTCCGACGGAAATATTCCGAGCGTGGCCAGATCATCTAATGCTCGCCCGATTCCGTGCTCAAGGCGCCGATTGGACGCAACGAATTCCAATCGTGTGGCTATTTCTCCACTTGCCGCAGGAACACAAACATTGTCATTACTGCCAAGTCGGCCGACTATAAGGTGACGCCTCATGTTCGACCTGCCTCCGCGTCACCCAATGTCTGCAATATAGAGAAAGCCTGTTCATAAACGCCCGTAACGAAAGCTAACACGCGATCCGCTGTTAGTGTTTGCATTGTCGTACGTGCGAAGGTCAGTGCGTCAGAGACGCCGCGTCGAATGAAGTCGAGAAGCTGCGCTTGGACCCTTTGAGCGGCAGCAGGATCTGCAGGGAGTGTTATCGCCTTTGTCCCGATATCGTTGCACAGGCGAGCCTCTATCGCATGCGTAGCGTACAGCTCAAAGATCGTTTGGATTTGATCGGCATTAAGCCCGTCGATGTCAGTGATTCCATTTTCGGCTAACTCTGCAATAGTTTCGATGAAGGCTTCCCGCGCTATCCCCTCGTCAATTGTTCCACCATCAGGGCAGATGTAATCCGCGAGACCCAAAAAGACTTCTTCAATTGGCCTGCCAGCAAGGCTTTCCAAATTGAGTGCACGTAATGCCTCGCGGGTGCCGTTAGCGCTCGCGCCGGAGAGAAACCCAAGAAGTCGGGCTCCCGCTGTTCGTGAAGCCCCCATTCTATGCGCCGCCGATCGGCTTCCGCCTGATGAGGTAGAAACATAGTTCGATACTGCTCTGCCCAAGCTCGCACGGTCATTGCCACCTGAACGCGCAAATCGCGAGAAACTATTTCGTGCCGCGGTGAAGCGATCATTTGCAGCGGGTGGGGGGATGGGTGGGACAACAGGCGCAGGCGGAACCGTACCTTCCGGATTGGGCTCAACGGGAGCATCGTTGTCCGGAAGTCCTTCACTCGGTAAGCCAGTTTCGGCGTCATCAATCCAACTCGGGACTATAGGAGTTCCGCCGCCAGGTCCGCCAAATGGGGTTGAGGTACCCATCAGCGGCCTAGTCCTTGTTTCCGAGTACGCAGTGCGGTGCTCGCCGTTGTCTTCAAGAATGCAGCACCGTCTTTGCTCCAGAGTTCTAGTAGCCGCTCGAAACGTTGAATCATCCCTGGTTCTGTGATTACTCCCTCCCAACCGGCACATACCCAGGGCCCTACTCGATCGCGTGGCAAACCCTCCAGAAAGTCAAGAAGATTTCCCTGTAAGGAGGAATGTACTTTTACGAGCACGGCAAGTCCTGCCACGCCTGCGGGTTCAGTGTCGAAACTATCGCTGTTGATTATTCTTCCTCGCACAGCGTCAAAAACCTGGGAGGCTTCTGGCAAAGCCAGTTTGGCCAGATCCTTTTCGTATGCCTGCACTGAGAATTTCGGCCCAAGCAATTTTTCTGCGACAGTAGCAAGTTGCCCGAGGATCGACGTCGCTCCGAAGTAGTCTTTGCGGTCTTTGGCGACGAACAGGTACGGGCGAAGGTCCAATGTCCCAATCGCTGGCGGAATTTGAGCCCAGGATTTTACCGTCTTTGATGACATCCATTCGGCAAGCTGCGCACTCTCCACTGGGTTAACCACTTCCAACTTCGCGGCCGATTTTGCACGTGCGGGCGCCTTTATATCGTTAGTCTGCTCGGTAGCAGGTTTGACTGACGTTTCGTTGTCGGACACGCCCGCTTCTAGTAAAGCCAAATCAGGACAGCTGCCATCGGTCGAAGTTGCTGCCGCAGTAGCTATCTGATCGAACACACGCTCCAGAAAACGTTCGGCGAGCATCAATTTGGCCAACACCGGTCGCTTCACATCGTCGCCGAATCCGCGTGCCTCTGCCGAAGACTGACGCAGTAGCAAGGTATTCAGGAACCGCTTTATTTGCCGCGGATTTCCTTCAGTTCCACTCGCGAGGAGCGGCCCAATCTGTGCACTCAGGACCAGCGCATTCTGAGCTTGATCGAATTTTCCTTCCAATGCCGACTTAACCGTCGAGGCATCGAGCGAGCCGCCCGCCCAAGGCCGCTTGAGGAGTTCCCGGGCGGCCGCGATTAATTTTACGAATGCAGGATCGCTTTCACCAATTTCCGCCCCAATCAACAGCAAGGTAACATAGATAAGAGTCTCGGTTTGCCCCAATGCCGGGATGCGGAACGGCACCTGAATTAACTTTTCCAGATATTTGCGCGCGTAACTCTGGGGCCCGGTTGTGTCTGGTAAATTAGGAAAATGTTTCCGGACGGCGTATTCGATCATTACTTCGTCCGCAGCGACCACAAACGCTGTCCTGGAGCTAAATAGGAATAACCGTACAGCCTCTAGCGTTTCGATAGCGGTATCAGGAAGGCAACGGTCGAGGTCGTCGATGAGCACTACTAACTGCTGAACACGGGCTAGCTTGAGTAGCTCATCGAACGCCTTCCGAAAACCAGCTATCTCCTCAGGTACATGCTTAGTCTCGGCCTCCTTGAGAAAGCCCTTCGCTTCGGTCAGTGCGGCACCTACGTTTTCCGCAGAAAGTGTTGTTGGATCGGTAACCAAACTTTGCAATTTGCCGACTAGAGCCTCGACGGCGAAGGATGGAATACCGGTATAGGCTGTCAATGCGAGGCCGCCAGCTTTCTTCGCGACTTTGAGCCAGTCGATGCGATGAAAAACGTCCTTCACCGCTTCGGCGGCTTTTGTCACCAGCGGCCGTTTCTCTATCAGCCCTGTCACAATACCTTCAATGAGCGCGATCTTGGCATCTTCGAACCCTTGAAAACGCCAGCCATTGAATTTCAGACATAGGACGTGATGATCCCCTTCAAGGCTAGCCTCGATCATCTCAAGGACACTTGACTTTCCCGCTCCCCAGTCCCCATGGACGCCGACGGTAACTGGGTGCTCGGGACGCTCGCGCAAGAGTTTAACAATCGTCTTAGCGATAGCCTCGTTGTTGAGCAGATCAACCTTGGTTTCGTTATCCGGTAGGATCATAGCAGCACGTTTTCCGAATGTTCATTCATCGACGGCTCCGGCGATGAATAACCTCTTTTGCAAATTGCTCCCCGCGCCCCTGCCCGACACAGCAGCCGGATGAAATTCATTCCTACTTCAGAGTGAGGGTTTAGCTCTCATACCGCAAGACTAGAAATGGGCGCGGATCAGCCGTCAGAGTCTCGGGGATCTAATCGCGGCTATCATTTTGGGCGCGCGTTAACAGTCAGTCGGCTTTGAAGATCGAGGTTAAATTTTCGGTGATTATCAGAACACGAGACGTTGAAATGGATCGTCGCCACCAGAAAACTGATAACGAGAGACCAAAATAGTGACTTCTTGGACATGATTGTAACTACTAACGACTTTTAAACAACGTAAGATGTTCATGCATAGGTAGTTATAAAATAGTACATTTTTTGATGACGGCAGATATTTTTAGCTGGATCGTCTAGAGAATATGGGTAGATCGCCACTCGGGCGCGTTAAGTTGACTTGCCAGATCACGCCGAAAGCGATGGAAAAGCTGGCCAACCAAGCGGCTAACATTAGGTCAGGCAAACCGCGTTATGGAGAATTGATTTCTCGATTGATCGCGAAGTGCCCTAATACATTGTGGGAGGAGATTACGCAGGATCTTCCGAAACGGCACTAATCCGTACTCTTATGAAAACGCCGCTTACGTGGAAAAACTTCCGTGCGGCTCAGTCCAGCGAGATTGATTTCAATTCTTCCGTTTCTTTGCGGACACCTCGTTCGCTTTTGGTTTGGGTGTCTTCTTGGCTTATCGCTCGTCTGTCCTACTATGAAGGCGTTAGGCCCGTTGCCGACCCGGTTTGCTATGAATGGATTGAGTTCGAGGTAGCACGCACCGAAAAACGCCTGAAGCAATTCCGCAGGCTCCTAGAGCACAAAGACAAAGTCCTTCACACCTATTTGGTTCAACGCGCCCTTAAACGCCTCGAACCCCGCACTAAGCCGGTTTACGAAGCGGAGGACGATGAGTACTGCGACCAAATTGAAGCTGACGACGATCAACAAGCATTCATTTGGGCACAGTCTTGGGCCGATATGTACGGTCGCCCGGTTGAACTCCGGGAAATTCCCATGCTCAATACGAGCAAGGTTTCGTCAAAGCACCTGTGGCCTGAAGGAATCCGTATTATCGCGACCGTAACGCCAACCGTGGAAAACACAGCCCCGCCCCAGACAGGTTCAAAGTGATAGCCTACGGCGCCGGCAGTGTTCCAACTCTTCAAGCTGATTAATTACATCGATAAGAATCCCGACTTCGCCCAAGGTCTCATCTTGTACATCCTTGGCCGCTGCGGCCAAAAAACCGTCGTCTGGACCAAAGGACTCTAATAGCGTGTCGCATCTATCGCTTTCGATCAGCAGAGCATCGCGCTCTGGCTTCTTTAGGGCAGCTTGGATTATCATAAGCGTTTTGTGTCCCCGCGCGGCATGCATAACCATTGCTTACGAGGCGCTTTTTAAATATCTTAAACCCATGAAAGTGGACTTTACCCCCGAGCAGGAAAAGCGGCTGAAAGAATTTGCCGCTGGCACCGGCACCAATCCTGAAAGTTTGGTGAAGGATGCTGCCTTGCGCCTGCTCGAGACGAAAGCCACGCCCTCCCCCCTGCCCTCTGGTAGCGTCCGGGACGAGATGCGGGCTATTCGATCGCGCATCAAACCCGACCCCGAAGGCTTAACCACCCGCGATTACGTTCAACTCGGCCGCCGCTAAATGGCCCTGGTCGTCGACGCTTCGATTGCCCTCGCCTGGGGCTTGCTCGATGAAAGCAGCGCCTACGCCGATGCCGTGCTCGCAATCGTCGAACGCGAAGGTCTGCGCGTGCCCGGGCTCTGGCCGCGCGAGGTCGCTAATGGCCTCGCCGTCGCCTACCGCCGCCGCCGCATCACCGCGGCCGACGAGCAGGCTTTTCTAGCGGCGCTCTCGCATCTCTACATCGAGGTGGAAGATGCCGGGCCCGCCGTCTCCGCGATACGCGACGCAACGGCTTCAGCCATGCGCTACGGCCTCACCGCCTACGACGCCGCCTATGTCGATCTTGCGGCGCGCGAGAACTTAACCCTCGCCACGCTTGACGCGTCGATGCGCGAAGCGGCCGTACAATCTGGCCTTTCGGTTTTTCAAAATCCGTGATAGCGCCCGCCCATTTCGGCCCCGCCATTCAGTACCCTGCATTAGTGCAGCGCACGTCTTCGCTCGCCCTCAGCGCTTCCCGGGTGTGCCACCTACTGCAGAGCGGCAAAAGACAAAGCGAAAATTTCGCTGTCTCAGTCCTGCGTTCCTGCACTATGTAATTAAAATTTCTTTCGCAATTCCTGCTTGCTCTAGAACAAGCCTAATCTCTGTCTCATCTTCAATTACGTGGTCACCGATGACAATGCGCTGTCGCCGCTCCGGGTGCTCCGCATACAGGTAGCCCTGATGATGGGCTACCCTAAAACCTGCCTTGCGAAGGATGTCTTAGCTGTTCGACAAAAAGAGCGGAGTCCGCGGCATCGAGCAGCTTCTGACATTGCTCGGGCGTTAAAATCCCGGGAGCCTTCGGCACCAACCGCATTTTAGAGATCGCTTCGAATGGGCTGGTCCGATAAAGCTCCGTTTTACCGAAAAGGAAAAGAGGGCGGAAACCGCCGTGTGAAAATTATTTAGGCTCTTTGGAGCTTGCTCCAACCCGTGCAACCATTCCTCGACCTCCTGTATTGAGAGCGTGTCCATAAAACGCGGGCCGAATTGTTCCTTAAAAACGCGCAGCCGGTAATTGAGATTGTCGATGTGCCGTTTGCTTCTCTGCTTTAGCCCCTGATTTTTGAGGTATTCCGTGATTGCCGCCTCCACTGTGCCGGATGATTGCTGGTGGCCGGCGATATAGAAGCTCACGGTTTCCTTGAGCGACACGCCGAACGGCTTAAGACGATCAACTGCGTCGATAGCCTCTATGCACTGAGCATCCGAAATGAGAAGCGCTTTCTCACCGTGCCTGCGCAGTTTCTTCGTGATCTCGCCTAGCTCACGCTCTGCATCTTCTCTGTTTCGAAAGAATTTTCTCTCACGCTTGCCATTGATCCGTGGCAATCCGTCGATGACCCAATTTCAAGAGGAAGCTCTTCGTCTTTTGGGAGGCGCACTATATGCGGAACGAGTGCACGCATAGGCGCAACCATTCGTACCGAAGCACCTTAGTGTTAATTTGCTGTCACTCGCCGCTCGCTGACAAATTCGAAAGCGGACTTAAGTCGCTGACTGTGTGCGGCTTGCGGCATTCGGAGTTAACGGGGCTCGAACCCGCAACCTCCGCCGTGACAGGGCGGCGCTCTAACCAATTGAGCTATAACTCCTCGGAAAAGGTCGTGACACTAGAACTAAACCTGGGCGCCTTCAACCGCAAATTTTTGAAGAAATGAAGGCGCCGGTCGGGACGAGCTCCCGCTCATCCGTGTTTAGGTCCTAGCGTGTGTTACCCCGAGCACCCGGATAAGCAGGAGCTCATCCCTACTGGGTCTACTTCTCACTCATCAATTCGGCTACGGCTCGCTCAATCTGGAGGTCGCGACCCTCGGCCGCGCTCTTGGGATCGTTCATGACCTCGATGTCGGGCTCGACCTGGGTTTTCTCCATGTAATTGCCTTGTTCGTCCACGATGCCGACTTCCGGTATCCCGAATAAGAGAGTCGGGTCTTGTTGAAACTCCCACCATACGGCGGTGCCAGTGCCGGGGACCGGCATACCGATGAATTTGCCGATGTTGAAATGTTTATAGGTCCAGGGGAAAAGCATCCCGTCCGAATAATCGCCTTCGTTTGCGATAATCGCGCTTTTCCGAGACCACTTACCGCGAGGTTCCCACCCCAAAAACTGGCCGCGCGGAAACGCTTTCAGGTACGGTTTTCCCGAGAGGAATGTGGTGAGCTGGTCATGCAAGTTGCCGCCACCGTTGTAACGGGTGTCGACGATTAAGCCCTTCTTGGTTTCTTCGCGGCCTAGCGCATCTGAGTAGGTCTCACGATAGCTTCCGTCGTCCATTCCTCTTACATGGACATATCCGATGGTGCCGTTGCTCAGACGGTTCACTAACTCGC
>JAFAZK010000066.1 GCA_019239825.1 Verrucomicrobiota bacterium | reverse complement strand
CTACAAGATGGGCCGGTGATTTTGGCGGGACACTCTTATGGAGGCGTAGTCATTACCGATGCAGGAAATGACCCAAAGGTGTCCGGCCTGGTCTATGTTGCCGCTTTTGCCCCGGGCGAAGGCGAATCGGTGGGTAGCATCAGTAAGCCTTACCCTCCGACACCGTTAGGTAAGGAAATCAGGCCAGATGCGGAAGGTTTTTTGTGGGTTACACCGAAAGGGATTGACGAAGACTTTGCCCAGGATCTTCCCGAAAAGGAGAAACAGCTCCTCACGGCCACCCAGGGACCGGTAGCAGTAAAGGCTTTCGGGACAACCATTACCAACGCCGCCTGGAAGACGAAGCCCTCCTGGTTCATCATCGCAGGCAATGATCGTGCCATTTCTCCGCAGCTTGAGAAAGCCGAGGCTGAAGCGATGAAAGCAACCACCATAACCGTCCCATCGAGTCACGTGGTCATGCTTACCCACCCGAAGGAGGTCGCAGACGCAATCAGAGCTGCAGCGGAGAATGATAGTAAGCTTGCGCGCTGAAAACATGCTCATACGATCATGTTCGCCGTCTTGGCGAGCATGGTCGCAGTCTGCGAATCCTGAGCTTGATAGATGAATATACCAAGGAGTGTTTGGCCTCGACAGGTTGGTTATTCGCTGCGGGCTAGTGATGCCCTAAAAGTCTTAGAAGTGGCGATCGCTCGTATATTGGAGGTCCGCTTGCGTGCAACTGGCGGTTTCAGAACTCTCTTTATCTTCGCTGCTTATTCAGTCGTTTTCGCCGGCTCAGCTGAATCTGGAAGTGATGACACCACTCAACAAGTTATGAACAAAGCCACTATTACTTCACAAACCATCTCGGTTGAACACATTCGTATCCAATCCAAACGGCCGTTCGCAGAGGTACGCTCGAAGCTCGAGGACCTGTTGCCGAGGCTTGATCAAAGCATCTCCGAAGCTTTGAGCCGCGGCGACCGAGAGCGCGCTAAGGCGTACGGGGCGAACGGTCCCAAATTATCGAGCTTTCTCGTGCGAGATCATGGCGCGTTGCTGCACGTCGCGGGTTTGCAGTTCAGCGCGCTTCAATACGAGATTGGCAATCCGCTGACTGCTTCTAAGATGACCCGTTACCAACTCGGTGCGTGTCTCTATGCGCCCCTGCGGGTCGCACTGTTCGAGGATCAGCAGGACAGGGGAGTATTCGAATACGACAAACCATCATCTTTCTTCGGGCAGTTCGGTGATGATCGCGTGACCGACGTGGGCCGCTATCTCGATTCCGCGCTGGAGAGTGTCCTGATCGCGGCTGCGAGTTAGCTTCCGGACTTATCGTAGCCTGTATTGCGAGATTGCACGCAAACCTCATATCGAACGAATCGAGGAGGTTAGGGGTCACGTCTAAACTTTTCACACATCATTTTCAATAGTGTCGAGAATCTAAGACGTGACCCGACTTATGAATCCTCTGTGTTGAAGGTTTTAAATCTTCAACAAATGCTCTTACTAGAAATCTGAACCGGGGACAGGCCGACAGTCGCCAAAGAGAGAACAAGACAGGGCAACACGCGACCTGTCCCTTACCGATTACGCATAAAGATCTGTTTCACGATTCGAAGACCTTTTATCAATTCGTAAATGCTCTTGAAAAGGCGTTCGAGTCTAAAACGCCCTAGGTTGGAGAGGGTAAGATCATCGGTATGGCTCTTTCAAAAACTGCCGCTAAAGAATTACTCTCGAGACAGCTGGTACAACAATTGGCTAAAGATCCGAATCAACTGAGTCGGCTGATCACTTCTTTGAATGAAGAAGCGGTCGACATGGATGATTCTCTTTCGATTCAACGGAAGAAAATGCGACAGACGCCGAACTCGAAGTCGAGATCACAGGAGTCGGTCGTCGATGGCATTTGCTAAGGGAACAAGAGCCTATCCAAAGGCGAGGTGCGAACACTTCGTGAGTCAGTGGACAAACCCGGCTTAGCGCGTCCAGCAGTACGTCACCTCATATCCCGGCGCTCCCGGGCGCAAACGGCCATGCGTCAATAAAATGTCGAGACACTTTCTGTACATCTTGATCGGAATTTTAGCCGCAGCATTCTGCGTTCTGGTTTTTCTTCGCGAGTGCGTCTCTCTACCGCAGACAACGCCGAGACCATCTCCAACTACGCATTCTGCGGGCTAGGCCGATAAACCTCTCTGAGATCAGGTTGAGCCGGCGCCGCGCGGTTATTGATGTCTACCGCCACTTGATCGCGAGCGCCTGAGTCTTCCCCGGTAAAGCGCTCCAGAAAATGAAGTCCCTGACGTCGTTTCAACGGATGCAGTCAGTTCGCTAGCTCCAAGTGTTCATGCTATACGCACTCTTTCTAGAACCTCGCTCGCACAGGTGACCTACTCGGGATAGGTTTCAACGCCTGCTAGCGTCGGCTTATTGAAAAGGATAAACACCAAGGGGTTGCCGGGCTCGGACATTGCATCGCTGCGCTGACCCGTTATTTCTCCGGCCACGCCGCTTGTGTACTCCGCAACCACTTCGCCGAAGCTATTGCGCTGAACGGCTACCTTCTGTCCGGCTTCGACCTTGTCGTTGAGCTTGACCAGATGCTCGACGAGGCCGCCCGCGGTGGCGAGGATCGGGAACGCACTGTTACCCACAAAGACACTCACGTCCTTGCCCGTGCGTCCCATTGGCCCGGAAACGATGCCATGATGCTTGAGGACGTTCATCGTGCCTTCCACGAACAGCGAGATCATCTCGAGGTCCAGCACGCGCGCAGCGCCAATCTCCGGAGTAAAGGACGGGATGCCCACGTCCATGAACGCGTTATGCAGCACGCCGGGATATACATGGTTGTCGAAGATCTGGCCGACGGGATATAGCTCCACCATCGCCTTTACCTCGGGCACATCCATGCCGCCAATGTTGAATGCAGTGACTTCGAATCCGGTTGTCCCAGTGTGGAAGTCGATCGCGAAGTCGGTGTTCGGCCGCAGAAGCCGGTTGAACAGCAGTCCGGCGTGTCGGCTGGGCGCGGTGGCGCCGTTCTGGTTTCCGGGCCACTCCCGATTCATATCGATCAGATCGATGCCCCTTCCTTGATTGGGCCACCTGCGTTGTATGCTTTCCATGGCTGGGCTGGACACGTCTGTGACCGCCATCACCGTGCCTGACATCTGCGCTGGATCGAGCCGGTTCATCACGGTCTGGACCGTGTGCATAGAGCTCATTTCGTCGCCATGCACACCACTGACCAGGAGGCCTCGTTTGCCCGGCTTCGCTCCTCGGGCGACCGTCACTGACACATACCAGTGCTGTCCGGTGGGCATCTTGACGCCCTGGAAGTACAAAAGGTGCTTCTGCCCTGGTTCCAGATCGTTGACGTCGAGCATGCTGACGACTTTCTTCCCGTCGATCACATCGCCTGTGTAGATCGTCCCGCGCGATGCACCTGATTCCGCATCGCCGGAGGATGCCGCCGTGTCCTGGGCATTCGCAGGGCCAGTGGGGCCAAGGACGGCAGACGCGCAGACCGTCGCAACAGACGCGATCATGAAGTCGCGGCGATTGAGACCTTCTTTAGGTTTTTCAGACATGATGGAGGTCCTTTGTCCAAGTACCACAACGGGAGCCTTCCGCATGTACGCGGAATGACGTATTGACACTTTGCTAGTTACCGTTTGTGAACTCGAGAACCTATAATCTGCAGCGGAAAAGCACCAATAATTTCGCACTGAATGTGACATAGAAATCTGAACCGGAGACAGGCCTACAATCGCCCAAAGAGAGAATATGACAGTGCAACACGCGACCTGTCCCTTACGCATTGCGCTTCGGCGCGGTTTCCGTAAAAAAGCGGCTTCGCTGGCCAAGTGCCTGGGCTACAACAGGCGATGCTCGGCGACTACTTGCGCGGTCGCGCCGCCCGCCGATTCGCGGACACACCTCTGCGGTGCCTTGTCTCGGGCTTCGTCGTGTCGGCTGCCTCAAGCAATTGCCGAAACCCGTGTTCTATCAGTTCGACGGCCTTCCCCAAGGCACCCAGTTGCCCAGCCCGGACTATTGCGACGGTCGGGTGCAGGTCAAACGATGGGGGACGCAACACTTTCACGGTGTCGATAGAATGACTCCTAGCAATAAAGCGAGCAGGCAGCAGCCCGACACCATAACCGGACTGAACGAACGCCAGCTGCAAATGCATGTTGTGGATTTCAGCCGCAATCATTGGGGTGAAGCCGTCACGCTCCATCCGATCGAGGAGTCTTGCCCGAAGCGGGCACCCCGGCGGATTGAGCACCCAGGGTGCTCTGCCCAAACTTTTCCAATCACCGTCAAAGTTGCCTGCGGCGCCTTGAACGATCTCCATCCGGTCGCTAGCGATGATATTCGTCAGAAGAGGTGGAGGCGCGGTTTTACCTTCAGGCAAAAGCACGGCGGCAACGTCCAACTCCCCCGCAAGCAGCCGGTTATATAATTCGCCCGTGAGCTCGCTCAACAGCCGCACCCGGACCTTGGGGTATTTTTCAGTCAGCGCCAGAATAGGTTCGATAAGCGTCCTCTCGGCCAGGGGATGTGCGAGCCCGATGCGCAAGAGGCCGTGAGGTTCAGCGTCACTCGAAGTAAGAGATCTCAGCACCTCCGTCCGCTGCAGCAGATCTCGCGCTTGTTCGAGCACTCTGGAGCCCAGCGAGTTCAGGCGAGGCGGCTTTACCGAGCGGTCGAGCAGCTCGGCACCCAATGCGGCCTCCAGCCTTTGCACTTGCCGGGTAATAGCGGAGGGTGTCCGGAATAGGCGATCGGCTGCACCGGCGATGGAGCCGGCCTGGGCAAACTCTACGAGGGCGCGCAAATCTTCGAGCAAGGTGGTCTCCTAAAGCATTTCTTCCGAAGGATAACAGAATCGTGCTTCAATGGTACTATAATCGTGATAATAATGAATTTGTGTGAATGTGACCTCCACACTAACATCGACCTCGGAACACCGGGACAGGTCAGGTTAATCCGGATGTTAGCCGAGTAGAGCAATATCACAATAGCAGAACAGAAGATGATTAAGACTATTATTTTATCTATGTGTCTCGCGGCTTCCTTACTTTCGCTTGATGCACGTGCTCAGGATACGGAGGGCGCCTACACTGACGGCCCGGTCACTCAAGTCAGCTACATAAAAGTTGAGTACGGGAGATTTGCCGAGTACGTCGATTGGTTGAATTCGACCTGGAAGCCGACGCTGGAAGCTACGAAAAAAGCTGGGCTGATTATCGATTACAAGGTCTTCAGGGCCACTCCAAAATCCCCGGATCAGCCCAATGTAATTATCATGATCACTTTTAAGAACATGGCGGCTTTAGATAAACGCACCGAGCTAGAAGCAGTGGCCAAGGAAGTAATCGGCAGCGCCGAGGTTCAGAACAAGGCCAGAGTGGGCCGCAATGAATACCGAAAGCTTCTGGGCGGTGAATTGATTCGTGAAGTTATTTTAGAATAAAATTGTTATAAGTGCTCAAAGAGGGCACGCCAATATTTATCTATCGCCGCGGAACAGGTCAAATAGTGTCGGGACATAGCGACGACCGTGGAACGGCTGAGAGTTGACCTGTCCCTATTTAGTACCTGTCCTTAATTTAGTCTCCCCCCGCGACCTGTCCCTTACCGATTAGGCTTCTCACGAATTCCGAAATTCAATAATAGGATTCGTCGAATCTCTTCGACCGCCCGCGGATCTACGAGCGGTTGGTGCCCGGTGGGAACAATCTCTTCTGATTCTGCAGAAGCAAGGTGACTACTCGAGTAAGGTACGATTCCATCCGAGCTGTTTGGACTGTCGCCGCGCCCGCGATCCCCGATGATCGAGTGATGGGGTGCGCGGATTGGAAGCTGATCCAGAGCGCGCAAGAGCGGAGATCTTGAAGAGAGCTCCTCGATACTGGTCGGTAGAAGGCTGCGCGGAACTTCTGCCCGCTGGTTCCGAGGTTTAAGGACACGAGCCATCGCTTCCGGAATTTCGTCGAATAGATTCGACGGAAGCCTGATCAGCCAAATAGTAACAGCGCCGATCCAGCCCTCAACCAGGCTACTCCCGCGGTGCGGAGTGGCAACAAAGATGACCCGACTGACGGCCGGGTCTGCTTGAAAGATCAGTGATCGCTTGACCCACGAATCGTTAGGAATCTGAGAATAAAGCTCCTGAGCTCTTGAGCCGAAAGATTCATTCCAGATGGTTCGTCCGGAATTAGTCACCTGCATCTGGCAAACCACCCCGCCCATGCTGTAACCTATAAGCACGATGCCCCGCTTTATGCCGAAGCGCTCTTGAGCGAGCGCGAGGTCTTCCCGCAGCCGGAGAGCGGAATAAGAGAACGGGTTGCCAGTCGGATAGGAAAAGACCCAAAACTGGTATCGCCGACGAATCTCAGGATCTTGCAAGAGAGCCAGAGCAGTATTTCGCCAGATGAAAGGCGAGGATAGTAACCCGTGAACAAAGATCACCGGTACGTGATCGGGATCATATCCTTCCGGCAGAACAAGACCCGGGGTGCCTCGCATGTTTTCGCCGCGGATCATGTTGATGAATCCGCGCCAAAGCTCGTTCACACGGCCAAAGGCCAATACAGGCGCCGAGAAGTTTGCCGCCAAGCGAAACCGCTTATTGCCAATCTTGACCGCGTCTCGCAGGCGAGGGTCAATCAGGCGGAGGCGGGCATCGATCGGTTCCGTTGGACGCCTTCGGGTAAATTCGATTATTGAAGTTACCGGAACCCGGTACCCGCCGGCCGGCTCGAACGCGGGCGGCGGTGAGCCTAATGGAACGCTCCGGTGGACGCCAACCAGCGTTCCTCCCACTCCCCCTCGGACGGCGACGGGTTCGTGCCTGCGTGCTTTTAAATTTTGTGCGTCAATAAGGTTCTGGAAATACGAGGCGGCATATTCTCCACGCTCGGATGAGCTGAAATGGATTCGATAGATTTCGCCCGTTAAGCGGTTCTGGAGCGTTAGGGGCTGGAGGAAGTTAAGTCCACGGGCGAGTTGGGGTACCTCGGCAGCTAGGTCCGCTGCAGCACGATTGTAGATACGGATCGGTGCATCTTCCTTAGTCTTGGTCGTTGCGACGGGATCCGAAATTTCACCGGCCGCAATCCTAGCCACCGAAAGGAGCTCAGCTGCTCTCTCTTGGGGGTCAGATCTGATTTTCTCGGTTCTGGCGAGTTGGTCTTCAGCGCGTAACAGGGGAGGAGGTTGCGTCCCTTTACTGGTGATCGAGCAGCCGGCAAAAACCGTAAGGTAGCTAACCAGAGTGAATTTTATCAGTCGCCTTCCGAATTTGGAGGCTCGCAATATCCATCTCCCAATGCATGAACGAAAAGATAACATGCGCCGCGGATAATTATGGGTCGTCCGTACTATGCCCATTTTGAACTCTGGAGTTCAAAGGCGCAAGGCGCGGCGTCGACGGCCCACCCAAATAGCCTAGGCACAAATCGGGTCACGTCTTAAAACTTTTCAAACATCATTTTCAGGCTAGTCAAGACCGCGAATTAGCGCATCAACATCGTGGCCTTTCTCAACAGTCAAATATCTCCGTTAAGACTTGTTGACTGCCCTTTTTTGATCACCCCGCCTAACCGCAACTCACCTTTGCGGATACTACTACCTTGACTCGGTGTGACAGTACAAGTGCTGCAATAGATAGGAGCCGAGGGGTCGGCCCGGGTTCGAAACTAATCTCGAGACGACAGCGCGCCTGGTGGTCTTTACCCGAAACCTCTATTGGGTCCAGATCGTACTCTACGGATTCGTGACCCGATGAACTCTCCAGCGTCGATAGATCGGGAACCATCCGGACCGATTTATAGGTTCTGGCGTCTTGTTCCGCATCCTTTCGAATGAACGCTTCAGAGGCATCTTTGTGGCCGAAGTAGTCGATCTCTCGATCCGCGTATTTCAAGAAATTCGCGTGATCCTGTGTTTCGATCGCCTGAAGCAGCTAGACAACTAATCTTTTTGACTCGTCCTAGCGTATTCACGCCAAGAGAGGTCAGATTGTGAGAGCAACCTTGCCGAAGGGACGTCGGTCGACCAAGTACTTCAGAGCATCCGCGGCGTCCGCCATGGGAAAGGTTTTGGCCACGATTGGTTTGATGGCTCCGGAATCCAAGAGTGGGAGGATAGCCTTCCAGGCCTCGTCCCACAGGACCTGCGGCTGAGCAAAAATCGAGAAGCTCTTTATGCTGGCCCGCTTCCAGATCAGATTCGTGACATCGATGGTGGTCTTGCGTTCAGCTGCATAACCAAGCGTCGTCAAACTTCCTCCTACCGCGAGGGTCGTCAGGGCTTCGCTTAGGACTTCACCGCCGATGCCGTCGATCACGAGATCTGCGCCATAATTTTCGGTAATGCGGCGCACGCCGTCGCTTAACTTCTCGTGGGAGACATCGATCACTTCATCGAACCCAAGCGCCGTTGCCTGTTTGGCTTTTTCAGGGCTCGTAGTGCTTGAGATTGCGTGCTTTGCGCCCAAAGCACGCGCTAACTGGGTCACGGCATTACCGACCGACCCCCCGATCGCGGGAGCCAGCACCGTCTTGCCTGCCTGAAAGCCGGCGAGGCTGAGAGTCATATATGCGGTCAGATATGCCACCGGAATGCTGGCGGCGGTCACGTCATCGACTCTTCGAGGGATGTGGCAGAGGTGCTCCTTTCTTACGGAAATCCACTCACCGTAGGTGCCATCCTCGGAGACACCATAGGGTCCAGTGAACATCACTCGTGAACCGGCCGGGAACTCTGCTCCGCCTCCCTGCTCTACGATGCCCGCTCCTTCGTTACCGAGCACTAATGGAGCTTTTGCGCGGGGCAGTTGACCAAAGAGAATCGTATGGTCGAGGGGGACGACACCTGCTCCAGTTACCCGCACCAGGACTCTCCCCTCAGAAACCGATGGTTTTGGAAGTTCGGTCAGCTGAAGTCCATCATAATTTCCGAATTGTTTTGCCTGCATTACCCACATATGGTTTTCCTCCTAACTTGTATTTTGACGGTGACACCGGTCGATCGTGCTTTAAAGCTACCAGTCATCATGAACACGACTCTGAGTCATCATCTTGCCGACTCGAGCGGATCTTTATAGGTATTAGAAGTGAATGACACGTTTCTTTAACGTGCCCCGGTGGAATTTATGTTTTCAGCGGCCTGCTCGATGAGAGCTGCAACTTCTTTAGGGTGTGAGATGTAAACTGCATGACTCGCACCCGGCACTTCCACTTTATGGCTGTGCGCGCGCTGCGCGTAGAGCCGCTCCAGATCAGGATTAATGACCTTATCGGCTTGAGCGACCATGTACCAGCTCGGCTTCGTTTTCCAGGCGGGATTGTTAACTTGAGTCGTGAACACTTTAGCGGCGGCAGGCATTTGTGCGTGCGCCATGAAGTCAGCCTGCTCAGGCGGCAGGTCAGCCGCGAAGTCAGCTGGAAAATTAGCTGGATCAAGCAAGAGAAAATCGTCCGGAGTCTTTACTAACGGCCGGCTGCTGTTTGGATATTTTTTCCCGTTACCGGCTTCGGTCTCTCCCACATCGGGGGCATGCGCAGCGATATAGACGAGCGCGCCGACCTTGGGATGTGTACCCGCCTCAGTGATAACAGTGCCGCCATAGCTGTGGGCGACCAGGACAACCGGACCATCCTGCCGGTCGAGAATGCGCCGCGTGGCTGTAACATCATCTTTGAGGGAAGTAAGCGGCTCCTGAACCAGTGTCACATGATAACCATCATGGAACAGAATTTCATAGACGGGCCGCCAGCCTGAACCATCTACGAAAGCACCATGTACTAGTACGATATTTCTAATGGGAGTCGCCGCCGAAGCAGAAAAGGCGAGAACGACAAAGGCAATTGCAGACACAAAACATTTTTTGAACTGCCAAAGAGTCATATTCATTTCGGAGTCTTTTTATTTTCCCTGTGGCGAGAACCAAGCTGTGAGCTGTTCAGTTGAGAAATTAAATTTAATGTAGCCGCTTATAAAAACCGCAAATAAGGTCGGAGTTCGTGGAACTTCGGCACATTCATTCATTTCTTTCGCTGGCAAAAAACCTGAGCTTCAGTCGTACGGCACAGCTCGTTCATCTCACTCAGCCAGCTTTGAGTTTGCAGATACAGGCGCTCGAAAAAGAGATTGGCGTGACTCTATTCGAGCGGAACAGAAGAAAGACCATTTTGACTCCGGCAGGAGTTGCTTTTCAAAGAGAAGTCGCGGGCGGAGTGATTCGGTTGGACCAGGCGGTGCAAAGCGCGCGTCTAGCCGCGAAGGGTAAATTGGGCGTTGTCCGACTCGGCTTCGTCTCAACGGCTGCAGCACACATGGTGCCAAGGCTGATCAGGGAATATCGTTCAATCAATCCTCGCGTGGAGTTCTCGCTGCGTAACGTCCTCACGGCGGACCAGAGAAGGATGCTGGAGGAAGACTCACTTGATGTGGGATTTTTGCGGATGCCGTTCATTGCCGGTCCTGAAATAGAAGTCATGCCCATTCACAAGGAGGAGTTTGTTATTGTCGTACCCGCCTCGCATCCGCTGGCAAGAAAGCCCAGTGTACGCCTTAGCGAAACCGCGGATGAGACCTACGTGCTTTACGAACGCGCGCACGCTCCCGGATTCCATGACTTGGTACTCGGAATTCTTAGTCACGCGGACGTAATACCGGGTATTATCCAAGTTGCCGGGGAAATGCCGACGCTGATCGCTTTGATCGCCTCCGGAGCCGGGATTTCGTTGTTACCTGCCTCAGCCGTGAAGATATCGACGGCAGCCGTGGTTGCGTGCAAGATTCGCGATAAGATTCCGACTTCTGAGATTGGCCTTGTTTGGTGCAAGAAACCGAGCTCGCCAACTGTCGATCAGTTCAGAAAGTTTGCTGTCGCGAACGCTCGAGTCGATTAGCTCCTAACGATTGGCTGGCCGGTGAAGTTAAACCAAGTGTGTTATGTAGAGTACCAGGGGTGAACATTTATAGGGTCTAGTCGTTAACAAGTAACAGCCTTCCGACTACCTAAATTCAGCGTGACAGTACCCGTGCCGCAATGGATAGGAGCCGAGGGGTCGATCCGGGTTCGAAACTAATCTCGAGACGACAGCGCGCCTGGTGGTCTTTACCCGAAACGTCTATTGCGTCCAGATCGTCCTCTACGGATTCGTGACCCGATGAACTC
>JAFAZK010000120.1 GCA_019239825.1 Verrucomicrobiota bacterium | reverse complement strand
CTCATGAGTTGCGACGGCGCACGCCGTCCCAAAACTCTTGCTCGCTCAGTGCCTTGACCGCTCCACTCTCGAGCTCTGCATCTCGACGAATCCCTCAACCAAAATGTCTTCCGCTCGAGAGAGCCCGATAGACTGTCCAAGATCTTTTCAGCTAGACGGAGCTGGTCTTTTTCGGATAGTTGAAGCATGGCCGCCTCAATCTCTTGGAGCGTACTCATGGCCTGAAATTAGCCAGGTCCAAGGGCGCTGACAAAAGTTGTTCAAATATCTCCGTGAGTGTCATACTCGAGTCTCTCCTTCGCAAACGAAACGAGGAAAGAAGGTTCGTTCCAGATCTTTTGCTCTCTTTTCGCGCCTCGGTTACGCAAATAAGGCTCTAAATTCGCCGTCAGGAACAAACAAGCTTTGCGCACGTTCTACGCCTTGACCGATGTCGTACAACAAATCACCGCGACCTACTAGATTTTCCGCTCCAATCTCATCAAGTACGATTTTGGAATTGATCGCGTTTGTCACTCTCAGGCACACCTTGAATGGCAGATTCGCTTTTATCTGGCCCGTAATCACATCCCGGTCTGGCCGTTGAGTTGCAATCAAAAGGTGAATTCCTGCAGCGCGCCCTTTAGCAGAGATAAGTTTCACTAACCGTTCGAATTCATTCTTTTCCTTCTTTCCCGAATTGATTAAGTCAGCAAACTCGTCAAAGACAATCACGTGATAGGGTAAACCTTTTTTTCCGGCGGCAATCCAATCCGCGATCTTGTTGAATCCCTCTCTCAGGAGGTGGTCGTAACGGCTTTCCATATCATCGGCAGCTACCTTCAGGCAGTGGAGTGCCTCTTCGACGGTATAGAGAACGTTCTGGCGAAGGTAGGCCGATTTACCAAGCCCTCCGAAAGTGAGGCGCTTCGGGTCGATGAGTGAGATCTGGAGGGAATCCGGCTTCGATCGAGATACAAGTGTTGCAATCACGGTCTTCAAAAACTCGCTTTTACCGCTCCCGCTAGAGCCGGCCACTAGGCCGTGCGCCATGTTTGGATCTGCGAAATCTGCAACGATCAAATCCCCGGCAACAGTGATGCCGATTGCAAACGCAACCACGCTTTCACATTTGGCGAGCCTCGGAGCATTTCTGTGTGCACTCCATAGAACGGTGTCAGGGCGGCTTTTGGGAACATCAAACCAAACGAAACCTGGACCGGCAGAAATCATTGGTTCTTGTGGCAAGGCCAACGCCAGCTTCAGATCCGTGGCGCGCCGGCTTGCTTGTACAAAACTGACGCCAACACCCAGCTTTAGATCATATCGGGTAAGCTGTGGCGCTTCCCTTCTATCAATGACTTGAACTTCGATACCGTATTCTCGATAGGCGCTGACGATTCTTTCAGAGAGGTCATCTGCTGCAAGGACCTTTGCAGTAATAGATTTATTTTCCGCTTTAGCGATCGTCTCTAGCGTCGGTAGAACCATTTCTCGAAACAATCGAAACACTTGCTCTGGGGTTTGGCGGATTCGATGTAGAGTCGGCTCGTAGTATTCAAGCTGAGCCGAGAACGATAGCTTTGGATGGGTTTGATGGAGCAATGCTGCGTAGATGATCGCTTGGAGCAGATCAGTCTTTAGGTTGTTACCACGGGACAGTTTGTAGTCGACCACCACCAAACCGTCCTTTTCCAGACGCACAGCATCCGGTCGGCCAACGAGATCGACAGGCCCGGAGGGTGTCAGGATTGGCGTATCGTCAAATTGGTATTCGGCAGTAACTAATACCTCTCGCCAAGACCGAGCTTCCGGTTGTTCGCTTCGAAGAGTAGCAAGATGCTCGCACCAAGCTCGCAAGGCTTGCCCCAAGCGCTCGGCGGTTTCCGGCTTTTTGGCACCAACTAAGCCGAGGATCTCCTTTTTGGCCAAATTGGTCCAGAACGCATCCCATAATTCGTCGTACGAACGAAGATTGGCTCCCTTTTCCGCTCTCTGAGAGCCGGTCAGCCATTTCGAAAACTTGCAGGTGAGATCGTGAAAAGTTCTGCCCGGTACGCCTTCGCTTTGGCCGAATGTCGGTACGGGCAGAGGAATTCCTGGATTCACCAGCCAAGACGTCAGCCAATCCGGACTAAGACACGCATGTTTTAGCTGTGATACGGTTATTCTCGCCATACGAGCAAGGTGCTTTTGGGATGAACAATCTTTTCAATCTCCTTCAGTTTGCTGCTGTATTCTTGAATGGCCGCTTCACTGAATTGGTTGTCGAGCAGGTCGACGGCCTCGCTAACGGAAAGAAATTTGTGTCGTTTAACCAAGCTTCGCAGCTCGGTGATGAGGCGCTGGCCATCGATCTCCTCACCCACCGGAAGCGTCGGAGGCGGAATTGACGGCGTTGATTTCAAAAGTCGATCCCGCCAGCCCACCAATTCCTTAGCCAGAAAATCCAGCACCTCGGCGTCGCTATACCCGTCTACGTTTCCAGCTGCAGCCTCATTATACAGGTCGCGAGCTGCGTAAAGCTGAGCGGTTTCATCTCGGGTCAGATAGATTAAGTCCAACCCGCTCTCCAGCGCTTTCCGAATGATGGGTCCTGACGCTTTCCAGGTCGGTTTTGGAACCTTGGCCAGTTCAGTCGTTCGAAAGAAAATCACTTTCGACGTTTTACCGGGGCGTCCACCGACCCACTGCAAAGTTAGTTCCGAAATCTTCTTCCATTGATTATGTGGACCCTCTCGAATAAAACCAAACCTTAACTCAGCTAAGTCACGCTGTTGCCAAAGAAACTCGAAATAACCGTGGCTAAATGAGATTGGACGGCAAACAATTTCACTTTTGGCGATGAGTGGTCCCCTAACCAACCAACGAAAAACATCGGGATCGAATTTCAACCAGTGCGCGTTGGCGACGAACTCCGCGATATATTCTTGGAATATTTCCGCAAGCGGACGGCGCCCGATCTGTTCCGGTTTCTCGCCGCTCCAACGTAATCGACAGAACTTCGTGAACTCGCGCGCCGACCATCCCCGGTCGCCCGTAAAGAGCGGGTTAAGCCATTTCGAATCCTTAAAGCTCGTTAGGATCTCAGCTGGCGGTGAAAACGGTTTCAATCGAAGATCGATCAGTTGTTCACCTTCAGCTCGTGAGAGTTGGCGTAGCATATGAGGCGATGAAAATCGGTCTCTATGGGCAATATCCATCCCAGGAAGCAGCTTGGCATCCCAGATTGCTTGGTTGGCGGTCACGACCGTCAGTTGATTAGTGGCCTCGGCCAGCAGCTTAGAGATGGTATGCCCAAACTGCGCGACAAGTTCTGCTCTAGCAGTGTATCCCTCTGTTTGATCGAAGCAGAACACGAACGGACAATGAAGCTTCGAAAGCTGGCACAGGTCGTATAATCGAGACCAAGCCCCCACATTTACGTTTTCGACCGGCTCAGTGACCGGGTTTTCGGCTTTGGCTAACGATAGGTCAGATGCGATCTCCGCGTCCAACGGTTCATAACGGAACCAAGTTAAACAATGTTGCCGCACCTCGGACCCGGATCCGGCGGTTAAGTAGCGGAAGAGGATTCTCGGCCATTCCGCCGCTTTCAGTCGTAGTGGCGCCAATTGCTGCCTTAGGATCGGCAGAAGATCGTTAAGAAAATGGTCTCGGACCCAGAGGCTGGGCTGATCCTTTGCATTCCTGAGAGAGAATTCAGTCGAACTTTCCAGATCATCGGCAGTTAATTTGCCTTGAACCACTTGCATACTGCCGTTTCGCATCGCCATGGCCAAGAGCCGCCGAAGTACGTTCTCCGCAAACAGATCTAACTGCGTTGGTTGTCCGGGTAACCAGCGGCTTGGATCGGTCACCTGATCCAATTCATCAATCGTGAGAAACAAAATAGATTGCCAATGAGTCGAGCTTGTTTCAAAGGGCGGGATATAGACACGCATCGCTTTTCCGGAAAGCGCATCGAACAAACGACCGATCAGATGGCTTTTTCCGTAACCTGGGGCCGGCGACAGGATTAATTCGGCCTTACCACTAACGGTCTGTCCCGAACTTTTCAGCTGTTCAAATCGCACTAACAACCGATCTAATACCGTCTGGTTTAACGATGCTACCGAGGCAGGTGTATCACGAGGCTGATGAACCAAATCCTTTTCAAAAGGGTTAACCGAGAGCCCTGGAATATTGAAGCTCATGATAGCGTGATATAAAGCCGCTTTCGGCCGGATAGCTCCACAGCCGCGGCACGTTGTTCGTCGGTGGCGGCCCCCCAATCCCCTTCATCGAGCTGACCATGCCCTGCTTCCACAACCTCTCGCTCAATCCAAGCGTGAAGTTCGTCCCAGCTAATTCCAGACGCCTTCAGTAGGTCCGAAATAAAAATCGAGGAGCGCTCTTTCTCCTGAGCGACTCGAAAATAGACTTGGCGGACCTCAGCCGTTCGATCCTTGTCCGGTTCCGAGAGAACCGCCCCGGCCTCGAGATGCTTGGACTCTGGTTCCTTAAGATCTCCCATGAACTTAATGAGATGTTCCCGGTGGATAAAGCATGCGCTCTTCGAGTCACCCACGATGGCTAGCTGTATAACCACCCGCCGGTCAATGAGTTCTGACAATGCAGATCGAAAGTAGCGCTGGTTTTCCTTTATTTTCGGTTTCAGCGAGCCTTCCTTGAACAGGCGAGGTCGTGAAAGGAGAGTCTCAACGATTTTTCTGCGCTCCGTTTCAATTGTCGGCTCGTGGCCAGAGAGATAATAAGCCCCAGCCTGAACCACGCGTCCCTCCTGCAGAAGCTGTGCTAGAGCCTCCTTTTGTGTCGCTCCTATGTCGGAGGGTACGAGTCGGTGCTTAGTTTCGAATTTCTTCAACAGCGCAGGAACCGC
>JAFAZK010000068.1 GCA_019239825.1 Verrucomicrobiota bacterium | reverse complement strand
ACATGCTCTTCCAGTCTGCAATCGACGAACAGGAAATGAGCCGGGAAATGGACGTCATCCGGCGGGAATTTGATTTAGGCTATGATGATCCGGACCGGATGTTGAGCCACCTGACGTTCGCGACGGCCTATCAAGCGCATCCTTGCCGTTACCCAGTCATCGGATTACGCCGGATTTTCGACCAGATCGATCGAGAGACTCTGTTAGCCTACTACCGGCGACGTTATGTTCCGGGGAACGTGTTCGTGGTTGTTTCGGGCGATGTCGAGCCAGCCCGGGTACAGGAGTGGGTGGAGAAGTTCTTCGGGCCAATACCGGCGAGGCCGTTGGCGCCGGTGTTGATTCCGACCGAACCGCCGCAGGCGGGCCGACGCGACGAGGTCGAGGCTTTCGATACAGCAGTCGGGTATTTCAACTTGGCGTGGCATGTGCCTGCCGTTTTCCATGAGGATGTGCCGGCGTTGGATGCGCTTTCCATCCTGCTTGGCGGCGGAGCCAGCTCTTTTCTTTTCGAGGAAGTGCGGGAAAAACTCGGATCCGTCCATTCCATCGGCGCCTATTCGTTCACTCCGGCCTTTCCGGGGTTACTCACGATTTCCGGAACGTGCCCCATCGAGAATAGCGATGGGGTCCAAGAGCTAGTACTCACTAAACTGGCGGCCTGGCGGAAGCAGAGTTTGGGTTTGGACGCACTGGCCAAGGCCAAGCGGATCATCTGGGTAAGCGCTTTGGAACAGCTGCAAACCGTGCGCGGGATCGCGTCGGACATCGGGCTGAACTGGCTTTATACGAGGAATCTCAAGTTCAATCAACGCTATCTCCAACGGGTCGAAACCGTATCTTCCGAACAAGTTCACGAAGTGTTCGATCGGTATCTAACCGAGGACAATTTGAACGTCGTCGCACTGCGCCCCAAGACCTTGGCGCAACCACGAGCGGTGCGGAGCCAGGCAGAGAAGAAAAACCAGGTCCGAGTTTTACCGAACGGCGTGCCGGTGGTGCTGATTCCCGATGACCGGCTGCCGATGTTGCATGCAACCTTGGTCTGTGCGGGAGGCGTTCTAGCCGAACCGCCGAAACGAGGTGGGCTTGCGCGTTTCTACACCCAGTGCTTGTTAAAAGGCACCGCGAAAAAGAGTGCTCAGGAGATCGCAGATAGGATCGAAAGTTTAGGCGGCTCTCTTTTCGGGGATTCTGGCTACAACTCGTTTCGGGTTGGCTTCAGTTCGCTAACAGACGATTTCGAGCGAGTACTGCCGCTGGTGACGGAAATTTTGTCCGTGCCCATTTTTCCGGAAGAGGCCATCGAAAGGGAAAGAGCAAGCCAGCTCGCGACGATCGATGCGGACGAGTTGCAATCTGGCGTGATCGCGCGCAACACGCTGCGCGGCGCGATCTACGGAAATCATCCTTACGCAGTGAATCCGCTCGGCACGAAAGCAAGCGTCGCCAGCATTGGACGCAAGGATCTTGTCCAGCTGCATGAATGGGTGAAAACCAGCTCGGCCTGGGTCCTTAGCGTCTGCGGCCACTTTGATGAAAAGGAATTGTGGGAGGAGCTTTGCCAAACGATTGGGTCTCTTCCCGAGCGGCCTGTTCGGTACTCATTCGATATGCCGGCAGTGAAGCCTTTTGCGACGCAGACCATCGTGCAGAAGAACGACAAGCATCAGGCGTTTGTAACCGTCGGGTATCTCGCCTGTACCTTATCGGATCCCGACCGCGTGGCTTTTGAAGCTTTGGATGAGGCCGCCGGGGACGCCAGTTCACGCTTCTTCGTCAAGCTACGGGAAGAGTTGGGTTTGGCTTATTCGGTAGGAACGTCTCTCGCGCTCGGACTGTCGCCTGGCCTGTTTACTTTCTATGCGGCTACGGCTCCGGAGACAGTGGATGCCGTTACTAAGCTGTATCACGAAGAAATCGAGATCCTGGCGGCAAAGGGCTTATCTCAAGAAGAATTCGAGCGTTCCCAGAAGAAGCTGCTAGCCCAGATCGGATTCCAGAAACAGAACCTCGAGTCTTATTGTCATAGCTTGGCCCTTAACCAGTTGTACGGATTTAGTCTCGACTACTTTGATCAACGCCAGAGGCAGATCGAGCGAATGACGGCCCAAGATGTCCTGGGCGTCTGTCACAAATATTTAATGGATAAACCTGCTACAACGGTCATTGTAAAAGCTTAAGTCAGCCGGAGTTTTTTGTATGGCAGAATACCAAAATACGCCTGTTTCCTCGGGCGAAATGGCGCAACGTTTCATCGAATTTGTGATGATGCAGGCCCAGAATGCGGCATTTATGCTTGGGCAGATCCCCCATCCCCAGACTGGGAAGGCGGAGGTAAATCTCGATATGGCCCAGTTGTTGATCGATCAGCTGGTCATGATTCAAGAGAAGACCAAGGGCAATCTGACCAATGACGAAGGCCGGATCTTGGCAAACGCATTAGCGAATCTGCAGATCGCTTTTGTAGAAGTTGCTCAAAAGGAGCGTCCGGGCGCTTCGGTGAGTCCAGCGCCGGAAGCTGTCACCCCCTCGAAACCCGAGGTAGAAAGTCCGGCTGCCGGCACCGGCGAAGCGACTGGGACTGGTACCGAGGGCGACGGCAAACGAAAATTCGTAAAAAGTTACGGCTCTTGACGCGTACGTTTAGGGTTGGATCAGTTCACACCAGCGGAACCACGCCGCTTTTTATTCTGGGGCCGTGTGTCATCGAATCGGAGTCGTTCATCTGGACGATGGCAGAGGAGCTGTCAGCGATTGCCCGATCGCTGGAGATCTCTTGGATTTTCAAGGCCTCCTATGACAAGGCGAACAGAACCTCGGCGAAATCGTACCGTGGCCTGGGGATCGATGAAGGATGCAGATTGCTCAGAGCCGTCGGCGATAAGGTCAACGTGCCGGTGACGACCGATATCCATTCACCGGAAGAAGCGAAGCGCGCGGCTGATTTTGTCGATTTACTGCAGATTCCGGCATTTCTTTGCCGGCAGACCGATTTGATCCAGGCGGCGGCCGAGACTGGGAGGCCTGTTAACGTAAAAAAAGGACAGTTTTTGGCTCCTTGGGACGTTTGCAATATCGCTGAAAAATTAGAAAATTTTGGTTGCAGTAATTACGCCTTCACTGAGAGGGGCGTGAGCTTCGGCTACAATAATCTTGTGGCTGACATGCGTTCATTGTACTGGATCAAAAAACAGGGCTATCCCGTGATCTTCGATGCGACGCATTCCGTGCAGCGACCGGGGAGCGCCGGTGATGCAACCGGTGGTGACGGAGAGCTGGCTCCCGTTCTCGCAAGGGCGGCGGTGGCAGCGGGTTGCGATGGGATCTTCATTGAGACGCATATTGATCCGTCCAAGGCTCTCTCGGACGGCCCGAATCAAATTCCTTTGAAAGAATTACCGAGTTTATTGTCTCAGCTAAAGCGGATCCATGAAGTCGTGCATTAAGCTCATCTCGATTCTAGGGCTGATAGGGCTTACGGCCGTTGAACTCTGGGCCGATAAACCCAAGTCGGAGCGTAAAATCGATATCCCGATACCGGTTGGGCACGACGCCAAGGGACTGAGATTACCGATGCGGAATGAACAGGGAAAGCTGCAATTCATCCTGGACGTGCAACACATGGTGCATGTGGACCAAGCGAACGTGCAGATGCACAATTCGATCATCCAAACCTACGATGATCAAACAGGAGCACCGAGCGCGAAGATTGAGTTGATCAACTCGGTCATGAATACCGATACAAACATTATTACCACCCAAGATCCTGTCGTCATCACTCGAGACGACTTTAGGCTGACCGGAGACAGCGCAGTGTTCAACACTAAGACTCGGCAAGGGAAAGTGGTAAAGAACGTCCGACTGATTATTTATAATCGAGACGAACTGAAGAAGAAGGACACGGAACAAGTATCCGCGAATGAGCAGAAGTAGATTCTTTTGGTTCTTGATTATCAGTTTGTTGCCCGGGGTTGTTTTGGGGCAGACGGCGGCTTCGCCGAAGGCCAGTCCGCGATCTTCGGCTCGCGTTCAAGGCTCGGTGGCCGGCGCTAATAAAAAGTCCGCCGGGACAGAAAAGGGTGCCGCTGCGGAAAAGGGTGGTGCCCAGGCCAAGAAAACGCCGGCCGCCTTCGGGGATAGTGATTCTTCAAAGGGCCCCACCGAAATCACGGCGAAAGAAGAGGTGGATTTCGACGCCAACGCCCATACGGCGATCTTTGTGGGGAACGTCAAGGTGATCGACCCTCAATTCACGATGACGACGGACAAGCTGACCGTGTGGATGAACAAGCAGGAGGACGGGGGTGGCATTAAGGACGCTCAAGCCGATGGCAATGTCATCATTGTCCACGTGAATCAGAAGGACAAAACCCCGACAGCTGACGCCAGTGCCAGTCCTCGCACAACACCGGTTGCGAACACCGCCGTGACTCCTTCGGCGACGACTTTTGGGAACGCCAGTCTATTCGGGCCAAGTCCATCACCCAGCCCAGGCGCTACGCCGCCGGTATTAGACACCGGTCGAGCTCAAAAGGCCCTGTACAATGCGAAACAGGATGCCGTTACTTTAATCGGTTGGCCGCAGGTGACCCAAGGGGTGAACACCCACATCGCGACCGAAGAGGGCACCCGGATGATTCTTTATCGAGACGGCCGGTTGCAGACTTTCGGTCCCAGTAGGACTGTTATTGAAGATAAAAAATCGATGGCGTCGCCTTCCCCCTCTCCCGGAGAGCCTCTAGTCGAGCCCAATAACGTGCAGAAGAATAATGCTATCCACTAACTTGACGACCGCCCCACTACCGACCCTCTCCACGGAGGACAAGGTCAGCGAGGCTATTCTCAGGACCGAAAAGTTGGTCAAGATCTACGGTGGCCGGGCTGTCGTTAACGGGATCGATATTCACGTAAATCGCGGCGAAGTTGTTGGATTGCTGGGGCCAAATGGTGCTGGTAAAACGACAACTTTTTATCTTATTGTAGGCCTTGTGCGGCCAAACGGGGGTCGAGTTTTCTTTGATAATCGCGACGTCACTCGCTACGCGATGCATCGCCGGGCCCGGATGGGGATGGGGTATCTACCGCAGGAAGAATCAATCTTTCGAAAATTAACCGTTGAACAGAATATCCTGGCGATTCTGGAGATGCTGCCCGGCAAACGCCGCGAGAAAAAGCAGCGCTGTGAGCAGTTACTCCGCCAGTTTGGTATCGAAAATCTGGCCAAGAACCAGGCGCTGACCCTCAGCGGTGGTGAAAAACGCCGGCTGACCATCGCGCGTTCCCTGGTAACCAATCCCCAGATGATCATGCTAGACGAACCGTTTAGCGGGGTGGATCCAATCGCGGTGGCTGAAATTCAGCAGCATATCTCGAATCTGCGCAGCTCCGGCCTGTCCATTCTGATCACCGACCATAACGTCCGGGAGACACTGGAGATCGTCGATCGTGCTTACCTCATTTACGATGGCCGCGTCGAAAGCCAGGGTAGCAGAGAATTTTTGATTAATGACCCGATTAGTCGCCAATTATACTTAGGTGAACGTTTTCGCATGTGACGGAGAGAGAAACGGTTCTCTTTCCGGAAGAACAAGCCAAACCGTTGCCGGTCAGTTCCAAACGCACCAGCGACTGACTTGCGACATCGCGCAAGTGCCGTCGTTGGAACGGCTGATACCGGCAAAACAACAAACCAGAAAGGGTTCCCATGCAGATTAAAAATGCAAACCCACCGATCCAAGTAACCGGAAGACATGTCAGCGTTACCGCGGCCATGAAAGAGTATTGCCGCCGGAAGGTATCAACGCTTCACCTTGATTACCCCAAGATTATTGAGGTGCAGGTTATTCTTGATGTTCAGAAATATCGGCATCAAGCGGAGGTGATTTTGCACTGCAGTAATCACGTCACTCTCGAAGCCAGCGCCACGTCGAATGACATGTACGCGTCAATCGACCAAGTTGTGCTACGCATTGCCCGCCAAATGCGAAAATGCAAAACCCGCTTGATGCGCAACCACCGCCCAGGACGACGGCAACAACAAGGACGCGTGATCGTCGAGAATTCGGCTAATTGGAAGTGGCTCACCAACAGCGAGACAGTGAACGGCGCTTCGATCGAGGAGGTCGAGAGCGAAGTCGAAACAGAGACTAGTGGGCCCGATTTGATCCAGACCGAAAAATATCCGGTAAAACCGATGTCACCAGAGGAAGCGGTTTTGCAGATGGAGTTCTCGAAAAAGCAATTCCTGGTTTTTCTGAATGCGAAAACGGAAAAAGTGAGTGTGCTCTACCGCCGAAAGCATGGTGACTTCGGTCTGATTGAGCCGACTTTCAACTAACGTTCTCGCACAGTTACTGACGTTAAGGGACGAGCGCATGCTCGTCCCTTCATTTAACGACCGCGATCATGCTGAATTATCGGAGGACGAGTCCAAGGACGAGCAAAAATTCGTCCCTACCGAGCATCGAGCGAAATGAGATATCCGCCCGATGATCAAAGGCAAAAGACCGTTTATAGAGGTAGGCGAGTTTTACAGCCGCCACGCGGAGGCTCTACAGCTGAAATTGGTCGGGCCGGTCATCGGTTTTGATCGCAAAATACGTGAGCCAACCATCAATCGTCCTGGTCTGGCGCTTTCCGGCTTTTTTGTCTACTTCGCCGGAAAGCGGATCCAGGTCTTAGGGAATGCCGAGTCGAGTTATCTGAAGAGCCTCGATGAGGCCGAAGAACGCGCCCGCTGTTTCCAGCTGTGCGCTCAACATATCCCCTGCATCGTTATCTCGCGCAGTCTGCCGGTCCCTCGCGGGTTGGTTGAGGCTGCCGCTGAACATCATATCGCCATTTTCCGTTGCCCGCTGGTTACCATGCGGTTCATCAACGCCGCAACCATTGCACTGGAAATGGATTTTGCCCCGACCTCTACCGAACACGGCAGCATGGTCGATATCATGGGGATTGGGACCCTCATTCGAGGGAGTAGCGGAATTGGCAAAAGTGAATGCGTCCTTGGCTTGATCGAGCGAGGCCATAGTTTGGTGAGCGACGATGTGACCCGGTTTCGGGCCATCGAGGGGAGAGAGCTGGTCGGTACCGCCCCGGACCTGACCCGATACCACATGGAAGTGCGAGGGCTTGGCATCATCAATGTTGCATCCATCTTTGGCGTCGGCAGTATACGGCTGGAGAAGCGCCTTGACTTAGTCGTGACCCTCGTGGATTGGCACGAACTGGAAGAGGTTGATAGGATTGGACTTGAACAAGAGTATTATGAGATTCTTGGGATCCGAATTCCGCGTGTCACCATTCCTGTACGTACCGGGCGAGACCTTGCTCGTTTGGTGGAAGTTGGGGCACTCGACCAGAAGCTAAAAAGTTTGGGCCAA
>JAFAZK010000060.1 GCA_019239825.1 Verrucomicrobiota bacterium | reverse complement strand
TATTCGCTGGTCTCACCCGGAATTTCTCTATTCGCGCTGGAGCGACGAGCTGGGTTCAGGCGGGGCAGAAGGGCTCTGCCGCTGGAACAACGAACCGGCCAAGATCTACGTTCGTCCTAACCAACTGCGCGCCACCAAAGAAACCTTGCTCCAGGAAGCAGATGGAGCGAAGCAGTCTCCGCTCCATACCGACTGTTTAGAGGTCGACCATTTGCCGGCAAGCTGGATCGCGTCTGGAGTAGTCTACGTTCAAGACCCGAGCACTCTGCTGGCCTGCGAAGTTCTCAACCCGCGTCCCGGAGAAAGAGTTTTAGATGCCTGTGCCGCACCGGGTGGGAAAACTGGATATCTCGCTCAATTAATGGCCAATTCCGGATCAGTCCTGGCCTGTGATTATGAGCCGTCGCGCTTGGCTCGATTACGCGAGAACCTCGCCAGGTTGGGCGTTTCCAATACCACAATTATGAGGGTTGATTGGTTACAGGGTTCGCCTTCTCTACCGGACAGGAGCTTCGATGCGATCCTGCTCGATGTTCCTTGCACTAACACCGGCGTGATCCGGCGTCGGACCGACGTCCGCTGGCGGCTTACCCCGGATGATTTTCGCCGGATGCCGAAGTTGCAAACCCGGATCGTTGAAAACGTGGTTCCGTACCTTCGTAGCGGCGGCCGGCTGGTTTACAGCACTTGCAGCGTCGAACCGGAAGAGAATGACCAAGTCGTGGCTCAGATCGGCCAGTCGATCCCGTATCTGAGACTAGTGAGCAAGAAAAGCATCCTGCCAACCCGTGACGGTATGGACGGCGCTTTCGTTGCCTTATTTAGCCTGGATTAGTGCTGTTTAGTAACTACGTTTTTTTCGTCGAGGAAAATTACTTTAGGTTGGTGAATCGCCGTTTCCTCAGCATCATACAGGCCGAAACTCATTATCGTCAGGCGGTCGCCACGCTTTCCTAAATGAGCGGTCGCGCCATTCAGTTGAATCGCGCCTGCATTCCTAATCCCATAAACGACATAACTTTCGAATCGTTCTCCATTCGCCAGGTTGCCCACCAAAATTCTTTCATACTCCTCGAGACCGACTAGCTCTGCCAGGTCTGCAGAGACCGCTACGCTGCCTTCGCAATTCGCATCGGCGCCTGTAACACAGGCTCCTTGAATCTTCGATTTAAGAAGAGAAAGCTCCACGCCGCGAACCTAGCTGCAACAATTCCATGTTCAAGGTTGTAGGTTAACCGTTGTGCCAAGCCTCAGCGTATCACCTAGACGTTCGAACCTTGAACTTCGAACCTAGACGGCCGGACCTACGACGTCTTCTGATAGAACCGAAGCGCTTCGATTTTCTCTGTCAATTCATCGAGCGGATAGATTCCCCGTTCGCCCCCGGATCCTGGATCCTGGATCAAATAGTGAGAACCCCGTTTGCCAACAATCACAACGAAGTGAGTAACTCCTCCCGGCAGCCGTAACCGGATAATTACCGGGTTCCCCCGAAGGAGGTTGCTGTCGATCAGAAAAAAGGATGGAAGATCTTCATAAGCCTTCTTTGCTTTGCCGGGTGGAAAATCAGCTGCCTTCTCCCAGCGCAACCAACCTTCCGCCGTGTAGCCATCGTGAGTGATCAAGAATTGGTTCAATTGTCCGGGATCTAGTTCAAGACCATAAAATTGCAGGACCATCGCAGCGGAACTCACCGCACACCCTTCCGCAGCCATAGTTCCCTGCGTCCCCGCCAAAGAATCATTTGCCCATCTCTCATCGCCTTGGGCAAATCGGGGCACCGCCAGCTGCAGACGGTAAGGAAAGTATAAGCCGCCGGATGAAGCGATTTGGCGGGGCCAGAAGTAGTACCAGCTTAGCCCCGATAAGACGATCACTGCCCCCAAACCGATCAGCCACAACCAACCACGTATTTTGAACCCGCGGTTTACGATCGACTTTGAATCATCTTTTGCTATAACTTGCATCATCCGAGTTCTGTCGAGTTTAGCACGTTCGATCACTGCCCGGCCAATTTATTACATTGCCCAGAGGCCGCGTCCATTTATCGTAACATCGTGAGCGGCAATGCCTCTACGGCCGGGAAACCAATGAAGGGGAGTTCCCTCCAATACAATCGCCGTGTTTTGATATTCGTGGTGATTGCAATTCCTGTCCTCATCGCGGGGCTTTTTTTCTTCGTTTCCAGGCAACTCCGACGCGATCAAGGGCTAGGACTAGAAATCGTGGGACGTATGCACGTTGCTCGCGAACAGCTGTTCGTTATCCAAGACCTGCTGGATCAAGCTGATAATGCTCAGCGAGGCTATCTTCTAAGCGGGGAGATGGCCAACCTTCTACCCTTTTGGCTCGCAAAAGCCGAATTACCAGCCCAATTGTTGAATCTTCGCCAGGTGTTGGCTGCCGATCCTCACCAATTGGCGCAAGTCGGGCGACTAACCACCGACGTCCAGAAGAAACTGGATGAGTTGAGCCAAAGTATCGCTCTCAAAGAGAGCGGACAAACGAACGAAGCGATCGCTATGCTGCTTTCAGCGGGAAGCGGATCGTTGTTGAGCGAGATCCACGCCGCGATCTTCGCTTTGCAAGCTTACGAAAACGCCGTTCTGGCAGAACGCAACGCAAACAACGATGCGCAGCTGAATTTGCGTGATGACATTTCAACGGTACTTTTGGCAACTAGCACTTTGGTGGTTGTCGGAGCCGGCATCCTCTTTTTGCGGATACAACAACTCCAGAATATTATCACCGTCTGCGCATGGACCCAGCGGGTCAACTACCGCGGTAAATGGATGCGAATGGAAGAGTTTCTGTGGGAAAGATTCCGCGTGAAGGTTTCCCATGGTATTTCGGAAGAGGCTTTTGATGGGGTGATGGGCCTCGTAGGAAAGAACCTGACCATTCACGACAATCGCGGCGAGCGCACGCCCCTCGGCGGTCCTGATGCACCAAAAACCAAGTAGCCACTTCTTTCGATTCGTCGGGCTCCTTTCGCTCGCACTTAGCTCGACACTGCTTTTCAACGGGTGTTCCACCTGGCCGGGCTCCGGCAGCAAAAGCACACTTTGGCAGGTCAAGGGCTCACACAACTTAGTGTATCTATTGGGATCGATCCACGTCCTGCCTGCGTCCGCCTACCCTTTACACCCGGCACTGCAACAAGCTTTCAACAACTCTCAGCGGGTCGTATTCGAGGTGGATTTGAATGCCGTTTCACAACGGGCGGTCTTACGCGAGTTCGAGGAAGTAGGTGTGTATCCACCTGGTGATAACCTCGAGCACCATGTTTCACCCGCCACGATCAAGCTGGTGAAGCAAGTGTTGGTCAAGCTGGGCATCTCCTATAAGAAAGCCAGACGATTTAAACCAGCGTTACTCGGAGAGCTTATCACAAGTCGCTATACCGAGTTAGCCGGTTTCAGAGAGGATCTCGGTGTGGATCGATACTTTTTTTCGCAAGTTAAGAGTACCGGCAAACCGGTATTGGGTTTAGAAACTGTCCGGGACCAAGCCAAAGTTCTTTCTTCAGACGACACCTCCGGCGAAGCCCGCCTTGTAGAAGCAATCGTCTCATTACCGGCAGCAAAAGCCATCCTTGATGAGTTGGTGGTTGCCTGGAAGGCCGGCCGGATCAATACCCTGGATCGCTTGTTGAACCAGGATGAATGGAACGATCCGAAGAGTTTCGAATCGATGTTCTTGCAGCGAAACCAGAAATGGTTGCCGCAGATAGAACGCTTCCTCGAGAGCGACAGCAATTACCTGGTGATCGTCGGCTCAGGCCACCTCGTTGGCGATCACGGCCTAGTCCGAGCTTTGCAGGGACGCGGCTATCACGTGAAACAACTGTAGGAGAGGAGCTCGGAGCTAGAATCTAGGAGCCAGCAGAGGCAGTGCTGGCGTGTGGCTCCCGCGAACGGCGCCTGATGTCGTTATTGCCCGAGTGCCTTGATTTGATTCGAACGATCGAACACCGCTTGGGCAACTCGCGCGTGGAGACGTTCCCGGGAGCCGCCCGCTACACGACCTTGGGTAGTGCCACGATTTTCCTCGCGATCACGCGAGCAGTCTGGCAACGATCAAAAACGGCTCCCCTCCAGGTCGCGCCGCCTCCTACTCTCCAAAAGTCTTCGCCTCTCCCTTAAGTGCGTCTTGCACTACCTCGATCTTAATCAGATTTGTCTTCCCCGAGACATTGTATGGGGTGCCCGCAACGATCGTCAGGACGTCGTCGGGTTGCGCCTGTAAAACTTTCACAGCGGCCTCTGCGCTCGACTTTACCAGATGAGCGGTTCCGCTAATCGGAGGCACCAAAACCGGCTCGACACCCCAAAGCAGACTCATTCGGCGGCAGGTCTCCGGCGATGAACAGAGCGCAATGACCGGCATCTTCGGCCGATGGCAAGAGACTCGACGAACCGTCGTGCCAGAGGTGGTAGCCGCTACGATTGCCCGTGCTGAGACTGAGCTTGCGATCATGGCCGTCGCTTGACCCACCGCACCATCCAAATCGGCGACTGGCCGTAATTCTACGGAACTTGGCAACTCGCCGCGCATCCAGGCCAGTTCCGCTCTGGCGGCGATGGTGGCCATGGTTGCAACAACCTCCACCGGAAATTTGCCAACCGCCGACTCTCCGGAAAGCATCACGGCATCCGTGCCGTCTAAAATTGCGTTCGCCACGTCGGCCGCCTCGGCTCGGGTCGGTTTGTGAAACGCTGTCATCGACTCGAGCATTTGTGTCGCGGTAATGACCGGAACCCCAGCCTGGCGGCAGACCGAAATAATTCGTTTCTGGGCTATCGGAACATCTTCGAAACTCATTTCCAAAGCCAGATCGCCTCTGGCTACCATTACCCCGAAGCACTCCTTAACGATATTCTCGATGTCTTCGAGAGCATTCTGCCGCTCAATCTTGGCTATTACGGGGATGCTGGCCCCTCGTTCCGCCAGGGTTTGTTTCAGGAAGCGGACATCTGCTGCAGATTGGACAAAAGACAGCGCTAAAAAATCGAGTTCCTGTGCTACGGCAAAATCCAGGTCCTGATAATCCTTGGTGGTCAGTGAAGGCAAGGAAATGAGCCGATTTTTTAGGTTTACACCTTTGTTGCTCTTCAATTCACCGCCACGGAGCACTTCGCAAAGGACTTCCCCAGCGACGAGGCGATCCACCACCTGCAGCTCGATATTGCCATCATCCAGCAAAACAATCGTCCCGTGAGCAACGTCGTTAGCCAGACCTCTGAAACTGACTCCAATCTTTTCGGCCGTTCCGATTACCGGGGTCGGTGTCAGCACGGTTTTCTGACCCTGCTCGAGCTCAACAGCTCCGTTCTGCATCTCGCCTACCCGGATGCGCGGACCACGCAAGTCTCCTAAGATCCCCACGAAGACGCCGAGCTCGTCGGCCACTTTGCGAATCCTCGCTACCAGGGGTTTCGCCTGCTCGGCTGAGCGATGCGAAAAGTTAAGCCGAACCACGTCCATACCAGCTTCGATCAAGCGCCGGAGCATCTCTTCGCTTTCGCTTGCTGGACCGATCGTTGCGACAATCTTTGTTCGTTTTGCGGGTCGAGCCATGGCACGCACAGTTTTCCATGGTTCTCCGGCCCGTCAAACTCTAGGGTTGACGGTTGGATGGGTCGGCCTCGCGCATCCAAGGTCCAAACGCTTACCCGGAAAATCCGATGGGGCCTATGAGACGTATGAATCTCATTGGTCTCATAAATCCCATCCGTGCCATGGAGCCCCGAACTCAGAAACCCCCAGCCTCTAACTCTTAGTGGCGCAAAGGCAGTCCCTCTGCAATGTTGTCGGTCCCATGGAAGCGCCAAGATTTCAATTATCGCTCCTGCCCGACGTGCTTGCCGTGTGCAGGTTAGAATCCTCTGAACCGATTCCGGAGTGGGCGACCCGTATCGGTTTCTTCTCGGTATCGCGAACCACCGATCAGCTTTCGATCGTATGCGCGAACTCAGAGGTAAGCGACGACGTGCGCGCCAGCAGGGGCTGGCGGGCCATCAAGATTGAGGGACCACTCGACCTCGATCTCGTTGGTATCCTCGTTTCGGTTGCTGTCCCGTTGGCCCATGCTGGTATCGGTATCCTACCAATCGGTACATTTGATACCGATTACATCTTGGTACGCGACCGGCAGCTACCCCAAGCCATCAAGGCGCTTCGCACGACCGGATTTCATATTGTGGACTGAGTTT
>JAFAZK010000047.1 GCA_019239825.1 Verrucomicrobiota bacterium | reverse complement strand
CGTTGGGTTTTAGTTTGTCTATTTGCATCCATTCGTGTCCATTCGCGGTGAGGTTCTGCGGTTAAAGCATGGAGACGAAAGAATACGATTTAGTGGTCATCGGCGGTGGACCTGCCGGAGCGTTTGGCGCTTGGGTCGCAACCCTGTTCGGGAAGCGAGTTGCTTTGGTCGAAAAAAAGCAAAACCTGGGCGGAGCCGGCATCAACACCGGTACTATTCCAAGCAAAACGCTCAGAGAAACTGCGTTGGCCCTCACCGGGTGGCGATCCCGCAACCTGTTTGGGGTTGACCTATCTTTACGGCGGGAAGCGACGATCGAAGAATTTTTCTATCACGAGAAACGGGTCACGACCAATGAGCGCGACCGCTGGACGGAGCGGCTGGTTGCCGCCGGCGTCGAGATCGTGCATGGCAGCGCTTGTTTCAAAGATGCTAATACCGTGAGCGTCTTGGACGGCCCCGATCAGGATCGGGCGCTCCGGGGCCAATATATCCTGATCGCGACTGGATCGTCGCCGGTTCGGCAGCCGGATATTCCCTTCAGTGATCGGCGGATTTGCGACTCCAACCAAATCCTAGAGCTCACTAAGCTCCCGAAGCGGTTGGCTGTCATTGGCGCCGGTGTCATCGGAGCCGAATATGCCAGCACTTTTGCGGCGCTCGACGCCGAGGTCTTTCTGATCGACGGCCGTCCGGAGCTATTGCCATTTTTGGACCGGGAAATTTCTCAGCGTCTGCGCAAGGCAATGGAGAGCGCCGGAGTTCGGATTCGTTTAAAAGAGCGGGTGTCGCAGATTGACGTATCCAAGCCCGACAATGTCAGCCTGCATCTCGGCAGCGGAACGGTGATCGAGGTTGATACCGTGTTGGTCGCTGCTGGCCGGGCAAGCAATACCGCTGAGCTGGAACTGTCCAAGGCTGGTTTAACCGTTGGTCCTCGTAACCTGATCGTCGTAAAGCAACACTACCAGACTGACGTACCGCATATCTACGCGGCGGGAGATGTCATCGGTCCACCCGCTTTAGCTTCTACTAGCCGGGAACAAGCACGCGTTGCCATGACTCATGCGTTCGGTAACCGCGATGACCAAGAGTTAAGCGCAATTTTGCCCAACGGCATCTACACAATCCCGGAGGTAAGCACGGTCGGCGAATCGGAAGAAACCTTGGCGAAAAAAGGGGTCGATTTCCTCGTCGGCCGCGCCAGCTACAACGAGAGCGCCCGAGGCGAAATCATCGGTGACGATGTCGGATTCATGAAACTGTTATTCGGGCGAGATGATAAACGTCTTCTGGGGGTTCATGTCATTGGCGAGCACGCCACCGAACTGGTCCACCTTGGCCTCTTAGTCATGATGAGTAACGGCGGAGCGGACGTGATTCATCGGACCTGTTTTAATTACCCAACTCTCGGCAATCTCTACACGATGGCCACTCGTCGGGCTTTGTTTCCGCAGATCGACCAGCCGCCAGTGAGAGGTGAAAAGTGAGAAGCTGCAACTAGTGGTTTGAGTAACCGGCAGCCACCGCTGGGTGTTTTTCTTGGGAATATTGTTGAGCAGTGGGCCATCACCTATTAGGGAAAACTTGAGCATTTCCCCAGCAGAACAATCATGAAATCGCGACGAGAATTCTTCTTTGCTTTGGGTGGTTTCACTATGGCGGGTCTTCTTTCGGTCAGTAGGGCTGCAAATTCAGACGCGCAGAAAATGGTTACAGTCCGCTTGATCGGACCGGACGGAGATCTCACCGGACCAATTTCCGTTCCTAAGGTGATTAAATCCGACGCCGAGTGGCGGAAAATATTGACCGATGAACAATATCGGATCGCCCGTGGCAAAGGCACTGAACCCGCCTTTTGCGGCACGCTGCTGGATAATCATCGCGAAGGCATCTACCACTGCGTTTGCTGCCAGTTACCGCTTTTTTCCTCCTCAGCTAAGTTCAATTCAGGAACGGGTTGGCCGAGCTTTTTCCAGCCCATTGCCAAAGAGAATGTTTCGTTGAACCAAGACAACAGTTTTGGGATGGTCCGTACGGAAATTCTGTGCGCTCGCTGCGACGGGCACCTTGGGCACGTTTTCGACGATGGCCCGCGCCCGACCGGGTTACGTTTCTGTCTCAATTCCGCTTCGCTGACCTTCGTTGATCAAGGTAAAGAGGTTCCGGAAGTCGCCAAATAACCGGCGATCCAAATAGTTTGGTGGGGCGAGGCTCCCGATCGTTCTGTAAGTGGCTGCGGAGAATTGAGCCCCAGTAGAGTTCCCTGGTCCTGTAAGGGCCGCTGGACGCGCCGAGGCGCGGGGCAGCGTTTTGCAGCGACATTGGGTGGGGACTGGAGAAATCGTGACGTACATTAGTCCAACGGTGCGCTTGTCCGCGGCCGCACTGCATACCCCGGCTCGGCGAGGGTTACTACCTAGAAGCGTCTTGGGAATAAGCACATCAGCGGATTCGTTGACATCATTAGGCCGGAAGGGAGCCTCGCCCCACCAAAGTTAAGTTAACGCTTATCTTCGGCTACGCCCTAGCAGACTGTTGAAAAACGGGGATCTTCTCTCCCGCAACGATTGATGGCAGCGCGGCCAGGAAGCGCGGCCAGGAGGGGAGCCGCTTTGGAACGTGCCTAAGGATCTCGTGATATTCTCTGCATTGCGAGGAAGGCCAAATACTGTGTTAAACAGGCGGCTCCCGGAAACTACCGCCCGCGCTGCTTTGTTCTTCGTTCCGTTAGAAAATTGTTCATCCGCGCGACGTATCAATAAACCTAACACGCGTTGAGACGTTCCCGAGAGCCGCCTGTTAAGGAGGTTTCCGGTCATACACACGTCGAAGCAAATATCGCGGGGTCGTCTGTCAGGTGCCAAAGCGGCTCCCCTCCAGGTCGTGCTACCACGCCGCATCGCCGTGTCGGCGTTCCGCCGATTCGCCCACACGCCGGCACGCTTTCCCCAACTCCTTCATTGCCATTCGCCGGACACCCCGCTACTCTCGGCCCCTTCATGTTCGAGGCCTGCCAGCGAAAAAACGTTCAGAACGGAGTTGAACAAAACTACCCAAGCACTTCTTCGCGCAGTTCACATCTCACCTACTCGATTCACGCGTGACGAATTCTATCTCTACCGCCGAACATGCTCATCCCAACCACCCCTTTGTCTCGGCCAGGAACCAAGTCGTGGGCTAACGAATTTCGCCCTGCTGGATCAGTCCTATCGCTTCTTGCCGGCTTCATTCCGGTAGCCACTATTATCGGAATTATTTGTTTCCGCGGGGTGCTTGATGCCCCGGACGCCTCGGCGAAAAAGCAGGTTCGCTTTTCCGCGCTTGATGAGCTTTCGCGCTCGATCCATGCCGATCCGGTCAACTCACAATTCGAAGGTTGTTTCATCAATGTTTCCGGGCAATTGCCCTGCAACCATGGCGGATCTTTAGCAGAGCTCCCGGACGGGTCCCTCGTTTGCTCCTGGTACGCAGCCTCAAGCGAAGCCGCGCCCGACGCTCGGATCTTCTCTTCTCGACTAGTAAGAGGTAGCCGAACTTGGACCGAGCCCGAAGTTATTGTTGGGCCGCAAACTCCGATACAAGGTCACTGGCTAGCAAATAAGTCCGTCGGGGACACCGTGCTTTTCCTGGATCACGAGCAGTGTCTCTGGCTTTTCTTTGCGGGGGTCACCATAGGCGGGTGGTCGGGAGCCCATGTCGATTTCGTGGTGTCGCATGACTTCGGCCGGCATTGGTCGCCGGTGCAGCGGTTGATTGACGGGTTCGGCCAGTCACCTCGGAGCAAGTTACTAGAGTTGGCCGACGGTAAGGTTATGATCCCACTCTCCTCTTGGCTATTTCATTGGGAGGGTTACACCGTTTGCTTGAACCTGCGTGACGGTCAGGTGATCAAAAAAAGCATCGCCGCGAAAATCCCGGGGCCGGAAAACAGCCAACCTACTCTAGTAACTCTTAGTAATGGTGAGGTCGTTGCTTATCTGCGAAATCCCCATGGCGGTTCTGTGTTGTTCTCGAGATGGAATCCTGGACTGAACCAATGGTCACCAGCCAAGTCTATCAATCTGCCTAGCCCCGACTCAGCGGTTGACGCCATTGCTTGCGAAGACGGTGTGCTGGTCGTCCACACCTCCGATCGATTTCACCGGTTTGCTATGAGTGTGGCCTGGTCGGCAGACGGTGAGCATTTTTCACAGGTCACAAGCTTAGGAGATCGCGCCGATGTCAGTGTCTCCTATCCAACGGTGATCCAATCCAGTGACGGTGATTATCACCTGATCTACACCTACGCCGGCCGCTCGAGGATCAAGTATCTTCACCTGCCGCAGCAATGGGTGCACGCTGAGATTGCCAAGGTTCGTGACGCCAGCGCCATCGCTGGCAACGACTATCGTTGATAGACGCTGCAGCGATTCGTTCTCGTATTCGTCGTCCTCCTCCCGACTTCGCCCCGCTTTTCGGCAATAAATTGCCCGGTTACGTTCGTTCTGTCCCTTCGGGACGATTTGTCCGATCTCGTCACCATTTCCGGTGCTATCGCTCGCTCACCGCACCCGCTTGTCACAAAACGCCCGCCTATTCGGTCCCTCTCTTAACAGCTGGCGAGCCCTTGAACTCCTCGAACTCCTCCTTTTCTATTCATGAACGCTGACCTTCACCCCGAACCATGAACAACCACCACCCTGGCCGTGACCAAGAACCGCAAACGACCAGTGCGGAGGATGCGATCCGGTTGGCCACCTTCGACCAGTACCGCGGCCTGCTTTTCTCCATCGCTTATCGCATGCTCGGGACGATCGCCGATGCCGAGGACATGCTCCAGGAGACCTTTATCCGGTGGCACCAATCTGCGGACCAAGAGATCCGATCACCGCGAGCCTTCCTGGTCACAATTATTAGCCGCCTCTGCATGAACCATCTGCAATCCGCGCGGGTTCAACGCGAAGAATATATTGGTCAATGGTTACCCGAACCGCTCTTAACCGAACCAAACAACGATCCGCTTAAAGCGCTGAAAATCGACGAATCACTTTCGATGGCGTTCCTGGTATTATTAGAGCGCCTGACCCCAATTGAACGTGCGGTTTTCCTTCTCCATGAGGTCTTTAGCTATAAACATACGGAAATAGCGGAAATTCTCGATCAGAGCGAAACCAACTGCCGGCAAGTGTTACGCCGAGCGCGGCAACATGTTGGAGCAGTCGGCCGCCGGTTCAAACCTTCCACTCAAGATAATACCGATCTGTTGGACCGATTCCTACAAGCCACCCGTACCGGCGACATGGATGGCCTCCTCGCGTTGCTAGCTCGCGATGTTGTCCTTCACTCGGACGGTGGCGGTAAAGCCGTTGCCGTACCAAGGCCGATCAAGGGCGCTGACAAGGTCGCTCGCGGTATTCTAAGAAGCATGGAAAAGACCGTACCAAGAGAAGTCGTCGGCCACGTGGCGCAGATCAACGGAAAACGTGCCATGATCGGTTATCTGCATGGGAAACCGTTCTCGGTGGTTTCACTGAATGTCAGCAAAGGCCGCATCAAAGACGTTTTCGTGGTTACCAACCCAGACAAATTGGCACATCTCCCGCGGCTGCAGGAGGACTAACTCTCCTCCATCGTCCTCGTTTTATCCTCGTTGGCACGTTCACAAGGCCGGTTTGCTCGTAGCGCCTGGAGGGCTGTCTTTGTGGTCCGGCCGCTGCCGGATGCCTTCCGTGAACCAATGCTGTCTCGGTTTTGCCTTTGCGTTTTTGCGTGAGATTTTTTTCTGCGCTTTTCGTGCCTTTTCGCGGCTATTCCGGATTTCGTCTGCTCCTTGTGTGAGATTTTATTCACGTCCATTCGTTTCCGTTCGCGGTTGAGAGCCGCTTTGGCGTTTATCCCGCCACCCTCGCAACATTTCGTTTCTACGCTGATGCCGCCGAAACGTGCGAAAACAGGCGGCTCCCGCGAACCGTCTCAACGCGACGCATCTCCCTGTGCCGTTCGCTTCGTTTACACCCGGCTTATTATAGAGCTGCGAAGCGTCGAGACGTTCACGGGAGCCGCCTGTTTGCCAAGTTTTGGGGCCGTACACGCCCTGGAACCAATATCGCGAGATCGTCAGATAACACGCCAAAGCGGCTCCCCTCCAGGCGCTGGGAAAAAACGCACTGCGTGAACATGCCAATCTTTTCGAGCCACGAGGACGAGCGCGAGCACCATTCTGATCGGTGCGGATCAACCAGCTGTCACAAATCACTTCCCTCCCCGGTCTACTCTTCTGATGAAACTATTGATACTTGGAGCGACCGGCGCTACTGGGTTGCATGTCGTTGCCCAGGCGGTTGAGCGCGGGCACACGGTCACGGCTTTTGTTAGAAACACCTTGCCACTTGATAAGTTCGAAGACCGCATCACCGTGGTTCGCGGAAATCTGTTAGATCCCGCAGAGCTCGCCAGCGCCTTGGCGGGACAAGAGGCGGTTCTATCTGCTTTCGGTCCGCGTATTCCGATCTCTAAAGCGGATGCCGACCTGCTCCAACGTTTTGCGGTGGCAGTAACGCAGGGAATGCAAAAGGCCGGTGTCCGGCGTGTGGTAATAGAGTCAACCGCTTTCCTGTTCAAGGATGCGATTTTCCCACCGGCCCACCTTTTCGGCCGCCTGTTTTTCCCCGCAGTCGTGCGCGACACCGGTGAAATGGAAAGCATCGTCGCCAGGAGCGGACTCGATTGGACCTTGGTCCGCCCACCCCAGTTGACCAACAAACCGGCCACCGGCAGGTACCGGACAACGATCGGACACCTGCCGCCCTTCGGCTTTAATATCTCTCGCGCCGACGTCGCCGATTTCATGATCAAAGCCGGCGAAAACCACGCCTCGATTCAAAAAGTTATCGGACTAGCGAACTGAGTTTACGGTCCCATCAGCCTATAAGTCCCATTTCCCAGGACGCCCCGGCTCCTGATCTACCACGATCCAATTACGAAGTTGCCGATCATTAGCCCTTATGCGCAACGCAAAAAAACGAATCATCGAAGCCGTAACCTCCTGGGGAGCAATTACCCTGACTCCCCACCGGTTTGGAGGAACCGCATTTATGTTAGGGAAAAGGGAGCTCGGGCATGTCCATGGCGACCGTTTGATCGATATCCCATTCCCCAAGCCGGTCCGGGATGAACTGGTCCGCAGCGGCCAAGCGGAACCGCATCATATTTTGCCAAATAGCGGTTGGATCAGTTTCTTCCTCCGCACTGAAGCTGATATCGACCACGCGATTAAACTGATGCGCACGTCGTTCGAGCTTGCCGCCACGCGTGAGAAAGGGGCGAGAGAGTGAAAGGTTGTATGCGCGGTTGACGCACTAGCGCTTGTCACCTTTCACCGTTCTTCTCTGGCGCCGTTCCTTGCTTTTCCCTTGAACATCCTTCTTAAAAATCTCGCGCCACCGCGCCTGGCGTTCCACCTCTTCGTAAAGTTGAAACGGTCGCATTCCAACCGAGAGCACTTCGGCTGGCTGCTTCTCCCGGTTAGCCCAACGAAACGGAGAAAATGTATTAACCAAAATCATCTGTCCGGTTTCTAAAGGGAAAACGCCGGTATTATTCTCGAAATGGATTCTCCCTTTGACTACTACCGCTAGCTTTTGAGATGACTCCGCCGCTTGTCGCCATGGGGTCTCGCCAAAAGCGTCAACTTGATAAAGTACTGCAGCGAACGGCGCGTGCTCAGCATCAGGGAAGACATAGAACAAGCGGGCTGTCTCCCAACGAAAAGCTTCCGTAGAACTGTTCCAGTTCAAAGGCATGATCATCGGAGCCGAGAAGAACGGTTCATCGCGCAGGACCGCTGCTACCGAGATATCCAATGCCTCACAGATTTTCTCCAAGCTACGGATAGACGGCGAAACCGAATTAGCTTCGACCTCAGCTAGGAAACTGCGCGAGCAACCCGATCTCTGCGAAACATCCCTGACTGATAACCCTCTTAAACTACGATAAAAACGAACGCGGCTGCCCAAATCCATCGAATCATAGTTGCAAAAATTGTGAATCAGGCAACCCAGGGTTTGATCAATAATTTCTTGGCTGTCCGGTATACCGGCCATCTAAATCTAGGCGTCTGAGAGTAAATGCTCCCCTAGGTTAGAATAAGACACGCGCTTTATCGCCAGACTCTTTCGGTCACTCGCAGTTCCGTTAATACCTCCACGCGGCGTTGTAAACTAGTCATCCTGGCACGGGCGTTGCTAAACCGCTCTTAGGGCATCTCTATGGTACTCGTCTCTAGGCTTTTTCATCACACTCTCTTGTTTACGCTTGTCGTTTGCTCAGCATCCGTCTTGTGCGGGCAGACCTCGAGTCCGTCGCCTTCTCCAGCGGCTTCTCCCGCTGCACCAGGCGACAACGGTCAGAGTAATATGCAGGAAGTTTTGGTCACGGCGGTCCCGCCGGCTGACCAGATCGTCCCGACTGCGCGCCCCATTAACTCTGTGTTTGGCCAAGACATGAACGTGATTGATATCCCTCGTTCAGTTAATGTAATTACTCGAGCAGAACTGGAAGATCGCCAGATCTTTAGCGTTCAGGACTTAGGCCAGTTTTCTTCCGGAACTTATACCCCAGCTGAATATGGCCTGGACGGTATTCCGTACATCCGCGGTATCTATGCGGATGTTCTCCAGAATGGACAACGGGAGGTATTCTATCGCAACAGTGTGATCCCGAGCTTCAATCAAATGGATTCAATGGACATCGTTAAGGGACCAGGGACGGCGGTGTATGGTCCATCCGGAGGCGGTGCCGGGGGTTATGTTAACTTCATTACTAAGTCTCCCGAGTTTGACGGCTTCCATGAGACCATAGAATCCACCTTTGGAGCACTTTCGGAGGGCGGCACCTCCTGGTTTCACTCGGAATGGACGTTAGATAGCACCGGCCCGCTGATTCCCGGAGTGCTCGCTTATCGGTTAAGCTATGAAGGAGTTGACGGAACGACTTACTACCGTAACACGCGCGACGATAAAGAGGATATATTTGGCGCGTTGACCTGGATTCCGACTCAGGCCATAACCGTACAATTCACCGGCCAATACTATGAGGTCAGAACCAATGAGGCGCCAGGGATCAACCATCCGACTCAGGACCTGATCGACAATAATGAATATGTTCGCGGCACCAACCAGGGCCCCTTCACCACAATCACACCCACTGGCGTCGAACCAATCTACGGATTTGATACCCTGAATGGGCCGAGCGATTCCGTTCGCGGAAATAAACTGACCCTCCAAATGATCACGACTTTCACGATCAATCCGGACTTAAAGATCGTGAACTACCAGATGTACGAACACCTGCAATCTGAACAACGCGACCTCTTTGGCTACAACGAATACGTTCCTGGTGTCTTCCTTTATGACACGCGCACCGAGGCCCATCTAGATTACACTTTCCCATTGCTAGGCAATACCGTCCAGAATCATGATATCTTCGGCTTTGCCGGCAGATATCAATGGGGCGAAGAATTCACCGATTACACTATTCAGCCGTTCGCAGCCTATGATCTGCTTTCAAATCCGAGTAGTTTTAACATCTCCGTCCCTCTTGGCTCAAATCCGAATGCCTATGGCCCGGGTGGCTACTTCGGTGGCTTTGCCATCAAAGGAATGTCGGGTTATAGCGCAGGCCTGAACGGTGCAAGCCTTTCAACCAACGGCAAATACTATTACACATCTGGGGTGACTGGTGAGTACAGCCTCTCTGACTGGGGTATTTTTTACCAACATCAGACCGATTGGACCAAGTGGCTTAGCACCATGGTCGGTGTGCGTGAAGATTATATCGCTGGAACAAGCCAGATTCCGACGAACAAGCTGATCGACTATGATGGTTCCAATGAGAAAAGCTCGACTAGCGTTTTCGACACCTCTGTCTTCGGTAGTGCAGTTTTCAAGCTAACCTCAGATTCCAGTTTTTATCTGACCTACGATCGCACCAGTGGATTCCAAGGGGATGCGAATTTCGGTGGATTACCTACGAGTGCTGGGGATACCGATGTATACGGGCACAATCATTCGGTCAACTCCGGTGTATTGGACAACATAAGCACTCTTTACGAAACCGGTTACAAGGTATCGTTGTTCCACCAAGCGCTCTTCTTCAGCATCGACGGATTTTATCAAACCAGGATGGAGTCCGTGGTATCGCCTACCGGCGGTTCAGCTGAGGTACGGTCACGTGGGATGGAGATTGATCTTGATTATCAGCCCGATAAACACCTCAGCATTACCAGCAACTTTACCTGGCTGCTGGCTAACTATCACAACTATGCTCCCTACGAACAGACCGGAAACTATTTAGATCCTTATCCCGTCGGCTACATAGTCGATGGCAAATCGGGTACCGGTATCGGCAGTCCAACTTTTACTAGCTATCCGAAGGGAAACTACCCTCTTCCTGGCACGCCTAAGATCTATTTCAACGCATATGCCGTGTACAAATTCTCTAATGGGTTTGGCGTCGGTATCGGGCCGCAGGTCACCGGTCAACAGAATGCGGACATCAGCGGCTCCTTGAAAATCCCGGCCCAATACACGTTGAATGCCGAGATCTTCTACCGGCAACCGCACTGGGAATTCCAAGTCAACTTTTTCAACATTACCAACCGGAACAATTGGACGGTCATCGACCCAACCTTCACTGGCAACGACGTTATCCTCGAACAAATGCCGTTCCACGTGACAGCGAGTATCAAGTTGAAGTTCTGAGGTGCGAAAGCAAGAATAGGCGCGCGGAGATTTTCGCTCTACCATTATCGCGGCTATTCCCGTTTGGTTGTGGCGCTACCTTCTGTTTAAAATGACGGTGTTTTGACCAGAGGCAGCAACGACTTAGGCAACGAAGCGCCGACGGTTATCAGCGGCGCATTAACCACCTGATGAACACGGAGATCCATCGCCACGCTGCAAAGGAGATAGGCATGCGGGGGACTGAATCGCCAGTTGTTGATCAGGAAATCGAGCATCCGGTCGGACGCCCGGCGGCCGGCTGCCAGCGGATCCTCATCGGATTCAACCATGGTCCATTCACCGCTGGTGGTCAGGCTGCGTTGCGGTGTTTCCACCACCGGTGCGCTTAATCGATTCCCTTTAAGCAGCGTGAACCGGACAGTCACTACCGCCGGACATTCAATACCATTGATACAGATCTCACCGTCCCCTTGAGCAGCATGCACGTCGCCGAGAGAAAACAGAGCGCCCTCATTTAAGACCGGCAGATACAGGCTCGAACCGGCAACCAAGTCTTTTACGTCCATGTTACCACCAAAAATTCCTGGTGGCCGCGTTCGCATTTCTCCCGGAGTGGCAGGGGCGACCCCCATGATACCACAAAACGGCCGCAAAGGGACAACCGCTGGGGCCATTGAATCGGTGGATGCCTCGTCCAGTTGCCAAATGAAGAGAAACGGATCCGGGAAACGGTCCGGCAGAAAACCGAGCCCTGGAGTGATGCTGGTCCATCCCCAGCCTTTGTGTTGGATATTCAGGACATCCACTCGGAGCGTATCGCCGGGTCCGGAACCTTTGATTGCGACAGGCCCGGTCAGCGTATGGATTTTGCTGCGATCGATCTTAAGAAAATCGTCAACCGTCGAGCTAGGGCCAAGCTGGCCACCGCTGGAATCAAGACAATCAAACTTAACGACTTCGCCCGACTCCACCTCGAGCTGAGGCGGCAAGTCACGGTTCCATCGGTCATGCGTTGATTTATTACTCAGGTAGTGTTCCGGCATAGCTAAGAGTGGAGTGATGCAGTAATGGAGTGACGCAGTGATGGAGAGATGGACACTAACTGCCCAGCAGTTCCCTCCAATACTCCATCACTCCGTTTCTCTCTTCACCCCCACGACCATCTGGATTTCGACCAATGCGTTCCTCGGTAATCCAGACACGCCGATCGCGGCGCGGGCGTGCAAACCGCGCTCGGCATAAATCTTAATGAAGAGATCGGAGGCGCCGTTGATGACCTTAGGGGACTCAGCAAATCCTGGAACCGAGTTTACATAACCGTTCACGGAGACGATCCGCTCCACTTGGTCAAGGCTGCCAAGCGCGTGCTTGATGGTGGCCAATTCCGATAGCGCGCAACATTGAGCGGCATCGTATCCCTCTTCGATGCTTTTATCGACACCGACAGTCCCCGAAATTACCTCTCCGTCGCGAGCCGAGATCACGCCCGCCAGAAATAGCAGGTCGCCCCAACGCACGTAAGAAGCATAGTTACCACCGGGAGCTGCTGCTGCCGACAAGGTCAGTCCTAAAGATTCTAGTATGCTCTCTACCCCTTCCATAGGCTAAGATCTGTCAGCGCTTTTCACGCCTCAAAGGTTCTTCGTGAAATCCAAAGTATACGCTTGCCTCGGATCGATATCTTTGGTGATGACGTTCAAGTCTCGGAGGATCTGGTAGAGGTCGGTCCAACGTTGAGCCTCGAATTTACCGGTGGCTGCCCCGGAAGCATCGGCGCCATAGACAAAGCCGCCGTCTTTCAAAGCTTTCCAACTGAATTCCATCTGATCCTTGTTCATCTCCGGGTTACACTTGGCGATCTCAGCGTTCGCGGCCGCAGGGTCTTGTATATAGTCTCTCCAACCCCGTACCGAAGCAGCTACGAATCGCTGTACCACGTCCCGGTTTTTGTTCAAATAGGCGCGCGTACAACAAAAGACCCGGTAAGGCGCATAACCAGTATCTTTGATTAACAAGACCTTGGTCTTCTGCCCTTCTTTCTGAACGTAGAAAGGCTCCGATGTCACAAATATTTGCTGAGCATATTGTGGATCATGAAGAAAATTCGCCACGGTAAAGGTCGCCGGAATCTCTTTCGTATTCTTAAAGCCAAATTTGTGTATCAAATATTGGAACCAGATAGCGCCCGGGACGGCAGCAACTGTCCTTCCCTCCAAGTCTTCGAATCGGCTGGCGGGATCCTCCGCGTGTAACATCACCGCTTGCGGATCCTGTTGCATGGTTGCACCCACGGCGACGATATCGAGTCCTTCGGCATCGGCGACGAGCACATGGTCGGACGAATCCATGCCGAAATCTGCTCCCCCGGTCATCAAAAGCTTAGTTGGGCTGCTGTTGGGTCCGCCCGGCAAAATGGTAACATCAAGTCCGGCTTCTTTATAATAGCCCTTCACCAGCGCGTTATAGAATCCACCATGTTCCGCCTGTGGATACCAATCCGTCTGCAAACTGACGCGGATAAGCTGGGTTTGAGTTGGGGATTTACTGCAGCCGGCAAGGAGAGCAAGAACAGCGGTTGTACCGGCAAAAACGAGAGACCGAAAAATCATGTTTGTAGAATCCGCAGCAGTTCACGTTCCCGATAGCAGAAAGCTCAGCCTCAGACGAACGCTGGCGGGAATCATATCGCGCAACTGGTTTTTCTCGCAGCTCGCCGTGGTCGCCTCCGTTTTGCCATCGTGAAATCGGCTCTGGGGTAATAAAGAGATCGAATTGGTTAAAAAGAGCGCCAACTCGTTGATTAAACACCAGACAATGCCCACCGCGGGTCCTCTATTTCGTCCGCTGGTGCGCATGCGCGTCAACAATGAACGCAGCGCTCCACGAACCCCGCGAGTCCTTGAACTCCCTGCCAGGAACAGAAACTGCTTAAACCGGGGAGACCAATGGCGAAAGGAGTACGCTTCGCATCCTCTACCACGGACGAAAATTATATCGCTGAACTAGCCCGGTTCACCGAGCGCAGTTTTTTGACAGATTCACCCGTGCCCTTCGGCGCTATGGTGCTCAACACCCGTACCGGAGAAAGGCTGGTTCGTACGGTGAACAACTCGCACAAAGAAAACGACGCTACCTGTCATGCCGAGGTGCGCGCAATCCGTCTGGCTGGAAGGCGGATTAAACACCCGATACTGAAAGGTTACACGCTGTTCACTACCTGCGAACCTTGCCCAATGTGCATGGCTGCTATTCTTTGGGCTCGCCTCGATCGCGTCGTATTTGGCGCTACCATCGAGGATGCTTCGCGTCACTGTCACCAAATCCACATTAAGGCTACGACTGTGGTCACCAAAAGCGACATGAAATGCGTGGTCACAGGCCCAGTGGCGCGGGACCGTTGTTGCGAACTGTTCACCTCTCCCGCGATGGCCAAGACATTTGCCTATTGGCGTA